>CAYZNC010000235.1:0-10627 GCA_964478555.1 uncultured Bacteroidales bacterium | reverse complement strand
CGTTGATCTGTTTGAGGAACAGGTAAAGAAGACCCCGGATAAGATTGCAGTTATTTATGAAGACACCGTCATTAGTTACGGAGAACTTAACCACAAATCGGATAAGATAGCATCTTATCTTCAAAAAACAGAAGGTATTAAAGTTGAGGATTTGGTGGGATTAATGTTGGAACGGGATCAGTACCTGATTCCATCCATACTTGGAGTATTAAAGGCGGGAGGCGCATACGTACCGATAGATCCAACATATCCCGCAGAACGGATCAATTCAATTATCGAAGACTCACAATTACGAGTACTGATCACAAGAGGCAAATTTCTACAAAACGCACTCAATATTGATTTGGGCATAGTAGATCTGGATAAGGTATCCTCTGACATTGATCTTCAACAGGCTAAAGCATCGGAAGTTAAGCTAAGCAGTAATCATTTAGCCTATGTGATATACACCTCCGGTTCAACGGGCAAACCCAAGGGTGTGATGGTGGAGCACCAATCGGTAATAAATCTTCTGTACTCCCAAAAAGATGCATTTGGCATTGTTGAGGATGACCGGATACTTCAATTTTCTTCAATATGTTTTGATCCCTCAGTTGAACAAATCGGGCTAGCATTATTAAGTGGTTCTGCGCTAGTATTAATAAATAGGGAAATAGTGACCAACAATGCTAAGTTCAATAACTACATAACTAAACATGATGTTACGCATCTTCATGCAACGCCTTCATTTTTAGAAAGCATTGAATTGTATAATCAAAATAATTTAAAAAGAATAGTATCTGGAGGAGAGGAGTGTAAGATTAAACTGGCTGATAGATATTGGGACAATTATAAATTTTTCAACAAATATGGTCCGACAGAAACGACCATCACATCTATTGAATACCTGATCAACAAAAAGTTATCAGGAAAAGTTCCAATAGGTAAACCTATCAATAATACACAAATATACATACTTGGCAAGGACATGCAGCTACTGCCTATAGGAGTTAAAGGTGAACTTTATATCGGTGGGGTAGGATTAACTCGGGGATACATACACAATGAGGCACTCACAAAAGAAAAGTTTATTGATAATCCATTTGTCCTAAATAGGCGAATGTATAAAACCGGTGACCTTGCCCAATGGCTACCCGACGGTAATATTGAATTTTTAGGCAGGGTCGATAATCAGGTAAAAATAAGAGGATTCAGAATAGAATTAGGAGAAATAGAAAGTCATTTATTAACGCATAACAAAATCAAAGCGGCGGTAGTATATGCCAAAGAAAAGGATGGAGACAAACATCTGGTGGCATATTACATGTCAGAAAAAGAAATAGGATCGGGTGAATTAAGAGGTTATTTATCAAGGAAGTTGCCCGATTTTATGGTTCCGTTTTATTATGTTCACTTAGAAAAACTGCCGTTGACTTCCAACGGCAAAATAGATAAAAAAGCCTTACCTGATTGGGAGATTGAAGGTGAATACATAACCCCCACAAATGAAATAGAAGTTAAACTAGTCGAGATATGGTCAGAGATATTAAAAATAGACAAAGACCTGATAAGTGTAAATAGAAGTTTTTTTGAACTGGGAGGTCACTCATTAAAAGCTACAATCCTGGTAAATAAAATAAGAAAAAATCTGAATGTAGAGGTTCCATTAAAAGAAATTTTTAATAAACAAAGCATAGAAAACTTATCGGATTACATTATCACCATAAAGCAATTAAATGATATGGCGGAAGAAAATATTGAAATTATTAAAGTACTGATATGAAGACAGATGAATTTATTACAAGTTTAAGAAAGAATTACAATATTATTATAACATCTGATGGCGATAATCTTAAAATTAAGGCTCCGAAAAAAGAACTAACAGAGGAAATGCTTAATAGTATTAAAGCAAGGAAAATAGAAATCTTAGAGTTCTTTAAGTCAGTTAATAAGAATTTTGATAAAATAAGCCGGGCGATTAAAAAAGAGCACTATAAACTCTCTTCAGTCCAATCGCGTATGTACTTTCTCTATGAATTAAATAAAACATCCCTGGCTTATAATATGCCCCAAATTATCAAACTTGAAGGTGATCTGGATAGAGAGAAGTTAACCACAGCATTTAAAAAACTCATTGCCCGCCATGAAAGTTTGCGTACTTCATTCGAAGTAATAAATGATGAAGTTTTACAGAAAATTTCAGAACAAATATTTTTTGAAATCGAATATTTTGAATCAGGCACACAAGAAGCACAGTCAATTATTGAAAAATTTATAAGACCATTTGAATTGAATTGCGGCTCTTTGATAAGGGTAGGTTTAATCAAAATTGCTCCTTGTGAGCACATTTTAATGGTTGATATGCACCATATTATTACGGATGGAGTATCTCAGGGGATTTTGATTAAAGAATTCATGGTGTTATATAGTAACGGAGAACTTCCCGAACTGGATTTACAATATAAAGATTATGCAGAATGGCAACAAACGGAAGGACAGCCAGAGGATAATGATAAACGAAAAATTTTTTGGATAAATGAATTTGCTGAAGAGATAACTACACTTGATTTACCGACGGACTTTCCAAGACCTTCCGTAAAAAACTATAAAGGAAGCGTTGTGGACTTTGAAATAGACAATGAGGAAACGGACAAATTAAAATCAATAGCAGAAAGTGAAAATACAACCATGTTCATGGTTTTAATATCCATTTATTATATTTTATTAAGGAAGCTTAGTAATCAGGAAGACATCGTAGTTGGCACAGGTGTGGCAGGCAGACAACATGCAGACTTAGAAAATATGATTGGAATGTTTGTAAATACTCTTTCGTTACGAAACTATCCTAAAGGTACATTAAGTTTCAAAGAATTTTTATCAGAGGTAAAATCAAAAACAATTGCATGCTTTGATAATCAGGCATATCAATACGATGCACTAGTGGATGTATTGAAAGTAGAAAGGAACACCAATCGAAACCCATTGTTTGATGTAGTATTTGCATTCGTAAATTTTGAGGAAACTGAATTTAAAATTCCCGATCTGATCCTGAAGCCATATAAAAGGGAATATGCTATAGCAAAATTCGATTTTACTCTAACTGCGTACGAAAAGAATAAAAAACTGCTATTAAATTTTGAATATTCCAGCGAACTGTTTAGGAGAGATACTATATTAAGATTTATCTCCTATTTTAAAAAGGTTGTATCGACTGTAATTTTAAATGTACACAAGAAAATCTCTGAAATTGAAATTATCACGGAAGAAGAGAGACATCAAATACTGTTTGATTTTAATAGTCCCAAAAGAGATTATCCGATAAATGAAACTGTTATAAACCTGTTTCAGGAGCAAGTGAAAAAATCACGTGATTCAGTTGCAGTGAGGAGCGAAATAAAAAATCCTTTGGAATTGTGGCCATCCGTTGCGGAATATTTTATTTACGATGAGTTATTGTATCATGCAATGACAAACGATAAAAAAAGAAATATATGGTATGAAAATGATATCAGGAACAATGTAAAGGGGAAGGTGGTAGTTGAGATCGGAACCGGACCAAACGCTATACTTGCGAGACTTTGTATTGAGGCTGGTGCTGAAAAAGTATATGCAATTGAAATACTTGAGGATACGTATAATAAGGCGAAACAATTTTTAAGCGAATCTCAATTGGACCATAAGATTCATTTGATACTAGGAGATGCAACAAAGGTTATCTTACCTGAAAAGGCAGACATTTGTTTATCAGAGTTAGTTGGCCCAATCGGAGGCTGTGAAGGTGCGGCTGTAATCTTAAACAATGCCCGAAGATTCTTAAAAGATTCGGGAATCATGATACCCTCTAAGAATATTACTAAGATAGCTCCCATCAGTCTTCCTGATTACTTTGTCGATGCACCTAAATTTTCGGAAATAGCAAATCATTATGTGGAAAAAGTATTTCAATCGTTAGGTAAAAAGTCTGATATACGATTATGTCTGAGAAATTTTTCGAAACAATATTTGTTATCTGATGAACAAATATTCGAAAACCTAGATTTCACACAGGAAAAAGTAACAGAAAAAAGCGTTCACCATGTCAAATTTGAAATAAAAAGAGAAGACAATATTCAAGGCTTCCTTGTTTGGTTAAATTTAATTTCAACCCAAGATGAAGTGTTAGATATTATTGATCATGAATATTGTTGGCTGCCAGTCTTTGTTCCGGTCTTTTATCCTGGCATTAGAGTAAAAAAAGGCGATAAGGTTGAAGCAGAAATACAAAGGGATTTATGTGCTAATGGTGTAAATCCTGATTTTAGAATTAAAGGTTGCCTGGTTAAAAATAATAATGAAAGAATAGATTTTGATTATGACCTTCCACATTTTGCCAAAGAGTTCAGGCAGAATAATTTTTACAGAAAAATATTTAATGATAAAGGTGAAGCTAAAATTTATGGGAATGAAAAATTATTTACAGATCTAAGTTACTTTGCTTTGGATCAAAAGTCAGATCAGTTGGCAAAAGAATTAAAAATGAAAGGAGTTTCCCGTAATGATATTGTAGGTATTTTTTCGAATGGTTCAGCAGAAACAATCATTCATATTTTGGCAATTTTAAAATTATCAGGAGCTTACATGCCGATCGACCCAAAATTGCCAATTAGCAGGATTCTTTCTATTATCCATGAAAGTAAGCCTAAGGCACTGATTATTAATAAAAAATACAGAGAAGAAATCATAGACAATCTGGACGAACCCAATACGGGAATTTCGGACTTAAATTCGAAAGGCATGATTTTGACTCAGGAAAAATTACTTGAAATAATTTCAAATCAATCAAAAGAAAACCTAAATGAACTGCCAGGTATTAGTGACATGGCTTATGTTATTTACACTTCAGGCTCAACAGGAAAACCCAAGGGTGTAATCATTGCCCATAAGGGGTTATACAATTTGGTCAAAGCCCAAATTGAAAGCTTTGATATAAAAAAGGGTGATCGGGTACTCCAATTCGCTTCATTAGGGTTTGATGCATCTGTGTCGGAAATATTTACCAGCCTTGGCTCTGGCGCCACACTTGTAATTTTTAACAGAGATGCTGATTTTTCCATAGATGATTTATATGATGTGATGAAAAATCAAAATATTAATGTTGCTACACTTCCACCAACAATTTTAAGATTTCTGTCAAATGAAAATCTGGATCATTTAAAAACAATAGTATCCGCCGGTGAATCCTGTGATTCGGAAATTATAAAAGTATGGAAACCGGGAAGGAGGTTTATTAATGCATATGGGCCAACTGAATATTCGGTTTGCACTACCATGAACATTATCAAGGATCTGATACCGGCCAATATTTCTATAGGGAAACCAATAATCAATTCTATTGTATTGATATTGGGTTTGAATAATGAATTACAGCCCATTAATGTACCCGGCGAGTTATGTGTTTCCGGTGATGGGATAACCCTGGGGTATTTGAATAACGAATTTCTCACTAAAGAGAAGTTAACAGAAAATCCGTATATACCGGGAGAGTTGATGTATCGAACAGGCGATTTGGCAAAATGGTTGCCGGACGGCAACATAGAATTCCTGGGTAGAATAGATAAACAGGTAAAGATAAGAGGTTTTAGAATTGAATTAGGCGAAATTGAGAACCACTTAAACACCCATGAGAAAATACAAGATTCAGTAGTTCTTGTCAACGAAAAGGAAGGGGAGAAATACCTGATTGCATATTATGTATCAAAAGAGGTAATTGATGAAGCTGAGTGCAGAAGTTATTTGTCGCAGAAGTTGCCCGATTATATGGTACCGGTTTATTACTTACATCTAATGAGCATACCCTTAACTTCTAATGGGAAAATAAACCTAAAAGCATTGCCAGGTTTGGATATTCAGGAGGGATATAATTATGTGGCGGCAACTAATGATATAGAAAAAAAACTTGTCGATATATGGTCTCAGGTATTAAAAATAGATCAAAGTAAGATAAGTATTTATTCTAATTTTTTTGAGTTAGGAGGCAACTCTATCAATATTATAAAGCTCAACAGGATGATAAACGATAAATTTAATTGTAATATTTCAGTAGCCAACATGTTTAGGCTGCCCTCAATAAATAGCATTGAAGAATATATTACAAAGGGTGACACAGAGATTAAGAAAATTGCAGATAAGCTTGATGAAGCAATGTTAGAAGCAAATGAAACCATGAGCTTGTTTGAGGGAAGTATTAATTAAGAGCTTTTTGAGAATATATACATGGAAATTTAAAAATGAAAACTGACTGCTTTCAAAAATTACGGTAGCAAGGGAAAATTTAAATAATAATGAGACAATATACAGGTTTAGAAATAGCCATTATTGGGATGTCGGTGAAATTCCCCGGGGCCGACGATATAAAAAGCTTCTGGAATAACCTTAAAAATGGGGTAGAATCAATAGGTTTTTTTACCGATGAAGAACTTAGAAAAGAGGGGGAGGATCAAAATGTTTTACATAACCCTTTTTACGTAAAAGCTAATGGATTTATAGAAAACAAGGAGTATTTTGATTCCTCATTTTTTAATTATAGGCCAGATGAAGCCAAACTTATGGATCCTCAAATGAGGATTTTCCATGAATGCCTATGGAAAGCATTAGAAGATGCAGCATGCAATTTAAATAATAGCAAAAATAAGATAGGAGTCTTTGCAGGAGCCTCTACCGACATTAATTGGGTTGTTTATTCGGAATTAGTAAATAGAAAAGGTTATGTAGATAATTATACAGCTTCACAATTGAATAACGCAAGGTTTCTCGCCACCAGAATATCTTACTGTCTTGACCTGCGTGGGCCTTCTATAATAATGGATACAGCATGTTCCTCTTCATTGGTAGCAGTTCAGCAAGCATGTAAAAGTTTACTTTTGGCCGAATGTAATGTTGCTATTGCCGGAGGTGTTAGTGTAAATAATGAATCGAAAAAAGGTTATCTGTACGTGGAAGGAATGACTCATTCCCGCGATGGACATTGTCGTACTTTCGATGCTGATGCAAGTGGCACAGTTGGTGGTGAAGGTGCCGGTGTGGTTATATTAAAAACACTTAAAAACGCGCTTAAGGATGGAGACAATATATGGGCTATCATACGAGGGAGTGGCATTAATAACGATGGTAAGGATAAAGTAGGATTTGCTGCACCCTCAATTGATGGTCAAACAGAAGTAATAATGATGGCTCAGAAATGGGCGAAAATAGAACCGGAAAGTATAGGTTTAATAGAAGCTCATGGAACAGCAACGGAGTTAGGTGATCCTATCGAAGTGGAAGCATTAAACCGGGCTTTTGGTAAAAGCAGTGAAAAATACTGTGCCCTAGGTTCAGTAAAAACGAATGTCGGTCATCTTGATGCGGCAGCTGGAGTTGCGGGGTTGATCAAAGCAGCATTATCATTGAAAAATAGGCAGTTGCCTCCCAGCTTACATTTTAAAACTCCAAATACGAAAATTAATTTTAAGGATACCCCATTTTATGTAAACACAAAACTTAAGGATTGGGAAAATGAAAAATATCCCTTGAGAGCAGGTGTAAGTTCATTTGGTATGGGTGGTACTAATGTACACATCGTTTTAGAAGAGGCCCCAGCGAGGGAGCCTTCTTCCGAAAGTCGGGACTTTCAGCTTCTGGTTGTATCTGCAAAAACAAAAACAGCGCTTGAAAGAAATATTGAAGAATTGAAAAATTTTCTGAAGGAAAACAAAGATATTAAACTTTCTGACATAGCGTATACATTGCAGATTGGCCGGACTCCATTCCAATACAGAAAACACATCGTATGCAGAGATCAAAATGAAGCTATTGACTTATTGTCTTCTATAAATTTGAAGAAAAAATCACCACCCTTGAAAGAGACAAGTCAGCAGAAGGTTGTATTTATGTTTTCAGGACAAGGATCCCAATACGTAAATATGTGTTATGATCTTTATGAAAAAGAAGATTTATTTAGGAAAGAAGTTGATAACTGTTTTAGCATAGTAAAACTAAATTTCAATAAAGATTTAAAGTCTATTTTATTTACAAATAACGAATCGGAGGACTCAAGTAAAATAAATAATACGGAGTTTTCGCAGCCATTATTATTCATAATAGAGTACTCCTTAGCCCGGTTATTAATGAACTGGGGTGTGAATCCTGACATTATGATCGGCCATAGTTTTGGCGAGTATGTTGCTGCATGTATCAGTGGTTTATTTTCATTAGAAGACGCTCTTTACCTTATTACCAAAAGAGGAGAACTGATGCAAAAAGTATCAAAAGGGAAAATGTTGGGCATTTCGATCTCTGAAAATGATTTAAATGAATTGATAGGTAAACGTAAAGATATTTCAATAGCCACTATAAATAGCTCTGAATTATGTGTGGTATCAGGGAGTGATGAATCCATTTCAGCATTTAAATCATTAGCTGATAATAAAGGATTGTCGTGCAAGATAATTCCTAATTCCAACGCTTATCATTCCTTTATTATGGATGAGATTTTGGAAGAATTTGGAAAAGTAGTCAAAAGTGTAAAAATAAATAAGCCACAAATCCCTTTTATCTCTAATCTTACTGGAAAACAAGTAACAGATTCCGAAATATTAACACCCGATTATTGGGTTAATCATCTTCGTCAAACAGTTAGGTTCTTTGATGGAATAAATGTGCTTTTACAAAATGATCATGTAATATTTGTTGAAGTTGGGCCAGGAGTTGAATTAAGTGTGTTTGTGCGTTCAAATAAATTAAGAAAAGAGGGGCATAAAGTTATTAGCTTGGTAAGACACAATGATGCCGAAGGTAACGATCTAAATTACCTATTGTCAGCACTTGGTAAATTATGGATTAATGGGGTTGAACCGAGGTGGGATGATTTTTATGCAAATGAATCCCGAAGAAAAATTTCACTTCCAACCTATTCCTTCGACAAAATAAAATATCCTGCGAATGTAGATGCATTTAAAATGATATCGCAGATGATGTCAAAAGATCAAATATTGGATAATCAAGATATATCAAAATGGTTTTATTTACCTTCGTGGAAGCTATCTCCTCTCGTTTTTAACAGTTCAACAAATAATAATAGTGATTGTAAGTTGGTTTTCGCTGATGATTGCGGAATTAGTGATGCCCTGATAGAAAAGTATAAAGAAAAAGGAGAAAAGATTGTTTGTGTGAGAATTGGCTCTTTCTTTCAAGAAAAATCTTCTGTCTTATATGAAATTAATCCTGCGCAGGAAGAAGGATACAAGGAATTATTTTTGCGACTTTCAAAGTACGCCTTATTGCCTGACTGTATAATTCATGGTTGGGGGGTTACAAAACAAGAAGCATCTGATTTTTCTGAGCAATCTTGCCAAATTTTTTTCTATAGTTTATTGGAAATCGCGAAATCTTTTCATACCCAGGAAGGGATCTCCAGACGACAAATAGTTCTATTAACCAATGATCTTCACCATATTGCAGGGAAAGAGAAGATTGCAAGTGTCAAATCATTGGCTGTTGGATTACTAAAAGTAATATCTCAAGAATACCAAATTATTACAAGTCACATTGATATAAGCTTGTCCGAAGAAATAAAGAGTACTCTAATAGATGATTTAAATAAAGAGATACAAGCTAAAGAAACCGGAAAGACTATTTCATTTAGACAAGCACGAAGATGGGAACTAATATATGATAGAATTCAAACAATAAGCGATACATCTTTTCAACCCTTCAAGGTTGGGGGAGTTTATTTAATTACCGGAGGATTAGGCTCTTTTGGATTTCTCATATCAAAATTTTTATTAGAGACTCAACAAGCAAAAGTAATACTTTTGGGTCGCACTAAAATACCATTACGTGATCAATGGGACAAATGCCTTGAAAGTTCAACAGCAAGTGAAAGTGTGAAAGATAAGATCCAAAAGCTTCGGTTACTTGAAAAAGAACCTGGAGAAATTCTTTATCTTGATTGCAATATAGAAGATAAAGAAAAAATGATTAATAGTGTATTGATTGCAGAAAGGAAATTTGGCCCTGTTTGTGGCATTTTTCATGCAGCAGGCATTGTTACAGGAAGGTCCTTAAATCCAATTAGCGAACTTGAAAAGAAAGATTTTGAAATTCAGTTTGCTCCAAAAATTAAGGGATTGCAAGTGTTGAAAGAAGTTATGGGTAATAAGGAGTTGGACTTCTGTCTGTTAACGTCTTCCCTGTCTCCCATATTAGGAGGAATAGGATTTGGCGCTTATGGGCCAGCTAATATCTTTATGGATTATTATATCAATTCTTACAGGGGAGAAGGAGAATTAAAAAATTGGATAAGTGTGAATATCGATGGTTTTAATTTTGATCAAAAAATAGATCACGCTTTAGATAAAATAGAAATATTGGAAGTTCTCTGTTATGCGTTAGCTTTTAAAGAATTACCTCAGGTTATTGTGTCAAAAGCGGACCTGCATAAAAGACTTGAAAAGTGGGTTTACAAAAAAGAAATTATTCCAGAAGAAGGTCAAGAGCCTGAATTAATGAATACCAAACCTGATGATATGCTTTATGAATCTGGCGATGATTCATTAAATCCTCTGGAGAAAAAATTATTGACTTTATGGAAAAACTTTTTTGGTAAATTAGAGATTGCTCTTGACGATGA
>CAYZNC010000234.1:0-10648 GCA_964478555.1 uncultured Bacteroidales bacterium | reverse complement strand
ATCGGGCTTTCCATCAGTAAAAACATTGTTGATTGCAATGGTGGTCAAATATCGACAGTTTATTAAAGCAATCCGTTTCATTGAGGAATTTTGGTTTACCAAGGTAAAGCTTCCATCGAAAAAATAGGACCCCCACGAAATCCACACGGAACTATTTCAACAGGTCTGGTATCAAACAATTCAAAACCATAAGGGTGCATGGCAACCTTTACTATTTCCAGTTTATCATTTTCAATATGATCTGGAAGCTCAATAATGCCGCCTTCTATAGATGTATAATCAATTCCCAACCTTTCCAGTTCACTTTTTACAAATGATTTAGAAACGGAGCTAGTCACATTACATATGAATACCTTCATGATATGATAGTTTTATGGGTTTATATTAATAGTTTCAATAACCCGCTCATGATGAAACTGCTCACCTGTTTACGTCTGAGCGAACCGATGTCCTAATTCCCCCGGCGATATTCCTGTTTTAACTCAATTTGGTTTTTGTATTTCAGCGGAGTCATTCCTGTAATGGTTTTGAATTGGCTGGACAAGGTTGAAATACTTCTGTAATTAAGTTGATAAGTAATTTCCGTAAGATTAAGTTTATAGTAAACCAATAATTCAATAGCACGGTAAACCTTTTTTGCTTTTAAGTATTTTTCAAGCGTGGTACCGGTTTCATGCGTAAAAAGCATGTCGAGGAATAGAAAATTTTTCTGAATCTTTTGGCTAAGGTAATCGGACCATTTAATTTTTGCTTCCAGTTCAGGGCTTTCCACAAATTCGCGGGTAGCTATATTAATTTTCTTGAGTATTCTATTTGTATTCACCAATTCAAGTCTGTACGGTTTTAAAGCATTTGCCAGCAGTTCCATCTGTTCTTCATTAATTTTACCGGGAAGGTCGATAAATCCTGACTCAATGGTGGTATATTCAATACCTAACACATCCAATTCCGATTTCACAAAGAACTTACACGCCGGACAAACCATATTATATATATACGCTTTCATGATAGATATTATTTAGGGTTAGAACTAATAAAATTTCATTAATCAAATATATGTAACTTAGATCGGCAGTGAATTAAGGTCAAATTAAGATGTTGTTAAAATGGGATTAAGAAAGAAAAAGAATTTTGAAGAGGGTGTCTAAAAAATCAACTTTCACGCAAAGGTCGCAAAGTTTTTCGCAAAGACCGCAAAGATAACTTCTAGTATTTTAACTCTTTGCGATCTTAGCGCTTTCTTGGCGTGCTTTACGTGAAACAAGTAATTCGACTTTTGAGACAATCTCGTTTTAGCAGTATAAAACACCTTCACTTGCATAAGGACGACATTAAAAAGGATTGCGAAGAACGTACTACTTATGGTTTCAACCCCAAACCCTCCGCCAGGAGTCGGACAGGTATTAAAAACGGGGCTTTTAGCATCTAATAACTTAAAATTTCCAAATGAATCCTTAAATGAAAATATAAGATTTATGTTATAATGTGCGGAGTAACCACAACTTCAACATTACCTTTAATCATGGCCCAAATGGGACAGTATGTGTCTTCTGAAAGTTTTAATACTTTCGTTAAATCATCCGCCGTAGTATCGGAGGATTTCAGATTAATTTCTAAATAAATGGTCTCGAAACCGGTTGGGTGTTCACTTCTTCTGATTCCTTTGGAAAGAATCTCAAGCCCCGTTATATTTTTTCGCATTTTACGTAAAAAGGTAAGGACTGCACTTCCTATGCAAGACGACAAACTTAACAGCAACAACTCTAATGAGGTGTAACCTGAATCGTCTCCCAAAGGAGCAACATAATCAATAGAAACTGGAGCATTATTTTCAACCAGACCATTAAAGTGAAGCTTATCATTGATGAGAACAATGGAAGCATTAAGTTCTTTGGATTTGTCTATCGTTGTGTTCATGGTTTAAACTTTGTCCTTCAAACATAAACATTTTATGATATAAATCCAAGATAATATAGGGGGTGATTACTGTATTTGTTAAATACGGCTTTAATAGTGTCCATATGCATTTAAGAAGTAAACGCTTAATAGTATTTTCTCAAAACGATTTTATCTCACACCACAGATGACTCAGATTAGCACAGATATTTAATCTGAGCGAATTTGTGTAAATCTGCGGTTAGTCACTTCCAACTTTTTAAATTTTATTTATCAAACTTTATTTCATCAATAATTCTCAGCCTTTCATGATAATAATAAAAAGTTGAAAGCGCTTGCTCAAAAATATCCCTGGTAAAGTTATTTCTAATTTCTTTTCTGATAATTTTTAGGTTTTCCGGGTCCAAACGTCTGGTTCTATTCACAATATAAAAATATTTAGCGGTTTCTCTGGCATCCTTTAAATTGGCATAACTTCCCACCATTATTACATATTTCAAATTATTCAAATCGTTATTTTTAAATAATAAAACTACTTTTTTAACATAATAACCGGCATTTTCAAAATCCTTTGCACTATAAGACTCTGATGCTCTTAATAAAAATAGCTGTTGTTCCGATATTCTGCCATTTATTTTTTCCGGTCGCGCTTTAATGGCAATCGTATCAACGGAAACACTATTTATAATACCCAGTGAAACAGACACATCATGCAATTTAAGCAATGTAGCTATTTCTTGTCCAAATGAATAATGGACGAGGAATATAAATATATAAACTGAAATGATTTTTTTCATAAGTATTTATTTTGTTGATGATTTTTACTGATTCCCTTTAACTATTTTATATAAAAATTATCGGGACTGATACCAACATCAAACCTACCATCGGAAATGGTTACTGGTGTATCGTTAATTAAAGCTTTAAAATCAAAATATCCTGAAAGAATTACCTCAACAGGTTTTTTGTCGACCGTAAGATTCTGAGCTCGTTTAAATATAAGTTCTCCACTGAGAATACTAACTGCATAATTCACATTATCAACAGATATCGCAACCTGATATAATGGATTCTTTAAATCAAGGGTAGTGTCATTGAATACGGTAAGATCTGAATATTGCGAAGGTAAAAAATCAGTCAACGTAAAGGTCATGGTCATTTCCGGGTAATAACCTGATCCTCCATCAGTTCCTCCTTTTTGACCGGTTAATATAAAAGACATGGTATTGTTGGATACCACAACTTTTGCAGGCACCTCTTGATCATTTGAAACAAATACTTCTCTATCGTAATAAGCCCCAAAAGTATTGTATCCCCACTCGGAATATGCAGGTAAATCAGTAAGTTCGGGATCGTTTATAAACACTGATTTTTTAAGTTCATTTTCTTTTTTGCATCCGGCAAAAACTAAGAGGAATATTACTAAGATGAATAGTTGATTTTTCATTTTACTTTTGATTTAATTGGTATTTGAATATTCAATTGCAACCCGCCACCGAATATTGGATTTACCATTCCGGCTGATTTCGAGGTTAAAAACAAATATGGTGTACATACTTCAATGCTTACCGAAGGTTTTAAATCTCTTCCGATCCTTATACCTGCTCCCCCATATAGTGCGGAATAAAAATTTTTAGGTTGTGCTAATTGTGCAATTAACTCTTTTTTGTATGGATTCATTGCTTCATCATAAAAAACAATATCATGTTGTGTTTGTATGCAATAATTTATTTCCGCTCCCAGTTTAAAAAACATACGAAAAAGGTGAGGCCGTCTACCAGGAAAGAAACGTAATTCCACTGGAATTCCAATATAGTCTGATTTTTGATCGATTTCTTTTACTTTTAAGTATTCCGTATTCACCCCTTCTTCACGGTATAACCAATAAAAAAAATTGGTGTTGCTTCCCCAATAGCTATTCTTACCAATGCTACTATACATACGCGAATACCGTAAGCCGCCGAACAAACCAAACCGGTCATTTAAGGAAAAAATTTCAAATTTTACACCTATAAAATTTTTGGCGCTTAAACTTGTAAGATTACTGGTTGAATTAGTTGAATACTCTGAAGGATAAGAAGGAATATCCCCTCTCACAAAATCCATATTGGACATTTCGCTTTCAATGGAAGTGAATCCTGTTTCGATGCCTATATACTTTTGTCGTACCTCCTGAGCCCATAAAGCACTAACAGAAAACAGAAAAAAAATAAGAAACGTAAACTTCATTTTCATAGTAGCCAGATTTAGTTATAATTCATTTAATGATTAATGATAGCCGGTCTTTTTATAAAGATGTCAAAAAACCGAAATGGTTGCGTTTTGTTAATGAGTAATTATCGCATGAACAATATCAAAAAAAACCTGTTATATTCTGGTCTACTAATGCGTTTCTATTATGAAGCTATCAGGCAGCAATTCGGACGTTACCGGACAACGAAAAATCGAAGAAGCCCTGCGGGAGAGCGAGCAACGTTTACAGGCTATATTTGATAATGCCGCTATTGGCATTGTAGAAGTGGACCGGGAAGATCGATTTATTGCAGTGAACAATCGTATTTGCAAAATTTTGGGGTATACGCGCGAAGAATTGTTGGGAAAGGCGGTCTATGAAATTACAGCACCTGAAGATCTTCCTCATAGTCAGGAGATAATTCTGAAGCTCCACAACGGAGAACTGGATATGTTTGATTTTGAAAAACGGTATATCAAAAGCGATGGTTCATATTTATGGGTGCATGTGTCCGTTTCAGCTGTTCGTGATTTACAGGGACGCCATATACGTACCGTTCGAACCATTGAGGACATAACAGCACGTAAAATAGCTGAAGAAGCTTTACGGGAAAGCGAAGAAAAATTCAGATCGCTGTTTGAAAATATTACAGAAGGCGTTGCACTTCATGAAATAATTTTCGAAAATAATAAGCCCGTTAATTATCGAATCATCGATTTCAACCCCGCATTTAAAAATAATTGGGGAATTGATTCCGAAAAGGCTATTGGAGCATTGAGCACAGAGCTATACGGAACTACAGAACCACCCTATTTTAAAGAATACCTAAAAGTAGCACAAACACAACAACCATATAGATTTGAAACATTTTTCTCCGAAATAAATAAACACTTTCTTATTAACGTAATTTCACCTCAAAAAAATCACTTTGCGACTGTTTTCGAAGATATTACCGAACAAAAATTGAACGAACAGGAAATCAACCAGAAAAATGAGGAGTTAACAAGATTCATTTATACCATTTCTCACGATCTTAAAAGTCCACTGGTTACAATTAAAGCTTTTGCCTCCTATTTAAAAGAAGATATTGAAAGCGGCGACAAAACTGCGCAAGACAAAGACATGGAATATATTAAGAATGCTGCCGACAAAATGGGTAACCTACTTGACGAACTTCTTGCATTGTCGAGGATAGGGAGAAAAGAGGAACCTAAATCGGACGTTTTGCTCAAAGAAATAGTACAAGCTGCCCTTGATTTAGTTGCAGGCAGAATAAGCCAGAAAAATGTTAAAATAGATTTCGTTGGACCTCCCGTTATGCTATATGGGCATACCCAAAGATTAATTCAGCTATACCAAAATTTACTGGATAATGCGGTAAAATTTATGGGAGATCAACCTGAACCTTTGGTGGAAATTGGCACATTTTTCGATAATAATAAAAACGAAGTAGTTCTGTTTGTCAGGGATAACGGTTCTGGTATTGATCCGCAGTACCACCATAAGTTATTCGGTTTATTTGAGAAACTTGACAACAACACGGAGGGTACAGGAATAGGATTAGCGCTGATCAAAAGGATTGTTGAAGTACATGGCGGAACCATATGGCTTAATTCCGAGGGTACACATAAAGGAGCCACTTTCTATTTTACGCTTGAAAAGTCTTATATCATAAAGTAAAACTTTTAAAAATGGAAAAAGATACATCAATCATCGTACTACTAATCGAAGATGACATTGCACATGCCGAAATTACCATACGAAATTTCATGAAGAAACAGACGGATAATCGAATTATTCATGTAACGGACGGACAGCAGGCCCTGGATTATTTGTTAAGAAAAGGAAAGTTTGTAAATCCGGAGATCTCTCCCAGACCACATTTAATTTTACTGGATTTGCGATTACCTAAAGTAGATGGACTGGAAGTACTCCGGAAAATAAAGTCAACTGAAGAATTACGCAGTATCCCAATTATTATCCTCACCACGTCCGAAGCCGAAGTTGATGTTGTAAAAGCTTATAGTTTAAACGTAAACAGTTACCTTGTAAAACCGCTTGATTTGGAAAAATTTTCAAATATGATTGAATCCTTTGGCTTTTATTGGGTATCATGGAATAAATATCCTCAATACAATGAAAACTAAAGAGAAACACACTTTGATTATTCTGGAAGATGAGATGGCTCATGCTGAAGCAATACGACGTTCTTTATCAGAATTTGAAGAAGATTGTAATATTAGGATCGCTGCTTCGTTAGCCGAGTTTGCCGGTCTTATCTCCTTGCCCCCTGATTTGGTAATTGCTGATATCAATCTGCCCGATGGAAGTGCCCTTACCTTGCTGAATGAGGATATAGAAAAACAACCTTGGCCAATCATAGTTATGACGTCCCATGGTGATGAAGAAATGGCAGTAAAAGCGATTAAATCCGGAGCATTAGATTACATTGTAAAATCACCTGAAGCTTTTAATAATATTGAACATGTAGTAAAACGCAACTTAAGGGAATGGCACAATATTCAAAAGAGAAAGGAAAGCGAAAAAAAATTTCGGGTTCTTTTTGAGACCTTGCAGCAAAAAAATCATGAACTTAAAAAAGCAAAAGAAAAAGCCGAAGAAAGTGATAAATTCAAATCGGCCTTTATCGCTAATATAAGCCATGAAATCCGTACACCCATGAGCGGTATTTTAGGTTTTGCCGAATTACTGAAAATGTCTGACAATTCAGATGAAAATCAGGCCACCTATGTAGAAGCAATCATAGCAAGCGGTAAACGAATGCTCGAAATTATCAACGACCTCATCAATATTTCCAGAATAGAAGCGGGTTATGTTGAAGTTAAAACAGAACCTACCGACATTTACCAATTGTTTGATGAATTGTACACTTTCTTTTCCCCAGATGCAAACAAAAAAGAGATTGAGCTAAAAATTAACATCGAATTGCCAAAGCACAAATCTTTAATAGAGACAGATAAAACAAAAGTTTCCCAGGTTTTGACAAACTTAATCAAGAATGCCATAAAATTTACAAAGGTGGGTTTTATCGAATTCGGATGCAAAATGAAGGATGACACTTGCCTATTCTATGTAAAAGACACCGGTACCGGTATTAAATTAGAATACCAGGAGGTGATTTTCGAGCGCTTTGAGCAGGGGAAAATTTCAACATCCGAAATACAGGAAGGCGTGGGTCTTGGACTAGCCATATCAAAATCATATGTACAACTACTTGGTGGGACAATTTGGCTTGAATCTAGCTTTTCTAAAGGTTCCGTTTTTTATTTCACAATTCCGTATAATGAGCCTGTTAATCTAAATACACCGTCAAAAAACAAGATGGACAAAGTAAGTGAAGTTTCCCCTATTGAAGTTTTAATTGCTGAGGATGAAGAGCTCATTTACTTTTTCCTGAATGAATTTTTAAAAATAAATAAAATAAACACATTACATGCTAAAAATGGGTTAGAGGCCGTAAACGCCGTTAAAAACAATTCCAAAATTAAATTGATCCTGATGGATACCCGGATGCCTTTAATGAATGGATTGGAAGCAACCAGGAAAATAAAAAAGATAAGACCCGACATGCCCATTATTGCATTATCAGGTTTAGCCAACGATATGGATATACAAGAAGCATCTCTGGCGGGTTGCGTCGACTACATAACAAAACCAATTGACACAAATTTATTGCTAAAGAAAATTGCAGTTCATGCCATTTTTTAAAATAATCTGCCTTTGATGTCAACCAGGCGTGCCTCTTTCAGGTCATAGGTATGTAAACAGCGCCTTCATTTATAAAAATGAACCTTTAAATCATTTCAAACAATTCAAAACTACCGTAAATCATGAAAAGACACTTACTCATTTACTTGGTACTATTGGGCTTTGTGCAATTGTCCAACAGTCAAACCCCTATCATTTTTGAAGCTGAATCAGGAACCATTGGAATTTCCACACCAACCGCCTATCCTGTGGAATGGAGAACTAAAACCTATTTAGGGGCTACTTTTATTGTAGATACCGTTCCGGCTAACTCAGGCACCGCCAACTCCGGAACCGGCACCCGTGCAAATGGCAACATTCCTGACAGAGCTGAACGTACTGTTAACTATACCGTTACCTTTCCTGTTGCAGGTACTTACGATTTATATGTAAGGTTGGGAACTGGTCCTTCCGGCGGCAGCACCAATGCATTTTTTTATCCTTCATCTTTTGGGGTAAAGCCACTGGGAACGGACAATTCCAATACAGATGCAGGTAACAACTGGATTAACTGTAAACCATTGGATCAAATTGGGTTTAGTTGTGCGTCGGATATCGTAACCTACAGTTCTGTTACGAATACGAATGGAGCTATAGGGAGTTCCAGTTCGGATCAAAAACCTTTATGGAAATGGATTCATCTTTCAGGTCAGAAGAATTCAACAGAAACGGCAGTATCATTTGTGGTACCTGCAGGAGCGCTGACCCAGACATTTCAGATTGCTGCCAGGCTTCATTATGTTAATTTAGACAAATTTGCATTTTGCCTGCAAAAGGATGCCGGTAATAATACAATTTACTATTCGGTAAGCAATCTTGATAATGGAACTGCAGGTTCACTTACCCCACCTTCTCTACCCTATGTTCCACCGGTAACGCAAACACCAATTGCCAATGGTAAAAATAAATATATCGGATGCGCATACACTTATAGCGCCACTCCTAAAACACCAAATTTTACCAAGTATTTCAACCAGGTTACCCCTGAGAACGACACCAAGTGGGGCAGTATAGAAAAAACAAATGGTAACTATAACTTTACAAATGCAGATAGTGCCAGAAGTTTTGCTAAGAGGAACGGTTTTCCTTTCCGTTTTCATACCCTGGTTTGGGGGTCTCAACAACCTGGCTGGTTAAAACCCTACACTGATGCACAAAAGGTAGTTAAAGTAAAAGCCTGGTTTCAGGCAGTTGCTAACCATTATAATGGCAGTACTACGCCAAGGGCAAAATTGGAATACATCGATGTAGTCAATGAAGCATTGAACGATCCTCCTGATAATATCACTGGTAATAATCCTATCGACACTACTAGCGGCGATTATTTAAATGCATTGCGTTCCTTAAACACTGAGCTTGGAACCACACCAAGTGCTTATGACTGGGTTGTGAATGCCTTTAAATTAGCGCGACAATATTTCCCATGTGAAACAAAGCTAGTATTGAATGATTATGGTGTAGAAAATAGTGCAACTAAAATGGCTACCTATGTGGCACTTGTAAATCTTCTGAAAGCTGATAATCTGATTGATGTAGTGGGTATGCAGGCTCACTATTTTTCTACCAGGAAATATGATTCCAACCAAAGCTATGCAGATCATACTGCTTTCCTGAAAAGTAATATTGATTTATTAGCAACTACAGGCATCCCAATCCAAATTACTGAACTGGATATTGACGGAAATGTTGGTGCTGATGCTGATGCAAATCAACTGTCAGAATATCAGAGAATTTTTGGATTGTACTGGAATCACCCATCTGTAATTGGTATTACGCTATGGGGTTATACCAGCGGAATGTGGGATACTAATAATGCCTACCTGGTAAGTCCTTGCTCTGATGGTACAGAACGACCTGCCTTGAGGGACTATTTAAATAACACCTTGAATAACAATCCATCCAGTGTAAGGGCTTCGGTTCCAACTTTACAAACTTTCTTACCTATGGTTACTGCATCGCAATCATTTAGCATTCCGGAAAATTCGGCAAATGGTACCCTGGTGGGTACAATTTCAGGAACCAAGATTAATTCATGCACGACTTTACAAAATTGGACTATTACCGGTCCAAATGCGTCAATATTTGCAATTAATGCAGCAACGGGTGCTCTAACCATTTCAAACAATGCTACGCTGGATTTTGAAACAACCCCCAGCTACACTTTAACCGTGAATGTAAGTGATGGAACATTAACCAGCGCTAATCAAACCGTAACTGTCAATTTAACAAACGTTAATGAAGCACCTATTGCCCTTTTCACTACCAATGTTACTTACGGCACCATACCTCTTGCAGTAACCTTCGATGCGTCAACCTCAACAGATCCTGATGCTGGAGACGTTCTCACTTATGCATGGGATTTTGGTGATGGTCAATCAGGTAGCGGTGTCACAGCCAGCCATACTTATACCCAAACAGGGTCCTTCGCAGCCAAATTAACTGTAACCGATGCGGGTAGTCTCTCAAATTCAACCACTAAATCGATTTCGGTTACTCCGGGAACTTCTGTTGCCGTTGCCGAATCGAATGGTTTGAAAATATATCCCAATCCCTCCACCGGGATCTTTACCATCGAACTCAATGAACTGGCAGGTAAAACAACCCTGCGGATTTTTGATTCCGGAGGAAAAGTTGTATTTCAAAAAGAATTGGTTGAAAAGAAAGTTCAAGTCAATCAAAATCTTGCACCAGGCGTTTATCTTATAAAAATATTTAACGATAAAGGTGTTGTTGTTGAAAAATTAAAGATCG
>CAYZNC010000233.1:0-10677 GCA_964478555.1 uncultured Bacteroidales bacterium | reverse complement strand
TCTTTCAATGGGCTTTGTTTGAAAAGCAACATAAGCCAAAACATCATATAAATCGCTTTTTTCAGCATGAATTAATTTTTGTAAATCCAACAACTGATTTTTTGTAAATCCTTTTTCATTTATCCACTTTGATGATGAGCCTTTAATATCCTGCAACAGATCCGGAATTAATTGGTGCGGTTTATAACCAATAAAAATATGAATATGATTAGACACTCCATTTATGGCAATTAGTTTATGTTTATTGTTTTGAACAATTCCTGTGATATATTTATACAATTCATCTTTCCACTCAGCTTTGATTAAAGAAATTCGATCCTGAACTGCAAAGATGGTCTGAATATAGATTTGGGTGTAAGTGTTTGCCATGTTAAAAATATTACGTCCCTAAACGGGACTAAATTAGTAATTTTTAAATTTTTTTTGCTATAAATATTTGGTCCCTAAAGGGACAAGCCGACACTGTTGATTATCAAGGCATAAAAATTAGTTATATAACAGTAGGTTTGATGACCAAAAAGAGAGCAGCTGTCTAAAAAGGTGTTTTCCTTATTAAACTCTGTTAGTCCCTATAGCTGACGGATTTGTTAGGATCTCTTTAAGACATTCTTTTTTGTACTGACAGAGGGGTGGAGCCCGATATGGCACCTCTGTTTAGACCAGTCCCGTCAGGGACCCTAATATTTATAGCAACCTCAGGGTGTAAGACAAAAAAAAGTCCCGTTTAGGGACGAAATATATTACTTTTTATAGGGTTGATGACCTTTTGCTTTGATATCCCTGTGATGAAAACAGGGGCATATTTGTAGCTACTCTCAAACCCAAACCCGGTGTGCGTTTAACCTTTATCAGCAAACAAAAATTCAAAATATAATTGCATATTACCTTCCTTTTTTTTAGGTTTGTTCACTGAAACGCCAACATCATTATTCATTTTTTTTGTTAAACCATTGATTATGTTGAAAGTTATGCCAAATTCCCCACGATTATATCCAACCGTAGATTTGTAGTACTAATGCTGACTCGTACATAATACGTTTAAAACTTATTTTGTTATAATATTAACCCAACAAACTAAATATCAATATGAAAAAGAAAATTTTTATTTTAGCTGTAATTATTAATTTAGTTTCAACCTTCGTATTAAAAGCTCAAGATGGATGGGAATATGATGATCAAGGAAATATATATACCAGTACAAAACATGTATCCCTAGGGATCGATTGGCATGGGGTAGCACCTTTTCAGGTGACAGATTATAATAGTGGCAATACGATGGCTTCTTTTGGCTTCAATAGTCCCATTTATTTGGGAGAGGGTTTTCTTGGGTTCAACGCTTATAAAAATTCAAGTGGAACCATGATATTCGGAAATGGGTCCAATGGTTCGCCTGCTGAAAATAGGGGAGGATGGATTTCTTTTGGGGACGGAAATTTTAGTTATAATATTTCGAGTTCCATAGGTGCTGGAAACTTTCCTATATCTTCCTATACAAAACCATTTGTAATAAATAACCAAGGCAAGATTGGTATAGGTACTGCCGACAACGCTTTAACCGAAAAACTGGAAGTTGTGGGTAATGTAAAAGCAACAAAGTTTATGTTAAGTGATGGTACTGTATTGGGGAGTGGGCAATGGACAACAAGCGGTTCAAATATTTATTATAATTTGGGCTCGGTTGGGTTAGGCACCACAACTCCCAATGCACAATTGCACCTTGCTTCCGATGCCGACCATAGTTTCAGGATGACAAGGGCCAACGGAATGTATGGTTTCAGGATATACCGGAATGCAACAGAGGGCAATATTTACTTCCAGAATACGGATAACAATAACAACTTTGGTACCAGGATTAAGTTTGCAGAAGGAGGTACCCAATGGCAGAATGTTTTTATAAACCCCGACGGCGGCAACGTGGGGATTGGAACGACAATGCCACAAAATAAACTTCATATTAGTGAAGCCTCTCAAACTGAATTTTCAGGAACAGATAATGCATCCCCAATATCAAATCTTATACTGCAAGGTACGGCTTCAGCTAGGACTGTTGGCCAGGGGCCATCTTTAACATTTTCATTTCCAGGTAATACGGATGGATCAAATACATGGGCACAGGCAAGAATTATGGCCACTCCTGACAATGCAGGTAACACTGATGCGAGGGGAAGGCTATATTTACAGGTTAGGGATCTTTATAACCCAGGTGTTGGTGGCAGTTGGAATTGGCGAACAGGTCTTATGATTGCTGCAAATGGCAATGTTGGTGTTGGCACCACTAGCCCTGCCTACAAACTCGATGTCTTCGGCACCATACGTGCACAAGAAGTAAAAATAGATTTAGCAGGAAAGGTCGCCGATTTTGTTTTTGCTCCAACTTATAAACTTCGCCCCCTTTCTGAAGTCGAAAAATACGTTAAAGCCAACAGCCATCTGCCAGAGATACCCTCGGCTTCCGAAGTTGCCCAAAACGGTTTAAGCCTGGGCGAGATGCAAAATAAGTTACTTCAAAAGGTTGAGGAGCTAACACTCTATGTAATTGATCAACAGAAGCAAATTGAAGAATTGAAGAAAGCGAATGAAGTTTTAAAACAAACTATGTCGAAAAATCAGAAATAACGTTGATGATTAATCTGCAATAGAAGTAATCTAATATATAAACTTTAAAGTCAACAATATGCAAACCATCATAAAAAAAATATTCATCAACTTGATATTTATTGGATGTTCCGTAGTTATACAAGCACAAAACTTCCAGGCACAATATTTATATGA
The DNA here is from genome assembly GCA_964478555.1 of uncultured Bacteroidales bacterium. Lineage (GTDB taxonomy): Bacteria > Bacteroidota > Bacteroidia > Bacteroidales > JAAUTT01 > JAAUTT01. The sequence continues at coordinate 7,905 of CAYZNC010000233.1, read as the reverse complement.
CGCAAATGGTAATCGTTACAGGGCTACCATTATTTATCTTTCAGTCAAATCAGCTACTTCCGACCTTGAACAGGTTTTACCGCAAGGTACTGATACTGCTAATTTACCACGAAAAGGCTGGCTAAAAGGAATCACAGATTCTGCAAATTATAAGGTAATTATATATCCTAACCCTACGCATGGCTCTCTGTTAGTCCAGATTGTTGGCGTAACACAGGAGCAATTATCCACTCCAACAAGTGTGATTACGCTTTGGAATATGCAAGGTCAGCAACTGATCACCATAAGTCCCGTCGATAACAGCAATCTTATCGATCTCACTAAATTTAGCATTGGCACTTATATCCTTAGGATCAATCTGGAAGGACACATAAAGGATTTTAAAATCGTCAAAGACTAAAAGGAACCGATAACAAATTCCAAAAAACAAATCAATGAAAAAATTAATTACGCTATTCATATTAATCGCAGGAACATACATGTCCTTTGCTCAAACTGGTTGTGATTTAACACAGGACAAAATTATTCTTAATACCTTATGTTCCTCCTTCGCAACGAGCTTACCCAATGGAGATGGCACTCTTGCAGCCCGTGATGCTATAGATCTAGTTCCTGGTTTCGATGCCAATGCTAACGCTTTTAATGGTCACAGCTTTACTTTAAAAACGGACCATTCGGTGGCAAATCAAAATATTATGTATTTAGCATCACAGACGCCTGGCCCAGGCCGTACTCTTGATAAAACAAATTGTATACCCGGTTCAATTGGTGGAAGTATTGATATTAGCGCAACCGGAGCAGCAAACTACAGCCTGCCCATACTGGTATCGCCAGGTACACATGGTATGCTACCTAAGCTTAGCATTGTATATAGCAGCCAAAGTGGCAATGACATTTTGGGCTATGGATGGCATCTTACTGGTCTTTCAGCTATATCAAGAGTAAGTAAAAATAATTACTACGATGGTGCTTGTTCTCCCCTATCTTTATCATCTAAAGATGCCCTTGTACTGGATGGACAACGTTTAATTAGCACCGGAACCAATGTGTATTCTCCTGAAAATAATCCTTACACGAGTGTAACTTATAATGGCACAAGTTTTACAGTAACAACTCAGGATGGCATGGTAATGGAATATGGTAATACAGTAGATAGCCGTTTTCTAACAAAAGGAGGTTCTGTACCTGTTAACTGGGCCCTCGATAAAGTTTCCGATTCCGATGGAAATTATATACAGTTTATTTATTCTAGCGATAATACCACGGGTGAATACCGAATCAACGAAATTAATTACACAGGTAATGACAATGCTGGCTTAGTGCCATATAACAGTGTAAAATTTTATTATGATAAACGGGCAGATATTAACAGTTCGTTTATTGCCGGAGGTCAGATAAATCAATCCGTATTACTTACCGGCATTAAGGTATTTAGCGAAAATATACTCTCCAAAGATTACGAGTTTTCATACTTTAATGATGGGATGTATAGCAAATTGAACCAAATAGCGCTTTCTGCTGACGGTGTTACATATAACCCTACCATTGTTAATTGGGGAACAATTCCTGATTATGCGACTACAGTAACCGATGCAGGTTCTCTGTTAGGCAAGCTTAACACGAACCAGTTATATTTTGGGGACCTTAATGGCGACGGCAGAACGGATATTATCAGTTGGGACAAAGGTTCTGTTATAACTGCTTCTATTGCGAAGGCTGATGGCACTTACACCACAAGTTCCATGAGTTTATCTTCAATGAATTCAACGACGACATCCGGCCCCGGTTGGGAATCAACTAGAAGCGATATTAATACTATTATCGATATTTCGGTTTTTGATATTAATAATGATGGCAAAGACGATATAGTGGTGCACTATAAAGAAGTTTATAATGACTCAGAGGAAGAAGTTGATCAAGCGTATTCCTTTTTATCGGACGATCAGGAGACCTATTCTAAAGTTGGACGTTTTTATTTTGATAGGAACAGCGGTAATTTCGCATTTGAAGATAGATATCCTGCTGATCATACAGGAGGTAGTTCCAGTAATTCCGACGGTTATTCAACAAATTATCCTGCACATACTTATACCTATTACTATGCCGACTTGAACAATGATGGTATCATAGATCGTTTAAAAGTTCAGGATGGCACACTTATTGGGTGTGATGGCCTAACCTTGTCATCGGTGCCAGGTATCAAAATTGACAACATTAAATTGCTAGATGTGGATGGCGATGGGCAACTGGAATTATTGGTTCTGACCAATAACGGAAACGGCTCAATTTATAAATACGATGGTTCTACTTTTGTAGATATGTACGCCAATACAGGAAATACCCGTACTTTTTGGGGGAAACCGGCGAATGTTTATGTTGGGGATTTTAACGGCGATGGTAAAACTGATATTTTGAGGTATAACCCTACCAGTACGTATGCCAACAAATGGGAAATATTATATTCACAGGGCGTTATTACTTCGAGTATAGACTTTGTCACTTCAGCCGCTCCTTTAGGGATGAGCAATTATGAACCTGCTAATACAGGCCTTGAAAATAAACAAGCAACACACTTAATTCAGGACACTAATCCTTATTGTGATGGTAATATGGGCGATTTTCATCAAAATCCCTTAATTTTTAATCCTGCCACCTGTATATCCATAGACGATATAAATAATGATGGTAAATCGGACATTATTTATGGATTACAGGATAATATATCGATATTCTTATCTAATGGCACTTCTTTTTTTCAGCAAGCTCCAATCAAACCTTCATCTGTTGGAGAAAATGGCATTTACAATTTAATAGTTTATACTATTGATTTAGATGGCGATGGTCAAAAAGAATTAATTTATGGAAATGATGACCATCAAGTTTATTGTAGCAAGATGTTAACCGGTTTTTGTAGTAATAACGGTGGTTACTATTGTGTATGTGACGCAAAAGATTATTATTCATATGAAAACTATAAAAAAATAACGTTCAACAAACGATTGGATCAAAACTTATATGTCAACTCCATTACCGACGGCAATAATATAAACTCGGCCATAACTTATGTCCCAACTTTTACCAATGCAGCAGGGGTCAGGAATTACCCGGTAATACCCATTACAGGCCCTGTTAATCTTGCCTCAAAGCTTGAAACTACAGATTTAAACACCAATACTGTTTTGTCAAATATAAGCTATACTTTTCAAAATGGTTACATTCATGCTCAGGGTAAAGGCTTTCTGGGGTATACATCTATTTCGTCTTCAGATATAATTAGAAATATTGCCAGAACTACAAACTATAGTTTTACACTGATCGGTGCTACTGGCATATATTATACCTGGCCTAACAGTGAGTCTTCCTCAAGGAATAATAATCTTATTTCCTCGGAGACTTACAATATGAGCTATGTTGGTGGTGATATTACAAAAAAGTTCTTTTTACCGGTTATGACTTCTAAAATAGTCACTGATAACTTAAAAAATATAACCACTACAACCAGTAACACGGTTAATCCGACTTCCGGCAGGCTTGAACAGCAGACCATCAGTGCCGGTGGTTGGACAACGCAAGTAAACACAACCTATGTTAATGTTTCCGGGAATGTCAGCAAACCTACACAAATTATTAGTACAAAAACTCATGGTTCCGATACATACACACTTACTGTAAAAGGTATATACGGCGACCCTAACCCCTTGCATTTAACATCGGTAACCCAACAAAATTTGATCACTGATAATTATACTTATGGGAGTTTCGGAAATGTTGTAAATAAAGCCACTGTTACGGCCGATGGCACCAGAACCAATGGCTTTGTTTATGACAGTAAAGGTCGTTTTGTTGTTTCATCTACTGATGCCGCAAATTATACTTCCACTGCAACATATAGATCTGCAGATGGAGCTAAACTTACCGAAACTGATCCGAATAACTTAACTACTACCTATGCCTATTTACCTCAAGGCAATTCATTTTCAATCACTACCACATCACCCGATGGAAAAGTTAGTACTTCAACAACCGGCTGGGATGGCTCGGGCAATGGTCTTTATTATGCTCAAAAACAAATCACGCAGGGCAATACTGTATTTGATTATTTTAATAGTGCAGGGCAAAAAATTAAAGAGACCTCTCTCGGATTTAAAGGGGCATTGAAAACAACAACTTACACCTATAATCCGGACGGAACTGCCAATACCGTATTATCCCCCGGCTTCACTATTCCGGTTGCTTATTCTTATTATCCAACAGATGGAAGATTGCAACAAATGACAGGTCCTAATATGAATATCAGTTATAGTTATAGCGCCAATACCACCACCACTACCAATAACATATCTGGTGAAACCAAGACGCAAACTTACGATGCAATTGGTAATTTGACACAGGTTAATGGGACCAAAGGACTAATCACCTATGACTACTTTGCTTCCGGGAAAGTTAAAGATATTATGGCGGGTGGCAGTACCACAAGCATGACTTATAATTCCCTAGGCAATCAACTGACACTCACTGACCCTGATGCTGGTGTAACTAATTACATATATAACGGTTTTGGTCAGCTTAAAACCCAAACCGATGCCAAATCGCAGATGATTACCTGTGGTTACGATCCTGCAGGTAGGCTAATTTCAAAATCGGGCACCGGAATGAATGAAACATATACCTATTTTACCACGCCCGGTAAGCTTGGGTTGTTACAAAATGCAACTCGTGATGGAATTTCCGAAACATATGATTACGACAATCTTTGTCGTCCATGGACCATTACAAAAATCGGGGCTGGCAAAACCTTTATAACATCATATCGATATGACAGTTATGGAAGGTTGTACCGCACAACTTATCCTACTGGACTTACCGTTGAATATGGTTATGACCAGGTTAGTAACTTAAGCTTGATAAGCAATGCTGCCGATGGCTCAAAAATATGGACCGGTGACTCTAAAAATGATAGGGAACAGTGGACAAACTATAGCCTTGGTAATGGTCTGGCCACCACCTGGGGATACAATGAAAGTAATTATTCGCTTAATACCATTCAAACTGGTACCACTGCGGCTCCAACAAGTATACAGAATCTTGGCTTCACTTTTAACGATCAGGGGCAACTCACCAACAGAACCGACGGATCTTTATCCGAAAGTTTTACATTCGATCCCTTTGATCGTCTCAATACAGCAAAAGTTGCAGGACAAGATGTTCAAACATATCAATATGCTGACAATGGGAATATTAACAATACTACACTGGCGGGTACATACAATTACCTTGCTAATCAGCCACATGCAGTACAAAATGTGATCGGTGTAACCAGTACCGGTCAAGCACCTCAACTTTTAACTACCAGCGACTTTACCATCGACAATAAGCTCAGTGTAATGGACAACGGTACTTACAAGAACACGTTCACTTACGGACCTGATGATAATCGTTTTAAAGTGGATCAGTATCAGGGAGGAAGCCTGCAATCCTCTAAGTTATACGATTGCAATAATGAGTTTGTGTTAGACAAAGCAGGCAATATTACTTACAGCCGCACTCTTATATATGCTCCCACAGGTATTTGCGCAGTGTATGAAAAAGATGCAACCAATACAGCTAATTTTTATTACATTCATACCGATTATTTAGGCTCCTGGTTAGCCATTACCAACCAGCAAGGTTCTTTGACAAACCGTTATAGTTACGATGCCTGGGGGCGACCACGCGACCCTTCCACATGGCAGTTAAAACCTGTAAGTATTACAAATGCATTGGCAGATTTAAACTCCATGCAACCCCGTTTTGATCGTGGTTACACGGGTCATGAACACATGGCCGGTTTTGGACTTATTAATATGAACGGAAGGTTGTACGACCCGTATTTGCAACGTTTTTTAAGTCCTGATAATTATGTGCAGGATCCTGAAAATACGCAAAATTACAACAGGTATAGTTACTGTTTGAACAATCCTTTAGGATATACCGATCCTACAGGTTTTACAGAAGATCCTATCTCTCCCCCTACGGGACCAGATGTGCCTGTAACCCCAGAACCTGAAGGAATTCCTGATTACGCACTTGACAATATTTGGTGGGGGATCGATGGAGGTATGTATTATGCTAGACTGAATGACCAACCGTTTGGCCAATCGTTTGGATATTATAGTACTGGGGATGGTATGATATTTGGTTCTTGGTCTAATACTAAATATGATCTTACCTTAGCTGCATATCCGTTAGCATCCATACCGGCTCCGTTATTATCTTATGATACTCCTTCTAGTGCAATACCAACGTGGGTGAGCAGTGAATCACTTTGGGGAAACAGTGATGTAACTACGGGAAATAATACTGAGTTTGAAAACGGAGTTGCCCAATCCGGTGGGGTAAATAGTTATCCCCCTATAGATATTCACGAACTAATGAAGAATTATCCAAATGACCCTCCAGGAAATACAAGTGATATATTCACTGATTTGGCAGATGCGCTTCCAGTGGGACTGCTAAGAGGACTTCTTTCTGTTACTACAAGAGTTACCGCTACGGAGGGGACTAACCTTGTATACCAAGGGCTTGATGCAGCAGGTACAGTTCGGTATGTTGGAATAACCGAAAGGGCAGCAGCTACGAGATTTGCTGAACATGCAGCCTCAATTGGAACCGGGAAAGAGAATTTAATTTATCGTGTTGTAAACGGGGCGGAAGATTTAAGTAGGATAGATGCCAGAGTATGGGAACAAACATTAATCAACCAATATGGCTTGGGTAAAAATGGAGGATTACTTTTAAATAAGATTAACTCCATAGCACCTAAAAACTGGTGGCAATACGGGATTAATCCTTAAATTTTAATTATGGCGAGAGCAAACACAAAGATAGGAGACGTATTTTCGGTGAAACTGGATGATAATAATAAAAAGTACATCCAATATGTAACAAACGACTTAACCCAACTCAACAGTGATGTTATCAGAGCTTTTAAAAAAGCTTACCCCATTAATGCAACGCCCGATTTATCAGAAGTTGTAAAAGATGAAGTAGAATTTTATGCACACACAGTAACCAAGTGGGGTATTAAATCGGGTGTTTGGGAAAAGGTTGGAAATATAGCCGATATTGGAAAAGTAGAAATACTTTTTAGAGACACAAATGATTACGGCTCAAAACCGGGAGAACAGGTAAAAGTCTCTGACAAATGGTACGTATGGAAAATAAATGAAAAATTTAAGCAAGTAGGAAAGCTGGAAGGAGAATACCAGAAGGCTGAAATAGGAGTGGTCATTCCTGCGGTACATATTGTTCACCGATTGCAAACAGGAGAATACGATTTTGTATATCCTCAATATCAATAATGAAGAAGCCCGGCAGTGCCGGGCTTTCTTTTTATCTTATAAAAGTGCTACATTCTTTTGGAAGAAGTCTTTAAACTTCGATTTTGTAAGCATGGTATCAATAATACGGAATACCGCTTTTTTATCATCTTCATCAAGTTGCTCTAAAAGCTGGAGCTTCTCGGAGGTTGTTTTATCCTCAATTTTAACTTCTACAGGTAAGTTGTCATCTAAATGAACGAGCTGGTCAATAGTTAAACTAAAAAGCTTGGCCAGCTTGTCTAATACCTCAATGGAAGGTTCACGCTCACCTTTTTCAATCTTACTATAGTTGGATGGATGCACACCAACTGCGTTGGCTACTTCCTTTTGCATCATTCCTTTTTGTTCCCGAATCTTCTTAATGTTTTGTCCTATCTGCATTGTGGACTGGTTTTAAAATTGCGACAGTTCAAATATAGTCAGTTTGTACATTTTAAACGTATCCACACCGCCAAGTAGGTATAGTATCCCATCTTGGTTAGTACTACTTTAGCGGGATGAAAAAGAATCAGAAATATACTCAGGAAGAGATGTACCTGGCCAT
>CAYZNC010000232.1:0-10740 GCA_964478555.1 uncultured Bacteroidales bacterium | reverse complement strand
ATTTAGTCCCTACGGGACAAATCTGGACCTACTTTTAGATACTTTTGCTCAAATAAGTTATTTAATACATTTATATTAGTGAAGTGTTTTGAAGTTAAACCTTAATTTATTTTTAATTATTTTAATTATTATAACTTAGGAAGTTAGTTCTGTTCAGGTCGTATATTTATAGCAAATAATTTCTGAATTAGTCAAGATTAATTAAAAATTTCGAACCGAACGCGTTTGTAAACGCGCTCGAGCACTGTGGTGTATCCAATAACAATAGAAAGACATGAATTCTACAGAATATCATATTGATAAAACAAACATAAATGATTACCTCATTCGTGTTATAAATCAACGATATAGAAATGCATTGATTGTCCTGCTGATTTCTATACCATTGGTAGCTATTCCGATATATTCCCGAATTGTTTATGAGGATTATAATTTGGGGGTCTTACTGGTTATTCTTGTTGGTTTTTATTTGTTTATGTTTTTACTGGTACGGTATGCAATTTCTATTTTTATTAAAGAGTTGAAAGCTATTCTAAAAACATCGATCATCATAAGTGATCATAGCATAAGCCAGAAGCTAACTAACATAAAAGAATTCGATTTTACAGCAATTACAGTAATTCACAAACGCAGATATGGAACAATAATAGTTAGGGGTGGTTTTCTTACAAAAATTTATTATTTAAGCCCCAATCTTAATTCGTTTAATCCGACTAATGATAATGTCCTATTCATTCCTTCAATTATTAATGATTATGAGGCTATTATTGATCAACTTGTAAGGAATAGTAATAGGGCTATGAAAATTGGGATAAGAAAATAAGATTTAGGAACTTCCATTTGGCCTTCAGTTAATGAAACCGATAAAAATTTCACAACTCCGTTTTTTTCTGAATTAAATTACTATTTTAGTGCTTAATAAGAAGCACAAGCTATCACTTTACAGGATTTAGACTAACAACAAATTGCATTGAAAGAATTTCCGAAAGACATCAAGTTTATTTTTGGGTGGAGACGTTATCAAAAAAGAGTTCTTGATGAACTGGAAGCTAACCTTGAGGATAACCACCTTCACATTATTGCTGCACCCGGATCGGGTAAAACGGTTCTGGGACTCGAAGTAGCTATTCGACTCAATAAACCGACTTTGATTTTTGCCCCTACGGTAGCCATAAGAAACCAATGGATTCAGCGGCTGTGTGAATTATTTCTTCAGCAGGAAGAAGCTCCCGAATGGATATCACAAAACATAAAAAAGCCAGCCTTTCTGACGGTTGTCACCTACCAGGGTCTCCATGCAGCATGCACTAACACGACCATTAAAGAGGAAATGGGCGAGGAAGAAAATGAGAACGAAACCAATGAAAGACATATTAATAAATTGGCTGATGAAGCTAAGGAAATCGATACGAAAAAAATCAGTAGTCTTCTAAAAGCGCAAAAAGTAGGAACTATTATTTTAGATGAAGCACACCACCTAAAAAACGAGTGGTGGAAAGATCTTATGGCCATAAAAGAAGCTCTTAATCCAACCATTGTGGGGTTAACCGCAACACCTCCCTACGATGTTTCATTCCCCGAATGGCAGAGGTATCTGGAATTGAATGGTCCTGTTGATGCAGAAATTACTGCTCCGGAGCTAGTTGTGGAAGGCGATTTATGTCCGCACCAGGACTATATTTTCCTTTCGACCCCCACGAAGGAAGAAAATCATTTTATTTTCGAACTACGACAAAAAGCGATCAGATTATTTGACGAAATATTAAAAGATGAAACGCTTATCACTGCCATTTTAAGTCAACCAGTTTTTCAAGAGCCCGCAAAAAATTTGGAATGGATTTACAACAATCTGGATTGTTATTCTGCAACCCTCATATTTCTTCATGCCACTGGAAAACCTATAACAAAAGCACATCTTGAAATTATAGGTGATAGGAAATTTAAAATACCCGAATTAAACTATGAGTGGCTAGAAATACTATTGACATTTTATCTTTTTAAATGTCCGGGTAATTTTGTAGCCTACCGTGAACATCAGGAAAAGCTCATTAATAAACTTCAACGGAATGGTTTGTTAGAACGAAAGTGTATAAGTTTTAGGGACAATCCTCGTATCAATCATTTACTAAGCACAAGTTTAAGCAAATTAAAAAGTATAGATGACATTGTTGATGTCGAACATGATACTTTAGGAAATGATTTGCGGATGGTTATTCTCACGGATTATATCAGGAAAGAATTTTTGATTAACGGCTCTGTAAATAGTCTTCCATTAAATAAAATTGGGGTTATTCCAATATTTGAACAGCTTCGAAGGACCAATGACAGGAATATGAAATTGGGCATTCTTTCAGGTTCGCTCATTATTATTCCATTGGATGCATTAGACGCATTAAAAAAAGCAGCGCTCAGATTGAAAATAACGGACATGTCATATACACAGTTGCCTTATGATGCGCAATATGTAATTCTCAACTCAAATGAACAGATTAAGCATGATATCGTAAGACTGATAACTCAGATTTTTGAACAGGGAGAAATTCAGGTACTAATTGGTACAAAATCATTGCTAGGAGAAGGTTGGGATGCCCCTTCAATCAATTCTTTAATACTTGCCAGTTTTGTAGGTTCATATGTGCTCTCGAATCAAATGAGAGGTAGGGCAATACGCTCTGATAAGAGAAACCCGGGAAAAACCGGAAATATATGGCATTTGGTATGCGTTGACGACACGACTTGCGATGGCGGGGATGATATTAAATTACTGAAAAGAAGATTCAAATCTTTTGTTGGAATATCATTTAATGAAGATGTTAGCATTGAAAATGGTATCAGTCGTTTAAATTTGCCGGAGTCTTTCAATTCAACAGATGAAATTATTAACTTCAACTCCAGAACGATAAAATCCGCGGGTCAGAGGGATCAACTTATACATAAATGGAGTAAAGCACTTAAAGGCGGTGTAATATTAACCGAAGAAATTAAAATTCCTTTTCCTGATGAAAAGAACTACCACCAGATTAAATCAATGTATTACAATAAAACGATTAGGAACTTATTTGCGGGGTTATGTTCCGGGGTTTTTACATTTTTTCAGAATGCTTTGGATAATCTTTCGAATTTATCAAGACGTATAAAAAGTCCGGAAGATTTTTTTATGTGGCTTAAAATTATAGGCATAGTGGGAGTAGTTATCTTTGGTAGACGATTTTACAAGACATTTAGGTTGTTTATTAAATACAGGGATATCTCAAAAGATATTCAGCAAATAGGAGAAACCTTACTCGAATCAATGGTTAAAGTGGGTACTATTCATACAGAATATTCAAAATTGCAGGTGGTGTCATCAGTCGATACATTTGGCGCTATTTATTGTCATCTTGACGGAGGAACAACTTATGAAAAATCAGCTTTTATAAAATCACTTCATGAAATTGTTGGCGTGGTTAATAATCCCAAATACCTGATATTACGGAAAAGTCTTTTTCTGAATTTATTTTCACAAAAAGATTATCATGCTGTTCCCGAGATCATCGGGCAAAATAAAAAGACCGCTGAATATTTTGAAAGACAATGGAGAAGATTTGTTGGAGCCTGTGAGCTGATTTATACCCGAACTATTGAAGGAAGAAAGATTTTATTAAAATCGAGAATTCATTCACTCTCATCAGAGTTTGAGGATAAGACCGAAAGGATTAATAAATGGAGATAATTAAGCCATAAATAAAAACGCATGACACTAAATAAATATTATAGAAATGCATTGATGATTCCTTCAGGATTTGCCATTGCTTTTAATTTGATTTATAGTATAATTCTTCTAATTGTTGACAGAGATTACAAGAGCGAGTGGCTGACTATTGAATCTGTCTTTTTTGTTTCCATCGTAATGGTTACCTTAAATGCGGCATTTGTCTGTGGACTATCGCTGCCTATTTTTCTAAATAAATATGAAAAGGTGAAGAATAATTTATTGTTGAGTTTATTATCATGGTTTCTCTTGCCTGGGATATGGATTGGGTATGTGTTGGTAAAACACGGTAGTTATCTGGTTATTAGCGGAAATGGTCTTGATACCGAAAGTGTATTTGTTTTATCTAATACAATTCCTTTTTTGATAGGACTAATTTATACATTTGTAAAATTTCAACTAGGAAAGACAAAATATAATGATTTACGGAAGACAGAAAATTCGGATTAAGAAATATGATGATTATGAAATAAAATGTGATCATTGCAAAAGCTATGATCAACGATTTTATGTTTATCAGGAATATTTTCATTTAATGTTTATTCCAATATTTCCATCAAGTGCAAAGACAATAAAATGTAAATGTGTAAATTGTAATGATGCATTTAATCAGGTAAAAAAGGATCACTATTTATCGATTACCAAAACCCCATTTTACTTGTATTCAGGAGTAATTTTATTTTTTGCATTGATATTTTTTGGAGTAACTTTTGGTTATTATGCTAAAATGCAAACGAACAAATTTGTGAAGAATCCAATGATTGGTGACGTATACCGTATGGTAAAGCAAGAAGGAAATTCGAAATTTTATTTTTTTATAAAAATTAAAGGAATCCATGAGGATACTTTAGAATTAATGCATAATAATTTGGAATATAGCAGATTTATTTCAGAGATGAACGATTCTGATTATTTTGTAAAGGACGACAGCTATAAAATACTAAAACACGATTTGGTTAAAGGACAAATTAATTCGGTGGAAAGAGATTACAATGTAAACAGTAGATTTAGGATTGAAAAATAAAACTGTAGTGATTAACAAAATAGAAAATTAAGTACCACACGTTCGGAAACGCGCGCGAGCGGATTTCCTCATGTGATTATTAAATTGGAAACTCGAACCACACGTGTTCGGAAACGCGCGCGAGCGGAGAGGAGAATGTAACTGATAAATAAAAACCTTAACTCTGTGACCCTCTGTGTCTACTCTGTGTAACTTCTTTGTGTAACTTCACCCAATTTCTTTCAACAAAACTCATCATTCATTTGTTTCTAGCGTACAAACTAATTCCTTTCTTAAAATTATACTGCTATGGAACAAGGAAATAACCAGAAGTTTTATCATCCCTCACCAAAAGTTATTCAACAAGCTAATGTAAAAGAATACGAAAGCCTATACAAATACTCTATCGAGAACAGAGAGAAATTCTGGGCTGAACAGGCTGAACAGTTGCATTGGTTTAAAAAGTGGGATCAGGTTTTGGACAAAAGCAATCCTCCCTTCTACAAATGGTTCACAGGTGGTAAAACAAATATTGTTAGCAATGCATTGGACCGGCATTTACTTAGTGCTGAGCGCAATAAACTGGCACTCATATGGGAAGGAGAACCAGGTGATCTGCGCACATTCTCCTATCATGCCCTGAACCGGGAAGTTTGCCAATTTGCTAACATTCTGAAAAGCATGGGTGTTAAGAAAGGCGATGTGGTAACTATATACATGCCCCAGATTCCGGAACAAATCTTTGCCATGCTTGCTTGTGCCAAAATTGGTGCTGCACATAGTGTGGTGTATGGCGGATTTAGTCACGAAGCCCTTGCCGATCGTATCAATGACGCCAATAGCAAGGTGGTAATTACAGCCGACGGAGGTTACCGGCGAGGTAAAATAACCGAACTTAAAAGCATTGTCAACAAAGCCATGGAATTATCGCCAACCATGGAAATATGCATCACTGTGAAACGTACCGGACAGGAAGTGTACATGGAAAATGGCCGCGATTACTGGTACCACGATTTAAAGGCATTGCCTATTGCGGGCTATGTATGCGAAACGGAGCCTATGGACTCCAACGATATGCTGTTTTTGCTTTATACCTCCGGGTCTACAGGTAAACCTAAGGCTCTTATACATGGTCACGGGGGGTACAGCGTTTACATTTCCACCACACACAAAATGGTGTTTGATATTAAACCGGAGGACCGTTACTGGTGTGCTGCCGATCCGGGTTGGATTACGGGACACAGTTATATTGTCTACGGCCCGCTGATCAATGGAGCCACCATTATGCTCTACGAAGGAGCTCCCAATTATCCTTACCCCGATCGCTGGTGGAAAATGATCGATAAATTCGGGATAAACATTTTATATACCTCCCCAACCGCAATACGCGGCTTAATGCGCTTTGGCGAATCGTGGCCCAAACGAAATGATTTAAGTACTTTACGATTGTTAGGCTCCGTAGGTGAGCCTATAAACCCTGAGGCCTGGAAATGGTACTACAAATATGTGGGTCACGAACAATGCCCGATTATGGACACTTGGTGGCAAACTGAAACCGGAGGATTTATGATTTGTCCGCTTCCTATTACTCCGCTAAAACCGGGCTCAGGAACCAAGCCGTTTTTTGGTAACGAAGTGGCCGTGGTGGATGAAAATGGCATTGAAGTAAAATCAGGGGAGGAGGGAAATTTGGTGATCAAATCGCCTTGGCCAGGTATGACTATTGGAATTTACAGAAACCCTGACCGGTTTGTGGAAACCTATTGGAAAAAATATGAAAAGCAGGGTTGGTATTTTACAGGAGATTCTGCGAAGAAGGATGAAGATGGCTATTACTGGATCATAGGTCGTGTGGACGATGTTATTAAGGTGAGTGGGTACCGGTTAGGCACCGCTGAAATAGAAAGTGTTATGGTTGCTCACCCAGCAGTAGCTGAGGCAGCAGCCATTGCAATACCGCATCCGGTGAAAGGTAACGCCATTCATATATATGCCATTCTCAAAAAAGACTTTGTTTCCAGTAAAGAACTGGAGCAGGAACTTACAAACCATATGGTAGAGCATATGGGACCTATAGCTCGACCGGAAGAAGTAAAGATAGTGGAAAGTTTGCCCAAAACCCGCAGTGGTAAAATTATGCGCCGGTTACTAAAAGCCAGGGTGATGGGTCTACCGGAGGGCGATTTGAGCACGTTGGAAGAATAAAAAAGTACGATGTACTAAGTACAAGGAGAAAAGTTTAAAGTTTAAGGTTCAAAGTTCAAAGTTCAAACGGCCAATAGCTAACAGCCAAAAGCCAAAAACCAATAGCAATTTACTCAGTACTTTTTGTATCTTGGCTCTTTTATCTTATATCTATCCATATGAACCAATTATTAAAAGGCAAAACAATTCTTATAACCGGGTCGACGGACGGCTTGGGAAAATTAATGGCACAGGATCTTGCCATGCAGGGTGCTATTGTTCTGCTGCATGGCAGGGACAAAAAAAAAGGTAAATCCGTACTGGATGAATTATCCAAGTTTACCAAAAATAACCAATTGAAGTATTATAACGGAGACTTTGCTTCATTACACGACGTGAAAGCATTAAGTGAAGAAATACGCCAAACGCAAAAACAGATCGATATTTTAATCAATAACGTTGGTGTGGGATCTGGTAAAGCTCCCAAAGTTAAACGTGAAATCAGTAAAGACGGCTTGGAATTGCGCTTTGCCATTAACTACCTTGCCCATGTTTTGCTTACCGAAAAGTTATTGCCCATTTTAAAACCAGGCTCGTCCCAAATCATCAATGTGGCATCGGTAGGGCAGGAGCCAATCAACTTCGAAGATGTTATGATCGAAAAAGCATACGAAGGACTATTTGCTTACAGGCAGGCTAAGACAGCCCTCATCATGTACACCTTTGATCTGGCGGAAAGATTAAAGGACAAAGGCATAAAAGTCAATGCAATTCACCCTGCATCGCTGATGAATACAAAAATGGTACTGGAAGGCTGGGGGTACTCTCTAACAACGGTTGAGCAAGGCGCCGAAGCAGTGGAAAATTTGATATTTGCGGATACCACTGGCGAATATTACGATGGGAAAAAAGTGTCAAAAGCAATTTCACAAGCTTATGATCCAAACGCCAGAAAAACACTTAAAAAAATTACTGATAAACTGTTAAAAGATTTTTTGACATAATTATAAGATTTAAATGCAGCTCTACAATGGAAAAGAATAACAGTTCAGGAAATGGTTTGCCAGTTGTTACGCTGATGCTTTTGGCCCCGATTATTACAGAGATACTACCCGGCGCAACACGTTTCAGTGCAATATTTGTTTTCCCCATAGAAGTTCTGGTTTGGGGAGGTGGAGCGCTTTTAATCCGGCATGCTATTAGAAAATGGCAACTGGGCTGGGTGCATATGCTTTTCCTGGGACTTGCTCTATCCATTGCAGAAGAGTTTTTAATTCAGCAAACCTCTCTTGCGCCTATGGTGTTTCAAATAAAAGGAGGCGCTTATGCACGAGTCTTTGGCATCAATTACGTTTATCTTCTGTGGGCTTTGATTTATGAAACGGTTTTTGTTGTTTTTCTTCCCATCTATCTTACTGAAATTTTATTTCCGAATAAACGTAATGAGCTTTGGATTGGTAAACGCGGTGTGATCATTACAAGTTTGTTGTTTCTGTTGGGAAGTTTCTTTGCATGGTTCTCCTGGACACAGATAGCCAGAACTAAGGTATTTAAGGTTCCGCCATACAATCCGCCATTAATTATGGTTTGCATCGCTATTATACTGATTGGAGGTCTCATTTTTATGTCGATTGGTCCTTTCAGAAATAAATTTGCATATAAAAGTTCTGCATTTAACCCTCCTCCAGATTGGATTACCGCAATTATGGGAGGTTTATGGGCTATCCTGTTATATGGATTAGTGTTGCTCGCTTTTGGTATTTCACCATCTTTTCCTCCGCTCATAGCCATTGTTGCCGGTTTATTGTTAACCATGGTAGCTATTTATTTGATACCACGTTGGTCGGCAAGTGTTAACTGGCAAACCATGAACATCTATGCTTTAATTTTTGGTGTTATGACTGGCGCTATGCTTGCCGGATTTATGGGATTTATTGGAGCGCTTAAAGTGGATTTGTATTTTAAGATTATTATTAATTTCTTAGCAATAATTTTTATGATGATGCTTGGATTCAGATTGAAAAAGCGGGTCGCATTAACCGAATTGCAAAATCAGACTCAAAATACAGGTTTTTAAGTAATTTCTCGCAGATTCCCGCAGCGTTTAACAACAGTTCTCGCAGAGTTTCGCAGATAAAAACGCAGATTTACGCAGAAAGAAAAAAAACTTGATGGATAATTGATTATTTGAAATAATATCAGCGAAACTCTGCGCCTTTATCAGCGTGAGTCTGCGAGAAATTTTCCAATAATCCCAGGAACCTGTAAATTGAATTTTTATTTTTATCTGAAAAATATAATTTGCAGTTTAAATTTATATTATGTTTTTTAGTCATATTTACAGTAATTGATTTGCAATCAAGGTTCTTTAGCCACGGCTTTTCCGTATCAAATCCAAAATCCTTTAGGGTTTGTAACATTTGAGGAATATTGGCTTCAATATGGATGTTTACATTTGCTTTTTTTTGCATTTTGCGGGGTTTGCTAAAATACCTGCTGTAAATAAGAAATTGATTACCTGTTTTTGTCATTACAAGATTACTCCCTTTTGTAACGAGGGTGTCACTTCCTTTTGTAACGAGCGGCTTTACTTTAAATAATGAATCAGTTAGGGTTATGTTCATCCCCACTATTGCTTGTACATTGAGGACCTTATCCGTTTTAATTTCCTTTTTCTCGATCTTATTGAAATTATCATCATAGCTATAGGTAACATATTCATTTTCTATATTTTTGCCTCCGTTAAATACAAAATTTACATTACCATCCCACGCAGCAAGCCAGGGCGTGTTTGTTTTTATATCAAGGGTTTTGAAGGTTCTGTAAAATTGTTTAAAGGCCAAAGCATTCACATGTAAACCAATATTTAATATAGCATTGTCTTCATCGGCAAGGTAACCCATGTCCCCACCAGGTTTCATAAATATTTTATCGGGCAGGCTTCCCTGTTCTGTTTGCATTTCGGCATTTATTTCCAGTTCTCCTTTGTTGAAAATTATGGTTGCTGTTATATTTTTCATCCCTGCATTAACATTTTCCAACTGTTTAACAGAACAATGTTTATAGGCGCGGGAGTAGAATAAAATATCATAACTACCTGCCAGTTTTCTGGAAAAACAGGTGTCGGTGCCGATAGATTGCTGCTGCGGGGTTGATAAAACCTGAATTAATGCGGCAGTATTCTTATCATTTTTTTCTGATGTTTTCATGCCTGTTACGAAATCACCATTCCAGGCAGCAAGGATACCTAAACTTTTACAAAAAGCTACGCTTATTCCATTTTGCTTGTTCACTGAAAAATGTAATTTTTGGCTTATATTTTTCATGAACGAATTGAACCTGGTAGTACTTGAAATGCTTAGGATGAAACTGGTATACACTTGATTCGAGGTGGTATCCTCCAGGGTGAAAAGCGCCAGTTTGCCAAATAGATTCAATCCATTTGCATTCCAGTCGATACCGGAAAGAGAATCTGGTGCAAGTTTTGCAAGGCGGGAGCTGATTTTTACATCACTTCCTATTTCATCAAAAAGAAGCTTGGCTGATAGGGCTGGAACATCAATAACTAAAACGGATACCGCTTGCCTGGGTATTTTGTAGAATAAATTATGGCGTCCTCTTTTTAAAAAGAAAATACCCATTATTGTCACCATAAATACTACGGCAACAATAATGATGCTTTTAATGATTTTATGTTTCATGTTTATCGCCATTCAAATATTGTTAAATGTCGATAAACATGTTTAGGATCAAATACCCCGGTCCTGATCATTTCCATTAATAATATAAAGGGCATTGAAGA
>CAYZNC010000231.1:8010-10752 GCA_964478555.1 uncultured Bacteroidales bacterium | reverse complement strand
GCACTGTCGATAAAATCGATTACCCGCATTGTCAAATCCGTTCCATACGATGTCATTTTTATCAACGGTATTTATTCCTGGTATTTCTCGCTGTTCCCTCTTCTCTGGTTTAAAAGTATAAAAAAGAAAAAGATCATAGTCTCCGCGAGGGGCATGCTGTCTGATCATACTTTTTCATCGAAAAAAATAAAGAAAAAAGTATTTTATTTTTTAGCGAGGGTAACCGGTTTGTATAAAGGGGTGATTATACATGCTACCAATGATGGTGAAGCGGGGCAAATAAGAAAAAATATTGGCTTTAAAGGTGAGATTCGGGTGGCACCTAACCTGCCCCCCAAAGCAACAACAGCTTTCACCCCGCTAACAAAAATTCCGAACGAACTGAAATTAATATGCATAGCCCGCATATCGCCGGAGAAGAATACGTTATTTGCGTTAAATGTATTGGTTCAGTTTTGCAAAAAAAATAACGTACAAAAAACGACTATTATTTTTGATTTATTCGGTACGGTTTATAGCGAGAAATATTGGGCGGAATGCCAGGCGGTAATGGCTGCGTTACCGCCTAATATCAAAATAAATTTTAAAGGGGCCATTGAAAAAGAAAGAATTGCGGAAACCCTTAAAATGTATCATTTTTTGTTTATGCCTTCGCAGGGTGAAAATTACGGTCATTCCATTGTTGAAAGTTTTATGGCGGGGAGGCCTGTGATCATTAGTGATCAAACCCCCTGGCGAAATCTTGGAACAGTCGGCAGTAAACAGTCGGTAGTCGTTAGTGAGGCTTTGAACAATGACCAATTTAAAGTGAGCCCGCCAACAGCCAACAGCCAACAGCCAACCGCTACTTTAGTCGGTTGGGATTTGCCACTCGATAACCCAGCCGAGTTCGTCAAGGTTATCGAAGTTTGCGCAGAAATGGACCAGGAAGCATACAATAAAATAAGCGAAAATGCATTTGAATATGCAAAGCAAATAACGAACGACGACCATGTATTGGAAGCAAACAAACTTCTATTTGCATAACAATTTATAAACTCATTGATGGAGCAAAATAAGGTAGATTTACAAAATTTCAAGCAAAATAAAGACATCAGCGGGGGAAACAATACACTGAAAAAGGTGGTTTGGTACTTTACGAGTGCTATTTTTTTTCAATCCAATTTTTTCCCTGTCAGCAGCTTAAAAGTGTCGTTATTAAAATTGTTTGGTGCAAAAGTAGGCAAGGGAGTCAATATAAAGCCGATGGTGTATATAAAATTCCCCTGGCGCCTTGAAATTGGTAATCATGTATGGATTGGGGAAAAGGTTTGGATTGCAAATGAAGCCCTGGTTAAAATTGGTAGTCACGTTTGTATATCGCACGAATGTCTGATCATGACGGGAGGGCACAACTTCAAGAAAAAATATTTCGATGTTTATGCAAACCCGATAACAATTGAAGATGGAGTTTGGCTGGGGGCACAGAGTTCAGTGGGTGGGGGTATTACCATCGGAAGCCATGCCGTTTTGGCAATGAAATCTGTTGCCAACAAGGACCTTGAGCCTTATGGTATTTACCGCGGTAACCCCGCAGTTAAAGTTACGGAAAGGAAGATTGAGGATTAATACATTAATACGTCAAAAGGCGTACAAGTTGTAATAATAGATGCTAGGCGGACGGGGTTCCGCCTTTTTTGTTTTCTTATGTCAAAGGACCTCCCCTGGCCTCCGCCAAAAGTCGGACAGGCCTTGATGAACCCCTTGCCCCTCCTAAAAACAGGAGGGGATTAGAACATATTAAATGTTTTAAAGCAATATAAAACCGCTATATAAACTTTAAGAAAATAGCATTTTTACGATAAAAATGAATGTATAAGATGTACGGAGCCCTCCTGTTTTTAGGAGAGCCTGTCCGACTCTTGGCGGAGTTGGGAGGTCATTCTTCTGAAATTCGTTTTATAATCTCCGCCAATTGCTTAAGCTGAAAAAGAGCGGTTTTTTCTTTTGCGTCAATGGTATAATCTGAATGATAGAGGGCGATGTCGTGGATGAGCATGAATTCTTCGGCCATGGCAGAGGCACCATTAAATAAGATGGTTTCCAATAACTCAAGCTGTGTGGGGGTGAATTGATGGACTTCGTTTTTTGATTTGGGGGATTGATGGTGCATAATGAGTATTTAGAAATGTTAAATAAGTTTCAAGAATTTCTCCATAAAAATATAGATAATCTATATATTTTCCAAATAGTTATTTAGAATTTCTCGATATTTATCTTTAAGTCCTACATTTATATCCTGAAAAAGGATATTTATGACTAAACTGGGATTATATCTGGCCAGGAAAACAGTAAATAAAGCGGAAGTTTCCAGGAGAACCGGAATAAGCACTTCAAGATTAAGTGAACTGACCTTAAATGAGAGCACTAAACTAAGGGCAGACGAACTTTATTTGATTGCTTTGGCAATTGATGTAAACCCTCATGAATTATTGGATTATGTGTGTGGGGATTTGAAATTGGGGAAATGAGATGTTGATATGCTGTGCCGGTAGGCACAAAATGTTGGTAGAAAAGATGGATTTATTTGATTTATCTATCGTCCCGGCTGGGACGAAACCACCACCTCACCAGTATCCTTCTACCCACCTTTAATCCCTCCGGGATTTTTGAATCATGGTTGTTTTTCTTCGGGGAATTTATGATAAATAAGGAACCGGCTCTGTCTCCGGTAGCTACATGTTCGTGGATTTAGTGGGTCCT
>CAYZNC010000231.1:0-7910 GCA_964478555.1 uncultured Bacteroidales bacterium | reverse complement strand
CTCTCTCAAGGAGAAATTGTTGATGTGGATAAGCATATTGCAATACAGGCATCGCAAATAAGCGTACAATTCAAAATTCCCATGGCCGACAGTATATTGTTGGCAACTGCCAAAAATACAAAGCTATTCTTTGGACCCAGGATAAGCATTTTGAAAATATAAAATCTGCAATTAAGTTTATTAGTAAAGAATAAGTTTTTAGACCGTCGTCCCCTGCTAACCGAAGAGTTAAACTACAGTGCTAGCCAACTCGCAGCTTCGTGTAATTCTTGGATTTCTACTCCGGTAGCCGCAGTTTCGTGTAATTAGTGTAATTAGTGGACTCCCTTCTTATGTGATTTGTTGCCCCCCTTCACAGCAACTGGTTTTGAGCAATTGAAATTATTATTCAATAGCAAATCGTTTAACCCCATTTCGCGAAAATCATCAAGCGCATCGGAAGCAACTTTTAAGCCTTCGGCAGTTACGTTATCTGCAGGCCCTTTCCAGGTATTTTCGATAAAAATCGATTTCCCGGTTGTACTGGTATTAAAAGTTACGGTTGGATTATATCCGTTATTACCTATCCATAAAAGGTTTACAGGTTGCGTGCCTGTTTGGGTAATAATTCTGGGGTCGGGTGGCTGATAGTGCTGTAATGATATGCCTGCAACCCTTCCTTTATAATTGTCAATGTTTATTTGTGGCTGCAATGTTGTTTGAACCTTCACCCCGGCAATGGTTACGTGTCCATTTGTGTTAACTCCGTTTCCTTCAATTGAAACATACCTGTCGGCCGATTCGGAGTAAAAACTGGTAGCCACCAAATTCTGATTATCTTTAACATATATACCATAGGGCACGTTAGTCGTCAGCATCGCCTGTATGCCCATAAAGCCGTCTCTAATTCGTTCGGTAGCACCCTCAATAGTTACGGTTCCTTCCCATTTAAAATTAATAAGAATTTTGGCTCTTGACGAATTGGTGACATGCACATTTCCGACTAAATGACTCGCAATTACCGTAGCACCTTTTGGCAGATTAAGAAATTGCAGGCCTTTTAGCGAATTCTTCTGATACATCCCATATACCGTAACCATATTATAAACTATTGAGGAATTGCTTTCAGTTCCGGTTTGTTGAATATCGAAACTGTTGTTCTTGCCTTCGCTCACTGCGAGTTGTTCAATAGTTATGTTTTTAGGATCAACTACTTTCATGGTTATTCCATCAGCTGCACCACCCCATTGGATTCTTGAATTTAACGGGATACAGCCCCCAACCGTATAATTTGCACCTGTTACCAAAAGTGTGTGGCATACGTTATAATTGCCTCTGGGAAAGTAAGCAATTGCACCATATCCGTAACTGCGGGCCGAATCAATGGCTGCTTGAATAGCAGCGTAATCGTCTGATTTTCCATCACCCTTGGCACCAAAGGCTTTAACATCATAAACCTTCTGCGGTACACAAACCTCGTCATTAAAAAAACTTTGTGATGCCGAACGTACTACTCCATCAAGCTTGCCTTTCGGAATTTCGGTAACATATTTTGTATTGTCGAATAATTTTGAAGATCCTGCAAATAGGTTGTTTGAAAATACAAGATGTGGATTGTTTATGGTTGATATGGGAGGATCAGGCCCGGGCGGATTAGTGAAAACGCAATCGAAGATTACGCTGGGGGCTCCTTGAATTGACATAGCAGCCTTATCTTTCCACCCCATAACATGACAATTTTGTATAAAAGCTGTTGAAACGCCTCCATTCCAATCGAGAAATTTATTCGAGTTCACCGATGTACACCTTATGAAAGAACATGGATGCTCAGGGCCTCTGTTGGCTGTGATATCACTTTCGGTACTATTTTCAAAATGACAATTACGAACATAAATATTAGCTCCTTTTCCCACAAAAATTCCAATTCCACAATGATAAAAATTTGAGGCAATAGCTATTATATCGTAATTGTTAAATGTTTGAACAAAAATTCCCTTTGAACAATTGTTGAATAAACAATGCTGAACCGATTGTTCGGCGCTAGCCTTTTTGTCATTTCCAAACCGTATGCCAATTTGCATATTTTTAAAGCTCAGGTATTTATGATCACTTTCCGTAACAAACAAGGTTGATGAAAAATGGTCTAACCCAGTACCTGCAATATTATTGCCGTCAAATACAATCCCTTCGAACAAACTACGTGGAGCTCCATCTAACAAAAGCATGGTTCCTCCTTGGGTACCGGCCCATACAATGGTCGTATTACGGCCATGTCCAACCAGCCAACATCCTCCATCAACTTTTTTTAGTAACAGCGTTTGGGTTATCCGGTAAGTTCCAGGCGGCAAATATATTGTTCGTGGCTTACCAGGAGTTCCGGCGTTTATTATATCCAGTGCAGCCTGAATTGATGCGTAATCATCGGCTAATCCATCGCCAATAGCTTTAGGGGTTACATCGGTTTTTACATTAATCCAATCCGATCTTTTCCCTGGCCAGTTAAGCGCTGGAATTTGCTTTTGACTGTAGCCACAAAATGGCAGCACCATAGTTATCAAAAAACAAAAACATTTTAACCTATTTATCATAAACCAAAAGTAAAGAAACTAAGGTTTAAATGGTAAGCAAACTATTTAAATTTTAGATAACCTCCCCTGCCTCCGAAAAGCAGCGCAGGTATTGATGGACCGACTCTTGTCGGCGTTGGGAGGTCATTTTTCTGAAATTCGTTTATAATCTCAACCAATTGCTTCAGCTGAAAAAGGGCAGTTTTTTCTTTTGCGTTAATTCGTGGACCCTTTTTTTAACTGAATATTGTTCATGTAAATGGTAAATATTTGAAACAATTCATTGGAATAAACGTTTACTAACAAAATATGACATTTTTTTAGAACTAAAAGAGGCATTACCTGTTCGAAGCTTACATTAAGATAACCTCCCATATTAGCCGTGGGGCAAGGTGTATAAATAAATTCATCCATCATGTGCGGAATTAGCGGAATTGTTGCATTTGAGCAAGCCGAACGTTTTGAAGGTAACGTACGTTCGATGAATGATGCACTGGCGCACCGCGGGCCCGATGCGGAAGGAATATGGCACACCCATGATGTTTTGCTGGGGCACCGCCGACTGGCTATTATCGATACTTCTTCGGCCGGAAATCAGCCCATGGTAGGTAACAATGGCAAGCATGTGCTTGTGTTTAATGGCGAAATCTATAATTTCCGCGAACTCCGCAGTCAGCTCAGTGATTATACTTTCCGCACCGGCACCGATACCGAAGTAATACTTGCCGCTTACAACAGATGGGGAACCAATTGCCTTGAACATTTCTATGGCATGTTTGCCTTTGCTATCTGGGATAATACTAAAAATGAATTGTTCATGGCCCGCGATCGATTGGGCATCAAACCTGTTTATTATTATTTCGATAACGAGAAGTTTATATTTTCTTCCGAGATACGATCTATCCTTGCTTCAAAACTGGTAGCACGTAAAACCAACCAGGATGCATTGGTGGATTATCTGAGATATCAAACGGTGCATGCTCCGGATACCATTATTGATGGAGTGAAAATGCTTATGCCGGGTCAGTACATGATTGTTCAGCAGTTAAAAAAAGCAGAGAGCCTTGATGATGATGATAAGAACCAATCGGAGAATAGCATTACAGAAACAAAAAACTTCCGCATAACCACGCATACGTATTGGCAATTAGGTAAAAGTAGTACAATAGCACTTAGTCCCTTGGGAAAGTCTGTAAATGAAATACATGGGGATGTGCTGGAACTGGTTACCCAGGCTGTTGAACGCAGATTGGTAGCCGATGTCCCCTTTGGTGCTTTTCTTTCAGGAGGTATCGATTCAAGTGTGATAGTAGGGCTGATGGTGAGCATACTAAACAAACCTATCAATACCTTCTCGGTTACCTTTCACGAAAAAACATATTCCGAATCGAAATATTCGCAGTTAATAGCTAAACGCTTTAATTGCAATCATACGGAAATTAAGCTAAAGCCCAACGATTTTATACATATGTTGCCCGGTGCATTGGAATCGATGGACCACCCCAGTGGAGACGGGCCGAACACGTGGGTGGTTTCGAAGGTTACAAAAGATGCAGGCATTACAATGGCATTGAGTGGATTGGGAGGTGATGAGCTATTTGCAGGATATGAAGTTTTTAAACGTATGAAGCACCTGTACCGTTTAAGAGGGGTTACCTATTTACCTGCCAGATTGCGGTCATTTCCATGGCAGATACTGGAGGGCTTTAGCCATTCGGCCTCTTATGTAAAAGCAAAACAGTTAATGGGATTGCGCAGCTGGCAGTTGCAGGATACTTATCCCATTGCTCGCGAGGTACTATCTGATGCACAGATACTTAATCTATTAAAATGTTCAGCGCTGCCTTCCAATAGGGTGGAGTCAATAGTGAAAAAATTGAACCTTTCAGACCGGCGCTCACATTTTCTAAGTATGGTTAGTGAGGCAGAAATAAGTACTTATATGCAAAACGTACTCCTTCGCGATACCGATCAGATGAGTATGGCGCATGCTTTGGAGGTACGAGTGCCTTTTATGGATCATGCATTAGTTGAATATATTTTACAGGTACCTGATCACAAAAAGTATCCACATACCCCCAAACAATTGTTGATCGATTCGATGATGGGCATCCTTCCCAAGGAAATTTCCAATCGTCCGAAAATGGGGTTCACCATCCCCTGGGACCATTGGATGCGATTGGAACTCAAATCCTTTTGCGAAGGACGAATCCACCTGCTTGGAAGGTGCGAATACTTTGATGATAAAGGCCCCAAGCAACTATGGGAACGGTTTCTGAATCACGATCCCTTAATTACCTGGTCGAGGATATGGCCCTTGGTAGCACTCAGTAACTGGATGACGATTAATAATGTGAGTTGATGATAATCCGTCAGGAGACGGACAAGTTTTGATAATGGGATAATGGTAGGCGGAGCCTGATTGTTTTGGGTAATTGGTGCATCTCAATACCGGAGGTATTGCATATTTATTGAGAATCTGTAAGATATGATAGATACGACCCCTCAGCTCGAGCGCGTTTTAAACGCGTTCGGTTCGAAATTTATAGTTGTTTTCAAAACCTCGCGTCAGAGACAGCGCCAGCGGCTTTTATATGGTACACTGCTCGCGCGCGTTTTCAAAACGCGTGTGGCTACAAATTTCTGTCAATACCAGACTATTTATATGTGACCAGTTTTGATGTCTCCAAAATAATATCGAGCAGATTGCTTAGCCCCGCATAATTCCATGCTGAACTGAACAAATAATCTTCCGGTTTAGTAACGATCATGTCTTCAACAGGATTGTTGTGAATGAGGCTCGTTCAATTATTAAAGCCTTATTTTTCAGAAGTTTGGCATGTGTAATTCGTGGACCCCTTTTTATTTTAAATACTGTTGTAACTTAGCAATAAATACCTCCTTGGATACTTTTTGGTCTAACAATTTATTGCCTTCTCTTAAAATTGATTCAAGACAAACAAAGAGACTTTCCGTCTGTGCAACATCGGATACTGCCTGGCCATTTTTTGGATCCAAATACCATTTATTGTTCACTTTAATAAAGAAATCAGCTGGATTCATCCCTTCGGGGTCTTTATAAATTGAATTAGCTTTATCATCAGTAATAGTGATTTCAGCTGAATCTGATTTTTCTTTAAAATAATATGGGATAGATCCCATTGTAATGAACATACTTAACAGTTGGTTCTTTAATGCTCCTTTATTATAGGTTTTAATTATTCTATTTTTAAAGGCGATGTATTGCGGTTTCATTAGAAAAAATTTAAGATCTATGGTAACTAGTCGCTTATCATCACTGGAGTTTTGATAATATAAACTTCTTGCAGCAACAGTGTCTTTGGCTGTATAGGCTTTATCCAATAATTGAAATACCTCCTTAGGAGAATTACCTTGTCCAAAAATATTGAAACTAACAAACGTCAGTATAACAAATAATAAATTTCTCATCGTGATTGAATTTTGGTTTAAATAAACTTAAATGTATAAGATAATTTTAATATAGCAATCATCCGGATCGATTATTTAAGATTTCTAAAACGCCAGTAATCCTTAAAGAACCTCCCCTGGCCTCCGCCAAAAGTCGGACAAGCTCTCCTGGAAAACAGGAGGGGATTTGGACGCGTTAGTTTATCTTGTATTTCTTTGTTTAATTCGTTCCTATAATCGTAAAAAAATTGAAATAATTTGTATAAGGTGAACAAAATTATATAAATTTGTTCACTTTATCATGAATATATGGAAAACATTATAAAAACGTTACTGTTTGATTGGCTTGACCGTAAATTGCCTCAAACCCGACACAGGTCGTATAACCTTGAAAAAATTACAGACCAGCAAATAAATAAAATACTAGTACTTACTGGATTCAGAAGAGTTGGTAAAACATATTTATTATATAGTTTTGCGAATGAAAAACTTAAGACGGTTACTAAAAAAGAGCTTATTTATTTAAATTTTGAAGATGAACGTATCCCGCGTAAAACAGAATTTCTAACCCAATTACTACCTTCCATACAAGCACTATTTGGGGGATTACCAAAATTTCTTCTTTTAGACGAGATACAAATCATCCCGGAATGGAGCAAATGGTTAAGGAGAATTCATGAAACCAATGATATTCGGATTATTGTAACCGGATCCAATTCAAAAATGTCATCATTTGAAATTCCTACCGAATTACGGGGCCGGTTCATCGAAAAACATATTAACCCATTAATTTTCAGTGAATTTATCGAATTTAAAAATTTTTCGGATGATCTTACTACATTAGACCATAACCAACCTGCCTTTTCGCGATTAAAGTTGCTCCTAAATGAATATTTGTTTTTTGGAGGACTGCCTGAAGTTGTTTTAGCTGACGAATCCATCAAAAATGACATCGTACAATCTTATTTCCACACAGTTGTAAGCCTGGATATCGCCGAACATTTTACCATTCGTAATGATGAATTGTTACGCCAGCTTATACGGTTAATGCTTAACCAACGGTCCTTTACCGTGAATAAATTATATAACACCCTTAAAAGTAACCAGTACACATCCAGCAAAAATACCCTCATTGATTACCTGGGATATATTAAAAGCGCTTATTTCTATAATTATATAGTTTGCTTTTCATATAGTATAAAAGACGAATTAAAACATCCCCGGAAGTTATATTGTATTGACAATGCATTTATAACATGCTTATCCACGCAGTTCTCCAAAAATATTGGAATGTATTATGAAAACGTCGTTGCCAGGCATCTTTTGAATTTGGGAAAAGAAGTATATTACTGGAAATCGGACCAGGACAATTATGAAGTAGATTTTGTTATTAAAGATGATATAAAGGTAACCCAGTTAGTTCAGGTAGCTTATCAAATAAACGATGCCGATACATTAAATCGTGAGATTAGGGCACTCATTAAATCTTCAGAAAAATTAAATTGCAAAAACTTATATGTTATCAACGAATTCGATGATCGCAAACAAACTTTCGAATGGTTTGGTACGAAAGCTGAAATACAATTTCTTCCTTTATGGAAATTTTTATTGTTTTGGCCCAAAAATGAAGATTAGGTGTGTGAAGATTTGAAATTGGGGAAATGATATGTTAAGCGTTGAAGCTATTTTTTTGCGGAATTATAAAACAGTCAGGAGACTGTTGCTTAAAACGGGATAAATCTATATAACAACTTTCACGCAAAGTTCGCAAAGTTTTTCGCAAAGACCCACCCCTGGGAGGCTGTCTAAAAAAAGAAAAAATTATCATTTAATTTCCTTTGTGTTCATTGTGATTTCCTTTGTGCTCATTGTTGTTCAATAAAATACATTTTACCACAAAGGCGCTCTAAGGGATGCACCAAGTCACTCAAAGGA
>CAYZNC010000230.1:0-10795 GCA_964478555.1 uncultured Bacteroidales bacterium | reverse complement strand
GACTTTTTTTATTCATTTTTACACAGCCTCTTCAGGAGAGGGGACGGGGGTGAGGCCAAATGCAGTTGGTAAAACCCGAATTTTTCCTAAGCCTGGGGGGTGAGGTTAAATTACTGCTGATCGATTTTCATAAGGCTAAGATCAAAATATAGATGACCAATTTGTTTTTTGGGTTAGGCACAAAAAAAAACCCCTCTCCAAAACTGGAGAAGGGTTTGTATTTATAGGTTGATTATTTTACATCATTCCACCCATGCCGCCGCCCATTCCTTGGTTAGGCATCATAGGAGCTTTGTCGTCTTCTTTTTCAGCAAGAACACACTCGGTAGTCAAGAGCATACCTGCAATAGAAGCTGCATTTTCAAGCGCAACGCGGGCTACTTTGGTAGGGTCTATAACACCAGCTGCATAGAGGTTTTCATAAACGTCAGTGCGAGCATTATAACCATAATCGCCCTTACCTTCTTTAACTTTCTGAGCAATTACAGCACCATCTAAGCCTGCATTTTCCACAATCTGGCGAAGGGGTTCTTCAAGTGAACGACGAACAATAGCAACACCTGTTGTTTCATCGTCGTTATCTCCTTTTAAGCCATCAAGCGCCGACATAGCCCTAATATAAGCGACACCACCACCGGGAATAATTCCTTCTTCAACAGCAGCTCTTGTAGCACTGAGGGCATCGTTTACGCGATCTTTCTTTTCTTTCATTTCTACTTCAGTAGCAGCACCAATATAAAGTACTGCAACACCGCCGGCTAATTTAGCTAAACGTTCCTGAAGTTTTTCGCGATCGTAATCCGAAGTTGTATTTTCTATTTGTGCACGAATCTGAGCAACACGAGCATCAATTAGTTTCTTTTCGCCTGCACCCTTAACAATGGTTGTATTATCCTTGTCAATGGTTATTTTTTCGGCTTTACCCAACATATCAATAGTTGCACCTTCCAGTTTTAATCCTTTTTCTTCTGAAATAACGGTACCACCTGTAAGAATAGCAATATCTTCAAGCATTTCTTTTCGACGATCACCGAATCCAGGAGCTTTTACAGCAGATACGCGGAGTGAACCCCTTAGCTTGTTAACCACAAGAGTTGCGAGAGCTTCACTGTCAACATCTTCAGCAATAATTAAAAGTGGTTTTCCAGTCTGTAATGTTGCTTCAAGAATAGGAAGAAGATCTTTCATAGTCGAAATCTTCTTGTCAAAAATAAGAATTAATGGACTTTCTATAACACATTCCATTTTTTCCGTATCGGTAACAAAATATGCTGAAAGATAACCACGATCGAATTGCATACCTTCAACTACCTCAACGGAAGTATCAGTACCTTTTGATTCTTCAACGGTAATTACACCTTCTTTTTTAACTTTGCCCATGGCTTGAGCAATCAGTTTCCCTATTTCGGTATCATTGTTAGCAGATATGGTAGCTACCTGCTCTATTTTTTGCAAATCATCACCAACTTCTTTAGATTGTGATCTCAGGTTTTCGATTACTTTAATGACCGCTTTATCAATACCTCTTTTAAGATCCATTGGATTTGCGCCGGCAGTAACGTTTTTTAAACCAACGGTAACCAGAGACTGAGCAAGAACAGTGGCAGTTGTTGTTCCGTCACCTGCATCGTCATTTGTTTTTGAAGCAACTTCCTTAACCATTTGAGCGCCCAAATTTTCCATTTTATTGGAAAGCTCAATTTCTTTGGCTACTGTAACACCATCTTTAGAAATCTGAGGTGCGCCAAATTTTTTGTCTATTACCACATTGCGGCCTTTTGGACCAAGCGTAACTTTTACAGCATTAGCAAGCTGGTCTACACCCTTTTTCAGTAAATCGCGGGCTTCGATATTGAATTTAATTTCTTTTGCCATAGTTTTTTGAATTTAATATTTTTTCGTTAGTGATTAAACAATAGCCAGAATGTCAGACTGGCGCATGATCAAATAATCTTTTCCTTCAACATTTATTTCTGTACCGGCGTATTTACCATACAACACTATGTCGCCAGTTTTAACTTCCATTTTTTCATCCTTGGTTCCGGGACCAAAAGCAATAACAGTTCCTTTTTGAGGTTTTTCCTTAGCTGTGTCAGGAATGATAATTCCACTTGCGGTTTTTTCTTCAGCCTGCATAGGCTCAACAAGCACTCTGTCGGCTAAAGGTTTGATTTTTACATCTGCCATTTCATTATTATTTAAAGGTTAAACATTCTATTTCTTATTTCTGTTGGTGCTATCCTCATAATGTGTGCCAAAGGGATAAAAGCATATTAACGGCTTAAAAATGCGACATAATTACATACTTATAAGATGGATTTGTTTTATTCCTTACAGCAAACAATTAATAAACGTCTATGTTTAAAAACATTAGGCATATATGAAAAAAAATGTCAGCATGAATGACATACTGACATTTTAATATATATGTATATATTGGATTATTTCTTCGGTTTGGGCGAGATCGGTTTAAAAGGTGCCGGCTTGGCATTGCTGCTTGGTTGTTGAGGAGATGTTCCAAAGTTAGGAATATCGTTAGGATTAACAGCATTTCTTACTTGTTCTTCAATAGCCGATTTCTTGGCTTGAGATTCATGGGAAAGTGAAATGGTGGTTAACAGGCACGTTATTAAAAGAGCACCAGCAAGTGTCCATGTGGCTTTTTCGAGAAAATCGGCTGTTTTACGAACCCCCATAAATTGATTCGACGAAGCAAAACTAGAAGTTAAACCACCTCCCTTGGAGTTTTGAACAAGTACAATCAGAACGAGTAGTCCGCTGATTATTAAGATTAAAACAGAAAAAAAGTAATACATAAATATCTTATTTATAGTTAATTAAATGTTCTTTCTAAGTTCTTCAATTTGACTGGCAAAGTAAGTGCTTTTTTCGGGAAATTTCAAAATTAATTTCTCATATATTGCAATGGCCTTATTATAAAGTTTTTGGCTTACGTATATCTGAGCCAGCGTTTCCGTGGCGAGATCGTCATTTTCTTTTACACTATCTTTTGAAATATCGTCTCTTTGTTCACTCATCTCTATTTTAGCCGGCTTAAAAGCTGGATTTTCTTCAATAAACTTTTCTATCAAATCATGTTTTGGATGTTTCTGGGCAGATTCATCAATATCATTGTTCAAATCAGTTTTGGATACTGGTTTTTCCAATGGTTCCGTTTCTCCATTTTCAAGGGTTTGAGGATAAGTTTCGTCTATTTCCAGTAAATCACTCAAATCTATTTTGGGATGGCTTATATTTTCTGTTTTTTCTTCAACAACTTCAGGGATTTCTCTCACTTGAATTTTTTCAACTTCCGGTTCCGTTTTCTTTTTGCCCGTAATCTCAGTGTTAGCATTTTCGGAAAGATGGTGTAAAAAGTTAAACAATATTTTCCGGTCTCCCACAAAAATAGCCGATTCATGCAGTTGCTGAGTATACAAGTTGGCATTGAACTTTTTCAAATTGTATAGCAGAAGGGAATGGGCCGTTTGAAAATAAGGATATGTTTTAACCATATCCGTCAGCCATTGCGTATCGGAGCTTAGTGTTTGTTCCGGATTTTGAATTAATACCAATAATCGATTTTTATCCATAGTTTAGATGCCTTACCAGTTTACAAATGCCTTATTAAATACGTCATCTACCAATTGTTTAACCAAATCGCTCATGTTGGCTTGTTCTGCTGCTTCAGGAGTGAGGGTGGCTTTGTAATCGATAAATCTTGTAAATGAAGAGAAATCAAAATCGTATATCTGATCTTTGGCATTACTGTATTTGACTTTAATAGTAATAGAATACCTGTTTAAGGCTCCTGTTGGGTCAGCACCTGCTTGCGGAGCCATAGGTTGTGTGGTAACATAGTTTTCGATAATACCTTCGAAATTCACATCGCCAACCCCATTGATGATCTTAAGACTGGTATTCGACAATATTTTATCTTTTAATGCTTCTGTTAGATTTGTGGCAAGTAATGGTTGTACTTGCAGAGCCTGATTTTGAAAGTACTGTACAGAGGCTGTTACACATCCTCCCGGAACAATTGCTCCGGTAAGTTTATAGCCCATCGACCATTTACCGGTTTTTCCAACAGTACAACCTGCAAATACAAAACAAATAAGCACACAAGTTAAATACGCTCCAAAACCTTTAATTATATATTTTTTCATGACGTTATGGTAAACTTTTATAAATCTGTAAAATAGATTTTTTAAGGCATCTATAACCAATGCAAAACTATGAATTATTCTAAATTATACTCTTTAATTTTTCGATATAAAGTTCGTTCGGAAATACCCAGTTCATTTGCTGCATATTTTCTTTTACCGGCATGCTTTTCGAGTGCTTTTTTAATGAGTTCCACTTCCTTGTCAGTAAGCAACAGGGACTCTTCGTATACTTCCTCAGTATCCTGAATAGAGCTATTATCGTTGTGTTTAATTTCAATAGTTTTAGATGGCGTTGTGGTCACAACAGGGTTAACGTGACCATATAACTTTTCAAGTATTTCTGCATTGTCCTCATGCAGGTCAGAACTATCGATTCCTTTCTTCATTAAGTCGAGCACTAATTTTTTCAGATCATTCATATCATTTTTCAGATCGAATAAAATTTTATAAAGGATCTCACGTTCGGAAGCAAATGTTTTCTGGTCTTCCTGATTAAGTAGAGCAGGAAGTTTAACAGAGGTGTAATCCGGCAGATACTTTCCGAGCGTTTCAGATGAAATGTTACGGTTGGTTTCAATGACAGATATTTGTTCAGCAATATTTTTTAATTGACGTATATTGCCAGGCCATGCGTACGAAAATAACATATGTTGGGAATCCTCGTCAAGCACAATGGAAGGCATGCGATATTTTTCCGCGAAATCAATAGCAAACTTTCTGAACAATAGGTTAATATCATCGGCTCTGTCTCGCAAAGGCGGAACAAAAATAGGCACGGTGTTTAACCTGTAATATAGATCCTCACGGAATTTTCCCATTTGTATGGCCTTATCGATATCGATGTTGGTTGCAGCGATAACCCGAACATCGGTTTTTTGCACTTTCGATGATCCTACCCGCATGTATTCACCAGTTTCGAGAACCCGAAGTAAACGAACCTGTGTGGCCAAAGGGAGATCAGCTACTTCGTCGAGAAAAATAGTTCCTCCGTTGGCTTCTTCGAAATACCCTTTTCGGCTTTCAGAAGCACCGGTGAATGAACCTTTTTCATGTCCAAATAATTCCGAGTCAATGGTACCTTCTGGTATTGCGCCACAGTTTACGGCGATATAACTTCCATGTTTTCTGGCGCTATATTGATGTATAATTTGGGGAAAAACTTCCTTTCCCACCCCACTTTCACCTGTAATAAGTACTGATAAGTCCGTAGGAGCGACCTGGATTGCTATATCAATAGCCCGGTGCAAACCTAAAGAATTACCTATAATACCGAATCGTTGTTTTATTTTCTGTAATTCCATTATACCTTAATCCTAATTATTATACCCTCAAACAGCATTAAAAAATTGTATGACAAAAATACAATGATTGAACTGACAAAATTACAAATATTATGCCTTATGTGATTCAAGAGATGAATTATTTCCCATGAAGTGGCTAAATTACTTTCTATACAAAAAATATTTTACATTTGTTTTTTCTCGCGCAAAACGTTTCTCGCAATTATTTCTCGCAGAGTTTCGCAGATCAGGCCGCAGAGTTTCGCAGAATTATTTCTGGCAAAATCTGATGTCCTATTTATTTTTTCCGCGTAAATGAGCGTTTTTGTCGGCGTAAATCAGCGAGATATACTTAAATATTTAAAGTATGTTAAAATTTGCAGGAATAATACCAGCCCGGTACGCATCCACAAGGTTTCCGGGGAAGCCACTGATTATGATCAAAGGCAAGACCATGATTGAACGTGTATATACGCAGGCCTCCAAGATACTGGACAACGTATGTGTTGCAACTGATGATTCCAGGATTGAGACGGAAGTAAAGCGATTTGGAGGACAAGTAATTATGACGGCAGGGCATCACCAAAGCGGTACAGATAGGTGTGCCGAAGCTATAGAAATATTTCAGAAAAGACTTAATATTTCTTTTGACGTGGTAATCAATATTCAGGGAGATGAACCGTTCATACAACCAGGGCAGCTTCAAAAGATAATAAAATGCTTTGATAACAAGAAGACCCAAATCGCAACTTTAGTAAAGCCCTTTCATGCCAATGATGATATTTTCAATCCTAATACCGTGAAAGTTGTTCGAAGCAAGGATAATCAGGCAATTTACTTTAGCCGGGCCGTTATACCCTATCTTCGAAATAAGGATGCATCGACTTGGGCAGAAAATTATCAGTATCTGAAGCATATTGGTATTTATGCTTACAGAACACACGTGTTACAAGAAATTACCAAGTTGCAACCTTCGTCACTGGAATTAGCTGAATCTCTTGAGCAACTGAGGTGGCTTGAAAATGGATATTTTATTAGTGTAGAGCTTACGGAATTTGAGAGTATTTCTGTGGATACTCCGGATGATCTTGAAAAGTTAAATAAAATGGAAATTATCGATTAACGATGTATGTTTTCAGGGTATTCACTAATAATTCGAATTGTATAGGTTTGGTAATATAGTCGTTACAACCCGCATCGATACATTTTTTTCTATCCTCGGGCATGGCATGGGCTGTTTGAGCAATAATAGGAATTTTGGCGTTTGATTTTCTTATTGATCTGGCAATTTCATAACCATTGGTTTCTGGTAGCTGGATGTCCAGTAATATGAGGTCTATAGATTTCGATTCATTGAACTTCAACAGGGCATCTTTGCCGTTTCCCGCGTGAATAACGTTGCACCCTACAGAAGATAAAATTTCTTTAAGGTATTCATAACTTGGCATATCGTCTTCCACCACAAGGATATTTTTGGTTGCTAAGAATGATTTATCGCTTATTGAGCTTTGCTCATGGTTTTCGATATTCTTAATACCCGAATGATAAGGAATACTAAAGTAAAAGGTGGCCCCGGTTTTGCCATCAGATTCTACCCAAATGTTCCCTCCCATCAAATTTACCAATCCTTTGCAAATTGAAAGTCCCAGGCCCATACCTCCGTAAATTCTTGTAAAGGAATCATCTGCTTGCCTGAAGCGTTCAAAAATAACTTCGTGCATACCGGCAGGCACTCCTATCCCGGTATCTCTTACATAAAACAGAATATTATTTTCTTTCTCAACCATATAACCAAATTCAATAAAGCCTTCCTCTGTAAACTTTTCTGAATTATTTAAAAGATTGGATAGTATTTGTTGAAGGTGAAAACTATCAGATACAATAGTGGATTGATCATCACTAAAATAGGTGTGCATGATCAGGTTAACCGGTTTTTTGCTTTTTTTGATGTTGGAACTGAAATTACGGTGCAATTCCCTTAGTAAGTCGTTTAATTCGCAGGCAATAGGGGTGATTTGAATTTGATCCTCATCCAACTTGGTAATATCGAGGATATCATTTATTATTTCCATCAGATGTTTACCACGCGATATAATGATGTCGAGGTACTGATCGCGTTTTTGTCGTGTAATGCCTTTGAGTTGTAGCATAGAAGAGAACCCAAGAATACTATTCATTGGGGTCCGAATTTCATGTGACATATTGGTTAGAAACGTAGTTTTTAAACGGTCTGACTCCTGTGCTTTATCTCTTGCTTTAATAAGATCGCATTCCATTTGCACACGATCTGTAATATCAATAATAGTTAAAAATGAGCCGGTGTAATTTTTGTCCTCATCAAACCTTGGGACGACATGTACCTGAATTTTTTTCTCAAGGTTTTGTGACAACCGGATGCTTAATTCAAATGAATTTTCATGGTTCGTTTTTGAATTTTCCAGTTCCCCTATCACCATTGGTTTGTTATCGTCACCAATAATACGGAGAAAATTAATACCGGTTAAATGAAGATCCGTTATTTCAAATATTTTTCCAAATGACTGATTACAAAAACTAATCGTATAGTCTTCGCTAATTAAACCAATTCCTTCGTGTACACTGGTTATAATTTCTTTTAGAAATTCCGTTTGTTCATTTATTTTTTGAGTGTCAGCATTGGAAAACTTATTTTCTGACAGTAAATTCAGATAAAGAAAGGCGTTTTGATTGTCGGGAAGTAGTGTAACGTTAACCTGAAAGGTCCGGATGTTATTGCCGGAATTGTCTATTTTATTTTCCGCATATTTTTGCCCTTCACTTAAACATTGAACGATTTTTTGAATGTCTGCTATTTTAAAAAAGTTGTAATTGTGCTTTGTCAACAGATGATTTAAGGATACGTCCTTTTCGTTAACAAAATAAGCATTGCTTTCAATAACCTTCAGTGTTGTAATATCGAAAATCAAAGCAGGAAGAGATAGTGCAGATAAAATAGCATTATTGTAACCTACCGTTGAAGGAACAAGGTTTTGGGTTGTCGGAATAGCCATAAATAATTAAGTACTAAAATTAATTAGCTAGTAAAACACTTACAAATGAAGCATTTATATTATCAGTCCTTATATTCCTTCTAAGCTCTTTTCGATCGAAATTTAAAAAAAAGTATTGAGAATGAAAAATATCTTTTTCTTTATAGCTGCCAAATCAATAGATATGTTGCGTCCGTGAAATTGAATATCTCAGTAATCCGAATTTACGTCACCAAAATGCAACTGTTCGTCAGAAAAAAGTTGAGTTTAATCAAATTACCAAAACGCTAACGTCTTGATGCATTTTTTCTTGAACAAAATATAAGTTGCAAATGTTATAACCCAAGAAAGAAAAACCCAGCACAATATACAGTTGAGCATTGAAAAATTAAAAGTAGCTAAACCTCAAATAGTTGTATGGAATTAAATATTTTAGAGAAATCAATTGCATACAAGGGGAGTCCTGGCTTTATTCTTAAAGAGGAGCTAGACCTACCCCCCATTGATAAGGCCTCACGGAGTTCCTTATACCACGATTTATTGGAGGAAGCTGGGGAGGATGTCGTTTATTACCTGGAAAGCTTTAATCTGATGCAAAATCAGAATTTTATTTTATTATCCTCGATACGGCATTACTTGTATGGGCCCGAAGAATTAAGGAACGTTAAAACGGTAATTAATCTTAAGTTGATTAACCCTGCCAAACAAATTAGATTTTGTTTGAAGACGATGAACCGGGTATTGCCAAAAAGAGGAATTTTTGTGGGTTGCTTTTTAGAATATAAAGCTTACGAGTACAAAAATTTACAATATAATTCTGTCATGTTTCGGCATGTTTTAGGGTTCACTTATTGGTTTAGCAACTGGGTTATTCCACGTGTACCGGTATTAAGCTCGTTCCAATATTTTGTGAATCCTAAAAAAATGCAATGTTTAACAATTACTAAGATGCGGAAAAAACTGGAAAAGAATGGTTTTAAATTAATTGATGTAAGTGAAATAGGAGGTGTTGCTTATTTTATCTCACAAAAGACCGATTAAGTTAAAATCATCGGCTAAACTGCATACTTAAAACTACTAGGACTGGATTTACTACTTATGAATTAATTTTTGTATTATGAAACTTCTTGATTTATTACAGAAACTAAAAATAATTCCTTTTTTAAAAAAAAGGAATTTGCTGAATTTTATATTAGGAGCAATTGATCTGTTTACCTTAATCGTTATTTTTCAAATTGCTTTCTATGTGCTTCGACCTGGCAGCGAGCCAATTTTCTTATTAAACGCACAATATTCGGCACTATTTATTTACATGTTACCCTCCTGGATACTTGTTTTACACGTTTGTAACTTAGTTCAAATACCCAGAACCAGTCGATATAGCCGGTTGTTTTTAGAGTACATGCAATTCACCGTATTGAATTTAATCATTCTCTATTTATATTATTTCGTTTTCAAATTAGATACCATCTCCAGTGCTTTTATTGTTTTATTTTCTCTTATTGGTTTATTGGTACTATACTCGGTAAGGATCGTAGAATTTAAGATATTTAAATGGTACAGGGCCAGTGGTTATAATTATGTTAATGTGATATTAATTGCTGATGAATCCTCCATTTCTTTTATTAATGAGTTACTATCTAGAAAAGAATGGGGATACCAGATTTTGCTGATGTTTTCGGATTCCAAAAAATTAAAAAAGCTTTTTAGATCGAAAATTAAAATATTACCTGAAAAATCGGTGACCTCTATCAAAAACTTACTCGAAATTGATATTGTTGATGAGGTATTATTTTTAAAAGAAGAGATCGATTCAAAAGACGCAAGAGATTATATCAGAATGTGCGAAGAAGTGGGTGTTGTATTCAGATTACAGACTACCTCATCCTCCTTCTTAACTAACGGAAGATTTTCAAAAATTGGAAATATAATGTTCTTAACCTTTGTCAATATTCCTACCAATTCTTTTGGTTTGGCATTCAAATCCACGATGGATATTTATTTTTCAGCATTAATGATAATTTTGGTTTCACCGGTTATGCTGATCATTTCCTTGATCGTTTTATTAACATCCCCTGGGCCGATTTTTTTCAGACAGGCCAGAGTGGGTTTGCGAGGACGTCAATTTTATCTATATAAATTCAGAACGATGGTTGTGAATGCAGAACTGCTAAAAAAGGACCTGGAGGAGAAGAATGAAATGGATGGCCCTGTTTTTAAAATTAAAGAAGATCCGCGCATTACCTCTATTGGAAGAGTGCTTCGCAAGACGGGACTTGATGAATTACCTCAACTATTTAATGTATTGAAAGGTGAAATGTCCCTTATCGGACCTAGGCCA
>CAYZNC010000229.1:0-10801 GCA_964478555.1 uncultured Bacteroidales bacterium | reverse complement strand
GCTGGGGGTGAGGCCAGAGAAAGGTCTGGGATGAGGTCAAGTAAAACGGGGCAAGCCATCAGTATCTGCAAAATAAAAAATAAACAAATTGATCATATGTTAGAGAATCTAAAAATCCTTTATCACCAAGGAAAGCAATATATACCTGATGTAACAAAAGCTAATGTGCCAGGCATATTTAAAGGACGTCCTTTGATTAGTCTTGAAAAAACCAATGAGGGTGCTTTAGTTGATGTCTGCCCCATGGATGCCATTTCGAGTCAACCGTTAAGGATCGATCTGGGGAAATGCACATTTTGCGGCGAGTGCGCCAAGAAATTTCCTAATAAAATTCAATTCACAAACGATTATAAATTATCAACTAATCAACGAGAACGTTTAATCATTACGGAAGGTGTTTTTGACTCCATAAAAATAAACGAAAGTCTTGTGCGTAAGGAGATCCATAATTTTTTTGGTGGCTCCCTGAAGTTACGCCAGGTTTCGGCTGCCGGTGACAATAGTTGTGAACTGGAACTCAACGCCTGCAGCAATGTTAACTTTGATATGGGCAGATTTGGAATTGAATTCGTAGCTTCACCACGCCATGCCGATGGAGTTGTAATTACTGGTCCCATATCAGAGAATATGGCAGAAGCTTTACAAATTTGCTACGATGCCATGCCAAATCCTAAAATCGTAATTGTGGTTGGCACCGATGCCATTAGTGGGGGAATTTTTGAAGAAAGCCCCGCACTAAAAAGAAATTTTCTCAACAAATATCCAATAGATTTATATGTTCCCGGCAATCCTGCACACCCCTTAACGTTTATTAACGGTGTATTGGATTTAATTGCGAAAAAATAAGCACAGCCTCGATTTTAAACCCTCATGGTTTTGAAAACCCTGAGGGTTTGGGCTAACGCACGAACTACAATCCCCTCCCTCCTATTTACCGCTTTGGTAATCAGCCTATTTTTTTTATCTTTACCCTACATTGCAAAATATTAGTTTTGCCATCAAATTGAATTTATGAAACATGTATTAATACTATTCACAATATTAATTTCAGTCGTTTCCTGTTCGGCACAAAAGAATGAAGTGCAAACTACCACGATGGAATTATTTGATACCATCAGAAACCGACATATTCCAATCATCATCACCAACTCAACTGAAAGAAAAGGGTTTAACTTACCCCTGGTAATCATCAATCATGGATATGGTATAAAAAACACTGATTATTCTTTTATTGCAAAAAGGCTAGCGGGGTTAGGTTATTTTGTAGTCAGTATACAACACGATTTATCAACCGATGAACCATTAGCAAGAACCGGCAATCTTTATGAACTTAGAAAGCCTGTGTGGGAAAGAGGCGTTGAGAACATAAACTTTGTCATCTCCAGTTTAGAAGAAACCTGGTATTTTAGCAAACTTATTTTAATAGGACATTCCAATGGTGGAGATATGGCCATGTTATTTGCAACATTGTATCCCGACAAGGTTTCAAAGGTAATTTCGCTGGATAATTTACGGATGCCCATTCCAAAATTGAAAAATCCAGGTATTCTTTCGATTCGAGCTACAGATACACAAGCAGATCAGGGCGTTATTCCAGGCTTAAATGAACAATTAGCATACAACATGAAAATTGTACCCCTGAAAAACGGAAAACACAGCGATTTATGTGATCAGGGGAGCGAGGATCTGAAAAGAGAAATAATGACAATCATAGAAAAGTTTTTAACTCAATAAAAGATAAAACAATGGCGTACATAATGGTAGATATAGAGGCTGACGGCCCCATACCAGGCGATTACTCTATGATTTCATTCGGAGCCGTTTTGGTCAATGACCAATTAAATAAAACATTTTACGGAAAATTAAAACCTGTCTCTGAGAAATTCATTCCGGAAGCACTCGCAGTTTCCGGTCATTCCAGAGAGGAGACCATGCATTTCGACGACCCGCAACAAGTAATGACTGATTTTGAAAACTGGATCGATGAAAATTGCAGTGACCGTCCAATTTTTATGAGCGACAACAATGGCTTCGATTGGATGTTTATAGCTTGGTACTTTCATCACTTTATGGGCAGAAATCCTTTCGGTTTCAGTTCTCAAAATTTAGGCAGTTTATATAAAGGAATGGAGAAAGATACTTCCAAAAATTTTAAGCATTTAAGAAAAACAAAACACACGCATAACCCCGTGGATGATGCAAAAGGGAACGCAGAAGCGTTATTAACGATGAAAAATAATTTGGGTTTGAAAATAAAATTTTAAAACGTTTGCCGGTACGAAAGTAAACAGGTTGTAAAGTGCACTATGGCAAGACTAACTATGGGAAAAGGACGGATGGAAGCTTTTAGTGACGGCGTAATAGCCATTATTATCACCATCATGGTACTGGAATTAAGAACTCCAGCAGGAAATAACTTTTTGGCCCTTAAACCTTTAGTGACTGTTTTTATCAGTTATCTACTGAGTTTTGTATTTATCGGAATTTATTGGAACAATCATCACCATTTACTGCACGCAATACAAGAGGTAAATGGGACTATTCTTTGGGCTAACCTGCAACTGTTGTTTTGGCTTTCCTTAATTCCCTTTGCTACCAGTTGGATGGGTCAACATTTTCTTTCGCCATGGCCGGTTGCACTTTATGGATTTGTGTTATTTGCCGCAGGGATATCCTATTATATACTTTCCAGAGAGCTTATAAGGCATCATGGAAAGGATTCTACACTAGCAACTGCAGTGGGAAAAGACGCAAAAGGAGTGATCTCGGTGGTGGTCTACTTTGTAGCCATTCCATTATCCTTTATCTATTCATGGTTATCCTATGCCCTGTATGTGTTGGTAGCTATTATGTGGATTGTTCCGGACCGAAGGATTGAAAAAACTTTGAAACAGGAATAAGTGTATGAATGATTAAGTCGTGCATTTGTGGCTATTTTGTTATGTTTATGATGAATTATTTCTGAATTGATATATCGCATTTAATTTTTTTTCGTTCCTATGTATAGGGGATTTGCTCGAATAGTTGTATATTATATATGGCAAAATGCATTCTATGATTAAAAGATCTTTTTTTTTATTTCTATTGCTGACCGTGTTTTTGGGTGAACTTCGCTCTCAGATATCAGAACCGGGTGTTCCCGAGAGTTTCCAAATAATGACCAAGGCTTCAGCGATTATTCCTGTAAAAGTACTTGACGTAATTGACACCAGTTCTTTGTTAACTGAGGATGTGCAAAGAAATATCCCCAACAGATACGGAGTAGTC
The DNA here is from genome assembly GCA_964478555.1 of uncultured Bacteroidales bacterium. Classification (GTDB taxonomy): domain Bacteria; phylum Bacteroidota; class Bacteroidia; order Bacteroidales; family JAAUTT01; genus JAAUTT01. The sequence goes on along the minus strand of CAYZNC010000229.1, from coordinate 7,534 downwards.
CAGCAATTGGAAATCGATATCAAAAAAGATGGTGTTAAAACTTCGATTCCGGGCCGCGGATACATTTGGCAATACGAACTTCAATCCAAACAAACCTATTCATTGGGAATTCATTTTTTAAAATATTTAATTCCCCCGGAAGCCAAAGTGTTTATTTATGACGAAAGCCATTCAAAAGTTGCCGGTGCATTTACAAGCAATAATAACAACAATGCCAGCCAACTAGCCATTGCTGAATTCAAGGGCGAGAATGCAATCATAGAATATTTCGAACCTTTAGACGCTTCTTTTTCAGGCGAGTTAATGATTGGTTCTGTATCTCAGGCCTATAAAGATATTCTCAAAGCCTCGACACTCAGAGTTGGTATTAATTGTCCCGAAGGCACCATCTGGCAAGATGCAAAACATGCTGTCTGTCGCATGGGCTTTCATGATACTCAGTTTTCATACTTTTGCACCGGATTCCTGGTCAATAATGTGAGAGAGGATGGAAAGCCATACTTCCAATCTGCTAATCACTGCATTAGTACCAATACTTTGGCTACCACCCTGATCACGTATTTTAATTATGAGAATTCTTCCTGTTCCAATAGTGATGCTTCTACTATACAAACGCTTTCCGGAGCTACGTTAAAAGCTACGAACAGCTATTCGGACTTTTCCCTTTTATTACTTAACGAATTTCCACCTGCCGCCTATTTACCATACTTTGCAGGGTGGGACGTCAGTTCCCGGGATCCCAAAAACGGCAGTTGTATACACCATCCACAGGGTACTCCAAAATGTATAGCCCTGGATCAGACTGCTCCTAAAAATTATCCGAATTCATTGGATTGGACTGACGAAAATGGCGTGGTAACTAATACAACTGCAGGGAATACGCACTGGAATGCCATTTTTAATGATGGTGGAATAGAAAGCGGATCATCCGGTTCTCCTTTATTCGACGATAACCAGAGAACCATAGGTCAGCTGCATGGTGGCACCGCCACCAATACTTACTTTGGAAAATCTTCGGTTTCCTGGAACCGCAATTTAGCCCCCGACCAACAGCTGAATTATTGGCTCGATCCCGATAATACCGGTACTTTAGCACTAGACGGAACTTATATATGGGTAAAACCTCAGGCATCTTTTTCAACCACACTCGCTCGTGTTTGTATTGGTGCGCCTGTAATGTTTACGGATAAAAGTAAATATTCCCCAAAACAATGGATCTGGAAAGTAACCCCCGCTTCTTTTGCATTCGTAAATGGCACTGCCAGCAATTCAAAAAACCCACAAATTACTTTTAACAATACAGGTAATTATACCATTTCTCTTACAGTAACCAATTTGGCAGGAAACGATTCTGTTACAAAAACTAATTATATTGTTGCCGGTCAAAATATTACGGTAACACTATCAGGCATTACGGCTGACAGTATCGTTTGCGGTTGCAACTTAATTAACTATCCTTTCAATGCTTCCGGGGCACTGAATTACAATTTTGTCATTGAAAGATCTGATAAAATAGATTATGTTGTAAGCACAGACAGTGTATATCTCTCTTTAAAATCAGCAGAAAAGAAAAATGGTTCTTTCAATTCCTGGATTAAGGTAACCGGAACATATGGCAACTGTAAATCAACAGACAGCGTGTTGTTAAAAGTTATGATGCCACCTAACGACGATATAGCAAATGCCATACGTTTACAACCAGGAAGAAATAATTTGTATTCTAATTTTTGTGGTTCTGTTGAAAAAAAGGAGCCGCAGCCACCCACTTCTTCATGTTACTCCAACGATAGCTGGTGCCGTACCAGTACATTGCAAAACACCATATGGTTTACATTTTTAGGCCCGGCTAACGGCAGAATTACCTTGGACACTCATGGCTTTAACGATTGCATTGCGGTATATAAATCAGATAATTATAGTAATATCTTATCAGGCAATTCATCAGCATACCAAATTATTGCGGCTAACGACGATCGATCCACTGACGACGTCACCTCTTATATTGAAAATCTCACTGTTGAGCCATTCAAAACTTATTGGCTGCAGGTAAACGGCTTTAATGGAGCCACAGGTGATGTAACCATCGATTTGTTAAGCACCAGCCTTGAAATATACCCCAATCCGACCAACGGGACTTTTAACCTCATTATTGAAGATGAAAACGATGGCACTGCTGAGCTGAAAATCTTCTCGCAAGTGGGACAATTGTTTTACGATAATCATTTTGAGGTAACCAAAGAAAGCAATCGCTTTAATTTTGACTTATCCTCATACGCTGCAGGGATGTACATTCTTGAAGCCAAAATCAACGGAAATACTTCAAAAGCAAAGTTGATTATTGCAAAATAATCTTTATTTTTTCGAAAAATTAAAAACTTCCAAGTGGCTCTATTTAGCTCGATTGCTTGTTATGAAGTAACCGATTGAAAAATTCTATCAGTATTTTTTATAATTTGGGCACAAAAAATAATTGCTGTTGTTATAATATTTAACAGTTAACCTCATCAATTTTAAAAATGAAACTAGCTACTTATAATATTAATGGAGTCAACGGACATTTACCGGTATTACTCCGTTGGCTTGGTGAAACAAAACCAGACGTTGTATGCCTTCAGGAGTTAAAGGCTCCCCAAGAAAAGTTTCCATTGCAAGCTATACAAGATGCCGGTTACAATGCAATCTGGCATGGACAAAAAAGTTGGAATGGTGTTGCCATATTGGCGCGTAACGCTATACCAGAAGAGATACGGCGAGTACTTCCGGGAGATCCTGATGACATGCATAGTCGCTACATCGAAGCCATGGTTAGTGGTATTGTTGTTGGCTGCTTGTATCTTCCAAATGGCAATCCTACTCCGGGACCAAAATTCGATTTTAAACTGCGCTGGTTAGAGCGGTTAACTGCCCATGCAGCTCAGCTTATTGCCTCTGATATGCCTGTGGTATTGATGGGAGACTATAATGTTATACCCACCGAATTGGATGTTTACAAACCGGAGCATTGGATAAAAGATGCCTTGTTTCTACCCGAGGTTCGTTTAGCTTTTCATACACTCGTTGCACAAGGATGGACGGATGCCATACGAAAAATCTATCCGGATGAAAAGATTTATACTTTTTGGGATTTTTTCCGAAATTCATACGGACGTGATGCGGGTTTACGTATCGATCATTTCCTACTTAGTCCGCGGCTCAGCAATCGCCTGATTGCTGCCAATGTTGACCGGGATGTCAGAGGCTGGGAAAAAACAAGTGATCATGCTCCTGTGTGGATTGAATTAATGGGAGATTAGATTCAGCTATTGGCGTTTGGCTGTTAGCTGTTGGCAGTCCCAATAATTACGATATTCCCAGTTATTGTTAGAAATTTTTAGCTGTTTGGGTTTAGCTAAAGCCTAACCGCTAACACCTAACAGCCTATCTTACCACTTCAACTTATACGCCATTACCTTATTATTGTTAAATGTCGGCACCAGAAGCAAATTTTGTGAAGGGATAAATCCTAAATCTGCTGCATTAATTTTAAGTGGCGTCGTATCCAAAAGCTTTTCTATTGGTTTGCCAGGCTCAATCAGCTGAACATGCCCTTTCCAATCGGAGGTTATAATTTTATTTTCGCCAACCACAATAATCCCATCCAGATAGCCCGTTTTTTCAGCTAAAATCTTTATTACTTTGGTCTTTTTATCGATAGCAATTAAATCGCCTTTGGAACCAAGAATAATTTCATTGCCAAAATCACAAACACCATTAACGGAGGCAATCTTATCCGATTCGGCAAAAACTTCAAGAGAATCCTTTCCAACAATCAATACCATATGTTTATCCATTTCGGATACATACACTACACCATCTTTATCCGTTGCAATGTCGTTAAAATGATTGGCAACCGAGCTTCTGTACTTTTTCAGAATTTTGCCGGTTTTTAAGGATATTTCCACGACTTCGTCAATATCAGTAACATAAAGTTTATCATTGGCAATACCAATGCCTTTGGGGGCATTCAAACCTTTCACCCACTGTTTCTCAATAAATTCACCCTTTTCATTGATTTTCGACACAAATCCTATACCATCCTTTTCATTCGGATTACCCGCCACATTCGATACGTAAATAATTTTGTCACCCGGGTTGTAGCAGGCCGATTCAGGTGTATTTAAACCTTCGGGAGTTTCCCATACTTTTTGAAGTTTGCTGCTTTGAAATGCTTCCTGAGCACTAACCTGAAGTGATAAAGTTAAAACAGCAGCTGCAAGGATATTGGCTTTGTTCATAAGATTTTTTGTTAGCTATAAATGATGATGATATTCAAAAACTTCGATCAAGTTATAAATTTAAGCGTAAAATTGCTATATTTTTGCAGTACAACAACTATAAAAACATGAAAGCATTCATATTGTTCTTTTTCTTTTCATGGTTTGTTTATCCTTTGTATGCACAAACAGAAATTGTTTCTATCCAGGTTGATCTTACCAAAGAAAAAGGCCCCCTGAAACCGGTTTGGGCATGGTTTGGTTACGACGAGCCCAATTATACTTACATGAAGGACGGGAAAAAGCTATTGTCAGAGCTTGCCGATTTAAGCCCTGTCCCTGTTTATGTTCGTGCTCACAACCTCATGAATACCGGTGAGGGAACCCCTGCCCTAAAATGGGGGTCAACCAATATGTACACGGAGGACAAAAACGGCAACCCTGTTTACAACTGGACAATTGTCGATAAAATATTTGACACTTATATCGAGCGAAAGATGAAGCCATTGGCTCAGATTGGATTTATGCCTGAAGCGCTTTCGGTCAATCCTCAGCCCTATCAACACAATTGGGTTCCGGGAATGCCATATAAAGCCATATTTACAGGCTGGTCCTACCCTCCCAAAAATTACGATAAGTGGGCGGAACTTATTCATCAATGGGTAACACACTGCGTCGACCGGTACGGAAAAACAGAGGTTGAAAGCTGGTACTGGGAATTGTGGAATGAGCCAAACAGTGACTATTTAAACGTACCCTATAAATTGAAAGAATACTGCAAAATGTACGACTATGCCTCGTATGCTGTAAAAAAGGCCTTACCGGGAGCCCGCATTGGTGGGCCTCATGCTACAGGAGGGGGTTCTCATTTTGTTCATGACTTCATTCAACACTGCTTGCGCGATACCAATGCTGCTAGTGGTAAAATCGGAGCGCCTCTCGATTTTGTTGCATTCCATGCCAAAGGATCACCTAAGATAGTGGATGGTGTTGTACGCATGGGTATGAGTTCCCAATTACGAAATATGAGGGACAACTTTGCCGTAATTGCTTCTTTCCCGGAAACGAAAAATCTTCCTGTTATCATTGGAGAATCGGATCCCGAAGGGTGCGCAGCCTGTGGCATGCAAACCAATCCCGAAAATGCTTACCGCAATGGCACCCTATATTCGAGTTATACTGCCGCCTCCATTGCAAGAGAATATGATCTTGCAGAGAGCTTCGGTATTAATCTTACAGGAGCAGTTAATTGGTCTTTCGAATTTGAAAATCAGCCCTGGTTTGCCGGTTACCGAGATCTAGCAACAAATGGCGTGGATAAACCGGTACTCGATGTTTTTCGGATGCTGGGAATGATGAAAGGAAACCGCGTTGAAGTTAGCGGCAACCTGGCTTATAATTTCAAAACTATATGCGATTCCAGCGTCAGAGGCAAGCAAACCGATATTAATGCCCTGGCCTGCAAAGGAAAAAATATCATAACAGTGTTGGTTTGGAACTATCATGATTTGGATTTAAAAGATAACGGTTCTCCTGTTGAAATTAAAATCAAAGGCATTCCGGCCAAAAGAGCCACACTTACTCACTACCGGGTAGATAATGAACACAGTAACGCCTATGAAGCCTGGAAAAAGATGGGATCACCGCAAAATCCGACAACTGAACAAATAGCAACACTTCAACGTGCCGGACAATTGGAAATGCTTTCAGGACCTGAGGAACTGAAAATTGACAACAGCGTTGCCTTGATAAAGATGCTATTACCGCGTCAGGCAGTTTCTTTATTGAAAATCACTTATTAAATCGTGGAAAAAAAACGAAAATGTAATTTCTTCCGGATGATTACTAAGAAAATTTCTAATTTTGAGTGAAAGACAAATAAAGCATACAACCCGAATAATCATTGGTTATTAAAAGAATAATTCTAATTTTGGAACGCTAATTAAGCAAAGACTGATCGAAAAAGGCCTACCATGATGAAAACTATTTTAATGCTGATAATTGCGGGATTATTCAATATAACCGAAATTTTCCCGCAGGAGATGAAAAGTAATCCCAGTATTTGGTCACCTGATTTGGGCAACGGAAAGTTTAAAAACCCGGTAATTTATGCTGATTATTCAGATCCTGATGCGATCAGGGTTGGTGATGATTTCTATATGGTTGCTTCTAGTTTCTCACACTTCCCCGGTTTGCCAATTCTTCATTCCAAAGATTTGATCAATTGGGAAATCATAGGGCATGCAGTACAAATTTATCCATATCCTGAATTTGACAAGCCACAACATGGCAATGCCATATGGGCACCAAGTATCAGATACCACAATAGTGAATTCTACATATATTATGGTGATCCTGACCGCGGAGTATTCATGACAAAAGCCTCAAATCCGGCCGGTCCGTGGGAACCTTTGAAGCTAATTAGAAAAGTTACCGGATGGATAGATTGTTGTCCCCTTTGGGACGATGACGGCGCTGCGTATTTGGTACATGCTTTCGCTAACAGCAGATGTGGAATAAAAAGCATACTGGCCGTCAATAAAATGAATACGGAAGGAACCGTTGTGCTGGATGACGGAGTATTAGTATTCAACGGTCAGAAAGATCACCCCACCATGGAAGGCCCGAAATTCTACAAAAGAAATGGTTATTACTATATTTTCACTCCGGCAGGCGGCGTAAAGCAGGGATGGGAAACCATACTGCGTTCGAAAAATGTGTTCGGACCCTATGAAGATAAAATAACCCTGGAACAGGGAAGTACAAAAATTAATGGACCTCATCAGGGCGCCTGGGTAACCACACAAACCGGAGAAGACTGGTTTGTGCATTTTCAGGACAGATATGCGTATGGAAGAATTATCCATCTGCAGCCAATGTTATGGGACAACGACTGGCCTCATATGGGAGTTGATTACGATAAAAATGGCATTGGCGAACCGGTTACCGAATATACAAAACCCAATGTAGAAAAAATATATCCTGTAAAAGTCCCCCAAACCAGCGATGAGTTCGAAGGCGCAACATTAGGACTTCAGTGGCAATGGGAATCGAATTATAAAGAAAACTGGTATTCCTTAACCTCAAGGAAAGGATTTATACGATTGAATTCCCAAATTCTTGCCGGTGAAGATAAAAACTTATGGACGGTGGGCAGGCTTTTGATGCAAAAAATGCCCGCAGAAAAGTTTTCGGCTATTACTAAATTGGAATTAAATGCTAAAAGTACTGGCGAAAAAGCGGGGTTACTCGTGTTTGGATTAGATTATTCCTATATAGCC
>CAYZNC010000228.1:0-10806 GCA_964478555.1 uncultured Bacteroidales bacterium | reverse complement strand
TACTTATCAGCCTGAAGGTCGAACTGGGCTTTCAGTTCTTTTAGCTTTTCGGGATTTTTGGCCGACAAATCGTTTAGCTCGTTAAAATCCTCATTAATGTTGTAAAGCTCCCATTTGTCGTTTTCAAAACGGGTAGGGTTATTGGCCACTATTTTAGCAGAATCGGAAAGTAAGGTCCAGTCTATTCTATCCGGCCGATGGGCTGTTGCAGCTTTCCATCCATCTTTATAAACCGAGCGGGCTCCAAAAATATAATAATGTTGAAGCGTGTGGCGTGATGCAGACTTGGCATCACTAAAAGAATAGAATAAAGATGTTCCGTGAATTGGGTCTTGCTTAACTCTTCGAATATATTCCGGTTGTTGAATGCCCAAAAGTTCAAGCGTTGTGGGTAATAAATCGATTACATGGCCATATTGCGTACGGATGCCTCCTTTTTCTATATTGCCTTTGGGATAGTAAACAATTAAAGGATTGTGGGTGCCTCCTTCGCTGTTAGCATCTTGTTTCCATAATTTGAATGGTGTGTTGGCTGCCTGTGCCCATGCTAATGGGTAATTGGCAGAAGTAATGGTATTTGGGGTGCCAATTTTACCTGCATTTTTGAAATTGTAGTCCAGTAATTCACCATCGTCTTTAAAGGCAAGCGGGCTTTTGTCAATTACCCCGCTAAATGAACCTTCCTTGCTTGCACCATTATCGCCAATGATCACAAAAATGGCAGTATTATCGAGTTGTCCGGATTGTTTGAGGAAATTTTTCAAACGTCCGATCACGTAATCAGTATATTCCAGATATCCTGCATATACTTCAAAGAAGCGGGCATATAATTTCTGTTGCTCTTTGGAGAGGTCCTTCCAGGCTTTTAAACGGGGATCCCGTGGGGGCAATTTGGCATTTGACGGAATAATGCCCAGTTGTTTTTGCCGGGCAATCACTTTCTCGCGATATACGTCCCAACCTTCGTCGAATTTGCCTTTGTATTTATCACTCCACTCCGTGGCTACCTGATGCGGCGCATGCGTAGCCCCCGGGGCATAATACAGGAAGAAAGGTTTGCCGGGAGCAGCCTTCTTTTGACGTGTTATAAAACTGATGGCCTTATCTGTGATTTGATCACTCAGATGCCGTCCATCCGGCCTGACATGTGCGTTATCTTCGACCAAATCGGGTTTGTACTGGTCGGTTGCCGAGCCCAAAAAACCGAAAAAATGCTCAAATCCCTTACCGGAAGGCCAACGATCAAAAGGACCAGCATCGGTAGTGTCGGAATCAGGTGTTACACCATATTTACCGACGGCAAAGGTGCTATAACCATTATCACGCAGTATTTCAGCGATAGTTCCGTCTTCGGAAGGAATACGTCCATCCCAGCTTGGAAATCCAGCTGACATGGACACATGTCCAAATCCACTCATATGCACCGACGCACTGTTACGACCTGTTAATAATGCTGAACGTGTTGGAGCACAGATGGCGCAGGTGTGAAAATTGGTATAGCGTATACCTTGATTTGCCAAGGTGTCTAAATTTGGAGTGTTGATAAGGCCTCCAAAAGCACTGCTGGCACCAAAGCCAACATCGTCGATTACTATCCAAACAACATTAGGGGAACCTGCTGGGGCTTTTGGGTTTTGAGGCCAAACTTCTTTTGAGTCGGCCAGCGTTTTGCCTATTTTGCCCTGAAATGGTTGGTCCTGCGCTGTTACGTATTGAATCCCACTCCCTAGCAACAGGGCCGAAGTAAGATAATTAATGTTTTTGTGCATTAGTTTTTTCATAATTACTTAGATATGAGTTTAGTAAAAAATAAGAAGCTTTCCAAAAAGATTCTATTGCTTTATTTACCCCTAAATCCCCTGAAGGGGACTTACTTACTATCAATAAGTTGCGTAAGATCCCTTTAGGGGCGGAGGTTAATTCAGCCTTTGTATGTACAAATTAATTTCTGCCTTTTGTGACATCTTTTGCTGCTTCTTCCAGAGATTTGTTACTTCCGGTATTGTGGATGCGTCGTTTAAACACATCCTCCCAATCAATAAGGGGATAAATATTGTATTTTTTGGCCTGTACGTCGAACAAAGCCTTTAGTTCGTTCAACTTTTCAGGATTGGATTTAGCCAGATCAATCCGTTCATTAAAATCTTCATTCAGATTATATAGTTCCCAAACATCATTGGCATAATTTGCAGGGGGTACGGGTTTGCCTGTATTAATGGCAATTTCATAGTCAACAAAATCGGGATGGTGACTAACACCTGCTTTCCAGCCTTTATAATAAACAGAGCGATTGCCAAAGATATAGTAGTGTTGTAATACATGTTTTGAAGGCGCTTTGGCATCGTTGAATGAATATACCAGAGAAGTCCCCTGTATAGAATCCTGTCTGATACCCCTAATTTCGGCAGGTGTTTTAATGCCTAAATATTCGATGGTTGTGGGCAGAAGATCAATAACGTGACCATATTGGGTGCGGATTCCTCCTTTTTCTAAATTGCCTTTGGGATAGTATACAATTAAAGGGTTACGTGTTCCACCTTCCGATTGGGCATCCTGTTTCCAGTATTTAAACGGAGTGTTAGCAGCTTGAGCCCAACCCAAAGGATAATTGGTTTGGGTACCAGCGGGAGTGCCTATATCGTCTATTTTTGAAAGGTTGTATCTGATACTTTCAGCTTCCTTGGTTGGTTTTGCGAAGATGTTCCGGTCAACATCTCCATTGAAGGTACCTTCCTTGCTGGCGCCATTATCGCCTATAATAATAAAAACAAGTGTATTGTCCGATTGATGAATGCTTTTCAGATGAGTAAGCAAACGATTTACCACATAGTCGGTATAAGTCAGGTAACCTGCATATACTTCCATGAAACGTGCATAAAGCTTCTTTTCCTCAGGTGTAAGAGTCTTCCATGCCTTTATATTCGGGTTACGATCGGGTAACTTTGCACTGGCAGGGATGATACCCAGTTTCTTTTGGTTTTCTAAAACCTTTTCGCGATATACATCCCAGCCTTCATCAAACTTGCCTTTGTACAAATCGCTCCATTCTTTGGATACCTGATGCGGCGCATGAGTGGCTCCTGGGGCATAGTATAGGAAGAAAGGTTTGTCGGGCGCGGCTTTTTTCTGACGGTCAATAAAGCTTATCGCCTTGTCGGTAATTTGATCGCTGAGGTGACGTCCGTCGGGTATAACATGCGCCTGATCTTCTACCAGGTCCGGTTGATACTGGTCAGTTTGCGAACCAAGGAAACCAAAGAAATGATCAAAACCTTTTCCGGTTGGCCAGTGATCAAAGGGTCCAGCATCCGTGGCTTCTTCGTCGGGTGTAACACCATATTTACCTACGGCAAAGGTATTGTAACCATTGTCACGCAGAATTTCTGCGATGGTACCTGCTGATGATGGTAAACGGCCATCCCATCCAGGAAAACCAGCTGACATAATGGTATGCGAAAAGCCTCCTACATGCACCGAATGACTATTGCGTCCTGTAAGTAATGCCGAACGGGTAGGAGCGCAAATAGCTGTTGTATGGAAATTGGTATAACGCAAGCCATTGTTGGCTAAACTATCGAAAGTTGGAGTTTTAATCAACCCACCGAAAGCGCTTGATGCACCGAAGCCAACATCGTCAAGTAAAATCCATACCACGTTGGGACTACCGGCAGGCGGTTTTACCTCTTGTGGCCACCATTCTTTTGATTCTGCCAAAGTTTTACCTACAACGCCTTGATAAGGTTGTGTAGTTTGCGCCTGCATAACCGGAGCTAGGAGTCCGGCTCCGGCCATTAAGGCCGATTTTAAAAGGTCTGTTTTTTTCATTTTAATTGGTTATTTGGTTTATTTTGAATATTGTGATTGTTTAGGCACGCGTTAGAAACGCGCGCCAGCATCTTAGCCTAATTCCATCCCGGGTTCTGTGTTAATTTTGGATTCAGGTTGATTTCTGTTTGAGGGATAGGATATATGGTATCCCTGTTTGCATTTGAATTAAACGCACCCGTTTTTCCAGGTAATTTACGCAAGGCATCGATCAGATATGAATTGCCTGTGTTGTTATTCACTCCCCTTCTTACAAGATCGAACCAGCGGTTGGCTTCTTGTATGAATTCTTTTCTTCTTTCCAGGAAAATTGCTTCCCTGAAATCAGATTGATTTAAACCGGCTGTCAGATCATAGGTATGGTCATTGTATAAACCTCCTCCGACATACACAGCATGAGCACGGGCCCTTACCAGATTTATAGCGTTGTATGCATCAACAGAGGGGCCATTATTCAATTCATTTATCACTTCTGAATAAAGGAGCAATATATCTGCATAACGGATAACTGGAAAATTAACCTTACTAGCCGCCTGGTTGTTTAATGGAGATAATGTGAAATCTATAAACTTGCCAAAGCGTGGTGTTGTTGGCGTGCCGAAAACTATCGTTTGCCCGGTTGCTGCATTACTGAGTTTGGTAAAGAAAGTAACCGACCTGCGGGTATCCAATGAATCAAACAACTGATACAAGGTGCTGTCTGCCGGCAGGTCACCCGCATAAATAGCGGGGTTGAATGAAGCAAAATCTCCGGAACTAATAAAGTTTTGGCTATTTGCTGCTCCAACACCAAACTGAACGGAAAAAATATGTTCTAACCCATTTTTAAAGTTGGGATTAAAGACCTGTGAGAAGGTAGAAATGAGGTCGTAGTTGTAAACCCCGGGAGAAATAACTTTTTGCAGTTCGCTAAGTGCATTCGTCCAATCTTTCCGGGTTACATAAACTTTTGCCAACAAGGCATGGGCTGCACCGCTGGTGACCCTTCCAATGTTTGCCCCTGTGTACGAATTTGGTAAATGTGTTGCATCTCTCAGGTCTGCAATGATCTGCTGATAGATGCTATCTTTGGATGTTCGTCCAATTAGAAGCTGGTTTACATCGACCGTTGTAGGATCATGAAGTACCAATGGAATATCGCCATGAATACGCACCAGATTAAAGTATAGCAATGCCCTTATGAACTTTGCTTCTCTTATTAATCGTGACCGCACAGCAGTATCTGCGAATTGCGATAACGGTATATTAGCAATGTTGTCTATGGCAATATTTGCCCTACTGATACCGTAATAATGCTGAATCCAGCTTTTATGCACACGGTCATTGCTCGTTACGTAAGTCGCTGTGCCCAACGCTCTGACGTCAGGATTGGTATTAGAAGGGCTAAAAATTTGATCGTCGCTGCCATTTCCTATCAACAAGTTCAGATTGCGGCCATAGATAGGGAAATCTGATGCCGGGTCGCTGTTTAATGTGCTATAAGCAGCAGTTACAGCCGAAACAGCGTCGGCTTGTGTTTTATAGAATTGGGTTGCTGTTATACTTGCCGTGGGGTTTTCCTCCAGCTTGTTGCAGGAAACAAGCGCAATCCCAGCGAGTAATGATATGATGAATATTGTTTTCATTGGTATCTGTTTTTATTAATTATTATTAAAATGTTATGCTTACTCCCGCCAGATATGTCCTGTAACTTGGATAAACGCCATAGTCGATACCCTGCTTTGTATTATCGCCGGTATAAAAGTTGGCTTCAGGGTCAGTACCTGTATATTTGGTGACTGTTAGCAGGTTTTGCACCGAAACGTAAATCCTGAATTGTTTTACGTGGATCATAGAGAATAAGCTTGTTGGCAGAGAATAGCCCAGCATAATGCTTTTCAATCGCAAATAGGTACCATCTTCAATATACCTGTCTATTACCTGCGGTACCGGAGAATTAGTAGCCCTGGGCAATGATCCGTTAGGATTGGTGTCACTGTATCTGTTTAATAAAGTGGCAGAAGAATTCACGGTTTCTTTGGGAATTTCCAACTGTTGTTGCAAGAGATTGAAGATTTTGTTTCCATAAGAACCCTGGAAGAAAAACGATAAATCAAGCTTTTTGTATGAAAGTGTGTTTGAGAAACTACCTGTGAACTTTGGCTGTGCGCTACCCAGGTTATGTTTATCTGCCGTAGTAATCTGGCCTTCTTCATCATGCAATGGAACATATTTTTGATCGCCTGCAATCTGTGATACTCCTGCTAATAAAGGATATTTGTTTGCAAGGTCTGAAGCAGTTAAAAGCCCTTTAGTTGAATATCCCCAAAATGTGCCAACGGGAAGGCCTACCTGCACAATTACCGGAGACACCTGGCCGGTGGGGGCAAGTGGAAAATAGCTGTTAACCCCAGGCCCTAGGCTTAAAATTTTATTCCGGTTGGCTGCAAAAACAATGGTTGATTTCCAGGTAAAGTCTTTAGTTTTGATATTTTCTGTATTTAAAGTTAGTTCCAGACCCTTATTTTCAACACTTCCTACATTCTCGAGCTCAGTCTGATACCCGGTATAAAGTGGTAATGGTACATTCAACAACAGGTTGGTTGTTTTTTTATAATAGGCATCGAATATGAAGTTGATCCTGTTATCATATAATCCAAGATCGATACCACCATCATATTGTGTAGTAGTTTCCCATCCTAAATCAGGATTGGACAATTGAGAAGGGGCTAAGCCAGTTACGAGGGTATTGTTAAAATAATAGTTTGAAGCGCCTAGCAATTGAAGTGAACTATAGGAAGGGACTTCTGAATTACCTGTTTGTCCTACAGATACTCTTATCTTCAAGTCGCTGATTGTTTTGTCTAATCCTTTGAAGAATTCTTCCCTGTTCACATTCCATGATAACCCGGCCGAAGGGAAATATCCCCATTTTTTATTAGCACCAAGCGGTGATGCGCCATCTGCACGTTCTGAAATGGTAATATTATATTTATGCAGGTAAGAATAACTGATTCTGCCAAGAAAAGAATTGAGGGTTCTGACAAAAGCGGATGAAAAGCCTGTGACAGCGGTTCCAGAAGACAAATTATTAAAGGATGAGAGGTCATTTGGAAATGTTTGTGCATTTGCAACTGACGATTCGCCCTGTGAATGTTGTGTTGTATATCCAGCCAAAACATTTATGAAATGCTTTTCCTGAAATGCATGGTCATAGGTAAGCGTATTTTCGTTTAACCATGTATACACGTGTGCCGAACCCACTGAAGCATATCCATTGACTGAAATGCCATTGGTGGAGCCAGTAGGCCCCGCAGGAGAACCTGTGAAAGAAGGTGAATAATAATTTTGTTTGGTGTTGGTAATGTCGGCGCCACCGGTTACCTTTAGTGTTAATTCATTCAGTAATTTATACTCGCCCGATATATTTGCCAATACTCGTGTTAAGTAAGTTCGGTTGGTAGTTGCCGCAATGTCCTGTAATGGATTTGTGACTGTTGATAAATAACTGTTATTTTTAATGTTATAGCTTCCATCTGTATTATAAATAGGAGTTCGTGGGGAAGTCAATAGTAATGTAGGAAAAGCACCACTGAAATTGATACTGTTGTAAGTGCTGCCAGTCAATTTATTTTCAGTTGATTGGCTTCCAAAGACACTGGTTGTTACCTTAAATTTTTTAGAAACATCTCTTTCATAGTTGACACGTCCGGAATACCGCTGAAAGTCGGTATTAAGAACGGTCCCTTGCTGGTTAAAATAGTTTCCTAAAATCAGGTATCGCGATTTCTCATCACCACCTTTAAAGGAAAGCTCATGATTTTGTATAGGGGCGTTTCTTAACGCAGCACCTTCCCAATCGGACCCTTTGCCATCAGCAGCAATCTGTTCATCAGAAAAGTTATTCAGCCCATTTCGACTGGCAGGTGCAACACTGAGGTAGACGTCATTCTGAAGTTCGTCCCATTGTGATGCATCTAACAAGGAGATTTTTTTAGCAATTACCTGTGTGCCGAAATATCCGTTATAGTTGATTTCGTTTGCCCCCTTTTTACCTTTCTTGGTGGTAATGATCACTACTCCATTAGCACCACGGGAGCCATAAATGGCAGTGGCCGATGCATCTTTCAGGATATCAATTGATTCTATATCGCTGGGATTAAGAGAAGATAAGGCGTTTACGCCCACACCATTTCCAGCTCCAGTATTAACCTGGTCGTTGTTATTATAAACAATAAAACCATCAATTACATACAAAGGATCGTTACCGAAATTTACCGAGTTACCTCCACGGACACGAATACTGGAAGTGCTTCCGGGGGCATTTGAGCTTTGTGTGGTTACAACACCCGAAACAGAACCATGTAACAAATTATCTAATGATGCTGTGGGTTGAGTTAGCAGGTTTGTGGAAACAGTTGCTACCGACCCGGTGATATCACTCCGTTTTTGGGTTCCATAACCGATTACTACTACTGCTTTTACTTTATTTAATTCGTCTTCCAGTACAATGGATAAAGGTTCTATTTCATATACATCATATTCCTGCGTTTTATAACCAACAAAGCTTACAACAAGGGTTACCGGTAAACTTTGGGGAATTTTTAATTCAAACTCACCTTTTTCATTTGATACGATACCGGTAGACGTACCTTTAATTGAAATGGTTGCCCCTATGACGGGTGTATAATTAACATCGATGATTTTTCCGGTTATTTTAGGTTGTTGCCCAAGTGCGGGAAATGTTAAAAATAACAGCCAAAATCCAATTAAGAGAGGCAGGCTTTTTTTAATGCTGATTTTTGTTTTCATCCGTAAATAATTTTAAATTTAGGTCAGATGGAACTCGCATGTGAGATTTTCATCCTTTTTGTGTTTAACGAACATGCTCGGCTCCTAATAAATAATTCACTTATTTTTAAAAAATTGAAAGTTGAGACACGACATCTCTCTATGATTCAGTATTGAATTGAGAGAATAAATTTAGACAGTTAAAAATAGATTGGCTTGTTGTCCTTTTTTTTAACAACATCGAAGAAATGGTGATTTTATGATTTTCCAGTCCATAGCTATTGATTAATTAGCTACAAAAGTGTGATTAATAAGCAGTCAATTAAATACCATCAATTTGGTATTTTGAGTACCAATATGTTGGGAGGGGGTTATGGGTATTTGTACTGCTTTTATTTATGCAAACCAACAGCAGCTCTATAAAGCAATAATGAAGAAATGTTGGTATTGGGAGCCCAACTGGCAGAGGTGCCTGCATCAGAAAAAGATAGTCTCCGCATTAAAAATGGGGTAAAAGTGACGAGCCTTGGAGAAGGTAAACATAGTGCAGCCGGTGTTAAGAAAGATTTTATAATGACCACGGGTTAATAATCGACCTGTAAATTCTGCAGATGATGTAGAAAAAACGCTTTCCAATATAAGAGGAGTGTGTATATCGAAGGTGTTTATCCAAATGAAGATGTTGCCAATTAAGCATTCGGAATCAACCATTAATACAGTTTACTTTCTTAAAAAGAGGTTGTCCAGAGGCGCTGATAAAGTTTCGCATGGAAATACCTTTTTTAGGCAACCCTTTTTAATTATTTAATCTTCTGGAATCATCACAGGTTTGAAAGCCTTTCAATTAGACAAACATTTTGCATCAAGTTTATCATCTATTTCAAGTTCACTTGTTCACATTTGTTAGTTGTAAATTCTTTTAATCGAATTTTAATTTCGTTTTAAGTGGATATTAATAACTTGAAGGTATATATGCAATACCTTTGTTAAAAAACTTTAAACCAACGAGAATAGTTTATTCAGTTTTGTTAAAGCTTTTGTGATTAGAAGGGAATATATGGACGAAGTAAAAATTTTAATTGTTGAGGATGAACCCAAAGTGGCAGGCTTTATAAAAAAAGGGTTGGAAGAAAGTAATTTTTCTGCTGAGATTGCTTATGATGGAATATTGGGCAAAACAATGGCTTTAGCGAATAACTATGATCTTATCATCCTTGATATCAATCTTCCATTGCTGAATGGATTTCAACTTTGTAAGATAATACGGGATAATGATCAGCAAATACCCATTTTGATGCTTACTGCCCTGGGAGGACTTGAGCAAAAGGTAAAAGGTTTTGATAATGGGGCAGACGATTATCTGTTAAAACCATTTGAGTTTGCGGAATTGGTAGCACGCATTACAGCTTTAATGAAACGATCGAAGTACAGTATTACATTGCCTAAATTACTAAAAATTGCTGATTTAGAAATCAACAGGGATGCAAAAACCGTTACCAGGGCAGGGAAATTGATTGAATTAAGCGCTAAGGAATACATGCTTCTCGAGTACCTGGTAATGAACAAAGATAGGGTGATAAGCAGATTTGAATTAACCGAAAAGGTTTGGGATATCAATTTTGATACCGGAACCAATGTTGTTGATGTGTACATAAACTTTCTGAGAAAAAAGATAGATAACGATTTTTCAACTAAATTAATCCATACTAAAGTAGGCCTTGGGTATATTCTGAGAGGGGATCAATAAAGAAACCGTTTTATGAACCGAACATGTTTGCAAAGAAACAGAAACTCCAATGAAAATAGCAAACATGGAGTTCCATACGACCTTAAGCAAAAATTTATTTACGTATGAAAATAAAAACCAGGTTGACATTCAATTTTTTAATATTGGTCACCGCCATTATGTTATTTTTTTCGGGGAGTGTTTATTTATTTTATTTAAAGCACAGGCGTGCTGATTTTTCGATTCGTTTGAGAAATAAAGCCATTAATACAGCAACATTACTAATCAGCGTTAAAGGTATTGATCCCCGGTTAATGAAAATAATCGATGATAAGACGGTTACTAATATGAATGACGTAACTGTAATTATTCTCAATAATAAGAGAAACATTTTGTACAGTAACCGTGATTCTCTTGAGGTAGCACAGTTGTTGCCTCAATTTCAAAAATTAGATTGGAATAAGCACATCCGGATATTTGAAGAC
>CAYZNC010000227.1:9396-10875 GCA_964478555.1 uncultured Bacteroidales bacterium | reverse complement strand
TAGAATAAATAAAATCGAGGAACTTTTCGATTTTGGCTATGAGGACTATTTGTACTCAACTGACTATTGCTTCATCGAGTGGCCGGAAAAGAGTGCAGAAGTGCTTCCCAAACATATATTAAAAGTAAAAATTACTGAAATGCCCGATGGGATAAGAGTTATAGAGTTTTAAATAAAACTGCTTCAAAGTTTGACAAAAACTTTGAATTATATTACTTTAGAACATTGAAACATGAGCCTTTCCTAGAATACGAATCTATGGCAAAACAAGAGGTTAATCCAAAATCATTTAATTTTCAGCGGCAGGGGCTGATGCCTCAGGAAGAGATGCTTGAGGTGGCAAAAAAACAGCACCAACTGGTAATTGGAATTCCAAAAGAAAGCGAGAAATACGAAAACCGTATCCCACTTACACCTGAGGCAGTTGAAATATTGGTTCAAAATGGTCATCAGGTGCTGATTGAACCTGATGCTGGCAAAGGAGCCAATTATGTGGACACGCAATTCAGTGAAAGGGGAGGTCTACTTGTAGATGCCGCTGAAGTATTCAAAGCCGATATTCTTCTTAAAATATCTCCTTTAACCGTAAAGGAAATTGGGTATATGAAAGAAAATCAGATCGTGATGTCTTCTTTACATTACCGCAATTATTCCGAAGAGTTCGTAAGAGGTTTAATGCAAAAAAGAGTATCCGCTATTGCCTTTGAGAATATAAAGGATCAATATAATTGCTACCCTGTAATTCGCAGCATGAGCGAAATTGCGGGAAATACAGCCATTCTAATTGCCGCCGAATACCTTAGTAATGTTAACAAAGGGAAAGGTGTAATGTTGGGAGGTGTTACCGGTATAACACCTGCTGAAGTAGTAATACTTGGAGCCGGAACTGCAGCCGAATCTGCTGCCCGTGCGGCTCTTGGATTGGGAGCATTTGTAAAGGTTATGGACCAATCCATTCATAAGTTGGAACGACTACAGGACCATATAGGAATGAGACTGCACACGTCGGTGTTGCATCCACAGGTGCTGCGGAAAGCGCTTAAATCTGCCGATGTTGTTATTGGAGCCATTCACTTTACAGAACTCAATTCGCAGTTTGTTGTATCGGAAGACATGGTTTCAAACATGAAAAAAGGGTCTGTCATCGTCGACATCAGTATCGATCAGGGAGGATGCTTCGAAACCTCCGAAGTTCGCGATCATGGGAATCCTGTTTTTACAAAACACGATGTAATTCACTACTGTGTACCCAATATTCCTTCACGCGTAGCACGAACAGCATCGATAGCACTCAGCAATGTGATAGGACCAATTCTTTTGGATATTGCAGCTGCAGGAGGCCTCACGCCAATTTTGAAATCCGATATATGCCTGAGGCAGGGCGTGTACATTTATAATGGAATTCTAACCAATTATATTATTGGCAACCAGCTTGGAATTCCTTCCCAGGACATTAATCTTTTAATGGCGGCATTTTAG
>CAYZNC010000227.1:0-9296 GCA_964478555.1 uncultured Bacteroidales bacterium | reverse complement strand
AGCTAAACGAACTTGCATAAGTTTCGTTTAGCTTACAGCTTCTTTTTATTTAAACGCTCTAAAATTTATAATATGAACGGAACTGTTATAGCCCCTTCTTAAGGGGTTGGGGTTGAAACGTTTAATTATTAGTGTTTTACTACACGATCGAAATTATAATTATCAACGAAACCGAATCTATCCTTCTTTCCGTTCCTAAAATTGTAGTACCTTTGTGTCTCAAAAAAGATCCGGTTAATATTTGTAAGCGTTTAAATGACTAAACTTTATAGCCTGGTGGATGGATCTTTTAAAGTATTATTTTGTAAATTTCTGGCTTTAAAATTATTCAATGGCTGACATCATTAAACTTCTTCCCGATTCGGTTGCGAACCAGATAGCAGCAGGTGAAGTTATTCAGCGCCCTGCTTCAGTAATTAAGGAATTGGTAGAGAATGCAGTAGACGCGGGGAGTTCGGTTATTAATATTTATGTAAAAGATGCCGGAAAAGCCTCCATACAGATTATTGACAATGGTTGCGGTATGTCGGCGACTGATGCTCGTATGTCTTTTGAACGTCATGCTACCTCAAAAATACGGGATGCCAAAGATCTATTTGCGATACGAACCTTAGGATTCCGAGGCGAAGCATTAGCCTCCATCGCTTCAGTGGCTGAAGTAAAATTACGCACCCGGAGAATGGAGGATGAACTCGGCACCAGTATCGACATTGCTGCGAGCCAGGTGGTTGAACAGGAAACGGTTAATTGTCCGGCGGGTACCAATTTTCTTATTCGCAACCTTTTTTATAATACCCCTGCACGTCGTAAATTTCTTAAAACCAATTCTACCGAATTAAAGCAAATTATAAATGAATTTCAGCGGGTAACGTTAACGCATCCCGAAATCGAATTTTCACTTCATCATAACAATGTGGAGATTTACAATTTGCCAGTGAGCAATTTTCGACAACGCATTTGCAACGTCTTTGGCAAAAATATCAATCAATATCTCGTTCCTGTTAATGCCGATACCTCCATCGTTAAAATTTCGGGCCTGATTGGTAAACCTGAATCGGCCAAAAAATCTTTCGGAGAACAGTTTTTCTTCGTGAACCAGCGTTACATTAAGCATCCGTTTCTTCATAAGGCAGTTATCAAGGCGTATGACAAGTTACTTTTGCCTGACACCATTCCATCCTACTTTATTTATTTCGAGATAGATCCTGAAGCTATTGATATTAATATTCATCCATCAAAAACTGAAATTAAATTTGAAGACGAACAAAGCATATTTCAAATCTTACTGGCATCGCTAAAGGAAGCCCTTGGCAAATTCAGCATTGTGCCTTCGCTCGATTTTTCTATCGATACTTCCATCGAAATTCCAACCTTGCGAAAGGACGATGAAATTAGGCACCCCGTCATTAACATAAACCCCAACTATAATCCGTTTGATGAGAAAACAACATGGGAGTCGCGCCCGCATGTTAAAAACCACGAAAGCGTAAAAAATTGGGAAAAACTTTATGATGGGCTGAGCTTTGAAAACATGCCAAAGGAAACTACTATTCCTGAGCCTTTGTATGATGAGGATCTGGTTTCAAAAACAGAAACTAATTCCATTCAACTCAAAAATAAATATATCCTTACGCCTGTAAAATCGGGCTTAATGATTATTGACCAAAAGCGTGCTCACGAGCGTATTTTGTTTGAGCGCTATCTGGGAATGATAAAACAACACAAAGGAGTAACACAAGGGAGTCTTTTTCCTGAAACCCTTGAGTTAACTGTTTCTGAAATTAGTTGTTTAACGGAGATCTTTGACGATATCAGGGCTATTGGTTTCGACCTCGAACTTGAGGGTGATACCAAAGTGCTTATAAAAGGTTGCCCTGCCGATGTAGCTTCGATGAATTCTGCGGGTCTGCTGAAAAGTATTATTTCCGCTTTTATGAATGAAACATTGGACATTGAAACAGAACGAAAAGAACGCATAGCTATTGAAATGGCGCGTGTATCGGCTATACCGCATGGGAAACCCCTTACACATGAAGAAATGCGGGAGCTTATTGATAACCTGTTTGGTTGTGTAACTCCGAATTTTTCCCCTTCAGGCAGAAGTATTATAAGTATCCTGAACTTAGAGGATATTGAAAAACGATTTTAATTTTTGGAGATTAGTAAATGAATAGAATTAGGATATTTGGGAACACTCCACCGGTAGTAAAAAACCTCATTATTATCAATGCCATTATGTTATTGGCTACAATGCTTTTAGCAGACAGGATCGATTTAGTCAACCTGTTGGGGATGCATTATTATCAATCAAAACAGTTTGGAACCTGGCAGATCGTTACACATATGTTTATGCATGCAAATTTTTTGCATTTAGCACTTAATATGTATGGATTATGGATGTTTGGTCAGGATCTTGAATATGAATGGGGTGGTAAAAAATTTCTTTTTTATTTTTTGACGACCGGAATAGGTGCGGTATTGTTTAACATGCTTGTTCAATATTTCGAACTAGCTCATCTTTCCAATATAATCTATAGTTATTCACAACATCCGAATTGGGGTAGCTTTAATTCATTCATAAATAAATATCTTACGGACCCGACAGATGCAGCAAAAACATTTATCACAAAATTTAGTGCCAATGCCGATAATCCCGCATATATTTCACAATCTGTAAATTTCTTGCGACAATACTATACTGAGGTGTTCAATACTCCATTAGTGGGGGCTTCTGGTGCGGTTTTTGGTGTTTTATTGGCTTTTGGTATGCTTTATCCAAACAGAGAGCTTATGATGGTTTTTCCTCCAATGATTATTAAAGCTAAATGGGCTGTAATCGGTTATGGTGCCATTGAGCTTTTTATGGGAGTAACACAACCGGGAAGTGATATTGCACATTTTGCGCACTTGGGAGGTGTGCTCTTTGGATTTCTTTTAATTAAATATTGGCAGACCAACCGAAAAACTTTTTATTAATTTAATTTGTTAAAAGTATAAATTAGAAACAATGTCAGGAATAGTTCAGGAAATAGTGGATACCTATAAAAAGGGTGGTACGCTAACCAAATTAATTTTTATTAATGCAAGTGTATTTGTTATTTGTGGTATTGTTAGTATATTCTTTGACCCTATAAAAGATTGGCTATCCATGCCTTCCGGCTTACCGGAACTTATGATGAAACCATGGACCCTCATTACTTATAATTTTTACCATATTGAGATCCTTCATTTTATTTTTAATATATTGAGTCTCTATTGGTTTGGGAAAATATTTTTGGTTTACTTTAATAATAAAAAACTTCTTGCACTTTATCTTATCGGTGGCATTGTAGGCGGTCTGCTGTATTTAGCGGTTTATAATATTTTTCCTACCATCTTTCATCCGGGAATTTTAATGGGTGCTTCTGCTTCTATTATGGCCATCACCATTGCAGCAGCGGTGTATGCTCCTGATTTCATAGTACCAATGGCTTTTGTGGGAGAAGTAAAGTTAAAATGGATCGGCTTGAGTTTTTTCATATTATCGGTTATATTAATTCATTCCACTAATCCCGGTGGTAATATAGCCCACATTGGTGGTGCCCTTTTTGGTTATCTCTGGGTTAAACAATATAAAAGAGGACATGAAATGACAAGTGGTTTCAGCCGGTTTCTCAGTGGTCTCGGATCGCTGTTTAAACGCCGGAAAATGAAAGTTACCTATAAACGTCCCCCCAGTGATGAGCTTGAATACAACCGGAAGAAAGTAACGGAACAACAGGAAATTGACCGGATACTCGATAAAATTTCCAAAGGAGGTTATGATAGTTTAACCAAATCTGAAAAGGACACGTTGTTCGATTTAAGTAAGAAAAACAATTAGCGTTTGAAACAGTTTTTATCCAAAATATTATTCAGAATTAATATCGTTTTCGGTGTACTTCTTTTATTGACCTACCTGTCGGTATTTATAAGTCCCGAACGCTTTTGGCCAGCCGCTTTCCTGGGACTGCTTTATCCCTTTCTGTGTATTGTTAATATCGCATTTGTTATACTTTGGATAGTGAGGAGAAAAAAGGCTTTTTTATTTTCCCTTATTGTGGTTGCAGCCGGTTGGTGGTTAATGGTGAGATATGTTCAGATTAATCTACCTTTCTTTAAGAAGCCCGTAGTAACCAGCAACAACAAAACTTTAAAAATGCTTACTTACAATGTCCGGTCGTTCGATTACTATAAATGGTCGAGATTTTCCGATGCCACCAATGATATTTTTGCGTTTATTCTTAAAGAATCGCCCGACATTATCTGTTTACAGGAATTCTACTCACGCGAAAAGGGGAGTTTAACGGAAGCCAATATCCGGGAAGTGTTAAAACGCACCAAATACAGTCATATTAAATACATTACCAGGAAGAATCACGTATCAAATTATGGTATTGCTACATTTAGTGCTTATCCCATTGTTGGGCAGGGTGAAATTCTATACGGAAAAACCTTTAACCTGAGCATATTTACAGACATTAAGGTAGGGAGCGATACGTTCAGGATTTACAACAACCATCTGCAATCGATAAAGTTTGCCAAACCGGATTATGAAGCAATGGATACGATTACCTACGATCAGAAAGAACTAAGAGGTATCATTGGCATTACCAAGCGCTTAAAAAAGGCTTTCGAGATCAGAGCTAAACAGGCCGAATATATTGCAGCTCATATAAGATCCTCGCCATATCCCGTAATAGTGTGTGGCGATTTTAACGATTCGCCTATTTCCTATACTTACCAAACCATCAGCAAAAACATGAACGATGCCTTTGTTGAAGCCGGCACAGGCATGGGTAAAAGCTATTTCGGCGTATTTCCTTCTTACAGGATCGACTATGTCTTACACAGCAAAACGTTTTCCGTATCACAATACAGGAGTCCTAATTTTGACTTTTCAGATCATTTTCCGATCATTTGCGAGATAAGGAAGATGTGAACTAAGCCCTGAAAGGGCGTGATTTCAATAACCGTGAGTGAATCCCACGGGTAAGCGAGCTGAACATTACTGTATACTTTTTAAGACGAGCCACATTGTTGCATCGAAAGATAACCCCTAGATTTTAGGCGCATATCAAACTTATTCTTCGGTTTAGAGGTATTCGTGCGCCAAAAATAGCTTGTGGTTTTTTATTTTCTACCGACATGTCATCCCGCTGGGATTGGTTTAAACTATAGAAGATGATCTGTACATTACCTCCTTAAATTTAGCTGTACTAAGAAATGCAACCGATTACATGATGTCCTAGCTCAGAAAGACTGTCAAGTTAGTACCTCACTGTAAATACAAAACTCAGCTCCATCGGAGCGGTCTCTTTGTAGCAATGGTTTATGTAGTGCATTTGAATCGACGCACAATCCATTTTGATTACAGCGATTAATATGGTTGCGTCGAAAGGTAAGGTATTGATTAAGGCGCAAGCTTATTTATTCTTCGATTTAAATTTATTCGTGCGCCTCAAAATCATGGTTTCCTGAATCTGCTACAAATAGGTCGCCCCGATGGGGCTTGCTTATATACAGAGAATTGAATATTTTAACAACGCAGTTATATTTATTAAGGAATTGAATCATATCTTGAGAGGGTATGCATTTGGGATTGGTTTAACTATAGATGGTGATCTGTACATCACCTCCTTAAATTTTACCTATATTAGCATTTCAATCACGAGCACATTAACTCATTAGCAAATTACCACATTATCATGAGCATCATCTACGGTTACCTATCCCTTAACAACAAACCCGTTGACCGCGGTACCCTCGAAAACATGGAACATGCCATGGATTTTTGGGGTCCTGACGGCCGTGGGGTATGGCTTGAGGGTTCGTGTGGTTTGGGTAACCTGCTTTTATATAATACCCCCGAGGCACTTTTCGAAAAATTGCCCATGACGGATGCTTCCGGTAACCTGGTATTGACTGCCGGAGCCCGTATCGATAACCGCGAGGAGCTGTTCCGCATTTTCGATGTTTCTTTGGGGCAGCGCCTTACCATGCCCGACTCGATGATAATACTCAAAGCTTACGAAAAGTGGGGCGAAGCTTGTGCCGACCACCTTGTTGGTGATTGGGCCTTCGCCATTTGGGACCGCCGTTTGCAAAAACTTTTTGTGGCGCGCGACCACCATGGAATTACCGCCATGTACTATTATAAAGGAAGCGATTTTTTTGTATTCTCTTCCTCGCTCAAAGGCTTACTATGCCTGCCCAATGTGCCTAAAAAAGTAAACGAATTTAAAATAGCCCAGCTTCTTGTAAATTGGAACGAAGGAGGTCCGGAAACCTGCTATCTGGATATCATGCGATTACCTCCCGCCCACACACTAACGGTACAGGAGGGTAAGCTTACCACCAATCGTTATTGGTACCTGGAAAACACCCCGGAGGTACGATTAAAAAACGACCAGGAATATATCGATATGTTCCGCGATTTATATACCGAAGCTGTACGTTGCCGCCTCCGCAGCCACCGCCCTGTGGGTGCTACCTTAAGCAGTGGCCTCGATTCCGGCTCCGTTTGCATACTCGCCGCCCAGGAGCTTGCCAAAGAAGGCAAACGCCTGCAAGCATTTACCTCGGTACCGTTATATGACATAACCGGTCTGGTACCCAAAAACCGCATAGGAGACGAAGGCCCTTATGCACAGGCATTAGCGGATAAATTAGGGAATGTGGATGTGATGCTTTGTAAAGCGGAGAACATAAGTCCGTTAGAGGGGATTGAAAGGATGCTTGAAATACAGGATGAACCAAATTTTGCTGCAAGTAATGCTTATTGGATTATTGATTTATTAAAAGCCAGTAAAATTTTGAATATTGGCACTATGTTGATTGGTCAATGTGGAAATAGTACTGTAAGCTGGCCAGTTGGAAGCGAACTCCCTGGAAACCTTACATTTCATTATAAAATATTGTTAGAAAATAAATACAAGGCTAAGTATTTACTGGGAATCTGGAAAAATAAATATTTGATTAGTGATCAATTAATTAAGAAATACCAACTCAAAAAATTGACACGGAATTTAAAATTACTTCCTTATTCATCTTCAAAGTGCAGTTTAGCAGCTAAAAGAAAGCAAATTTTCAATGCAGGTAAAACAATGATTGGAGACATATGGTCCAAAATTGGGATATCATTTAGTATGGAAGTGCGTGACTCGACAATTGACTTGCATTTGGTGAAGTTTTTATTTGGCATCCCTGATGAGCATTCATTTTCTCATAATAGAAATATGTTCGAATCAAATTTTAAAGGGTTTTTTAGTGGAAATGTGATTAAATCGGAAATACGGGGTGTTCAAGCATTTGATTTACTTAAAAGATTAGATAATGAGAAAGATAGTTTAGAAAAATTGTTTTCTTATGAGGATAAATTGATAAAAGGTTACATCTCAAAAGAAAGATATAACAAACAAATTTGGGATTGTAATAAAAGAAACATATTGAGAGAGTTTATTAGAATATATCAAATGGAATTATTTTTTAAAAGCTTTCAATATTAACGCTAAGCAATTATAATTATGATGTACCTTGGCCAAATCCACCATCGTCTCCCTCTTCAGAGCCAAATTTAGTTTTGGTAACGCTGAGAAGTTTGATATTTGGTTTTTTCCAATACCTTTTTTTACGTTTATAATTCATATAAATTCTCTTAACCTAAAACGAACGCAAATGTATAAATTTAATTCTACTATAAAAAATACTAAGATATTTTTACAGTGAAGCATACATATTGCCAAATTGAACAATTAGAATGGCTCTTAGTTCAGCAAAAGAGATGATAAAGCAAAATTAGCTTTTGCAAAGGCTTAATATTAATTAACATTGTAGTTCAAATTAATTGATCAGGCATTTTACTACTTTGGTGTAAAGGAGAGCTCCGTTTATCATAGTATGCTAACTATTTTTTAATTTATTCGTAAGAATGATGTAAATCATCATTATGATTAACAACAATCATTTAAAGGATGCCAATATGGAACTAAAAAATATTATGAAAAGTCTAATGCTTCTATTGTTGTGTTTATTCCTATTTTATACTTCTGTCGATGCACAAAAGTTGTTATGGAAAACAAATTTTACCGGCCTTGGTGATAATTCTCCATTTAAATCGGCTATTGATTCGGAAGATAATATGTATATCATTGGAACTTTTTCAAATACTTGTGATAGTTTGGTTCCAATCGTAACAAAAGGGGGTCTAACTGATATATTTATCACTAAATATAATTCTAGTGGGAAATTGTTATGGGTCAGACAAATTGGGGGGGCTTCTAATGATAATGCTCTTGGCATAGCCATAAGCGCTGACGATGAATACGTTTATGTGACAGGTATTTTTCAGGGAACAATTTATGCTGATAATCAACCTCCATTGACAAGTACTGGCATTGCAGATGGATTTCTTGCTAAGTACAGAAAATCAGGAGATATAGTTTGGTTAAAAAATATTGCAAAAACCATAGTAGCAACTAGTACAACACGAAGGCCAAATGGAATTAAAGTTGACAAAAACAATCATTTAGTCATTGAAGGTATTTTTTCCAGTGAAGCAAAAATAGGAAATGGAACAAAGGATACTACGCTCTATACATCAAAATCGATTGGAATGTTTATTGCACAACTTGATACCTCCGGCGCCTTTTTAAAGGCCAAGATGCTTGAATCTACTAGTACTTCAACTCGATTTTATACCTTCGATGTAGATACAAGTGGGTATTATATTTGCGGACAGTTTAAAGGGAATTTTTATACGGGTAAGGATACTTTGATAAGTAATAATAACTCCATGGATATGTTTGTCTACAAGGTCAATTATAATCTTGATAAACAATGGATAATTAAAATTGCTGGAAACAAGGACGATCAGATTATATCATGTTCAACCGATAATATAGGCAATTTTTACTTCGGTGGATATTTTGCAAGCTCTACTTTGATTGTCGATTCTTTGCCCAATGGCATTCCTTCCAAAAGGATTGCCTACAATACTACCATAGACGGGAAAACTGACGTTTTTTTTGCTAAATATAATTCTTCTGGGATTTTACAATGGTTTAACACTGCAGGCAGTAAACAAAATGATTATTTACGGAGGACATTATACAAAAATGGTAATTTCATTGTCGCAGGAGAATACGGCGATACTCTTCGTTATGGAGATCAGATGATTACAAGCAAAAACGCAGCAGACGCTTTTGCAATTGTGGCTGACAAAAACGATAATCTTGTTTACCTGTTACCCATTACTGGGGCATCAGGTACTGAAGTAG
>CAYZNC010000226.1:0-10903 GCA_964478555.1 uncultured Bacteroidales bacterium | reverse complement strand
TACTGGTTAGGCCAGATAGCAAGATTGGAAGATATTGAAGATTTAATTCAAAAAATGATAGCAAAATATAAAGATGCCAACGTATAATGAAATAATATGACATGTGCGGATCCAGCTGCATTAGCGGCGACCCAGCTTATAACTAAATTGCTACGAAACACATTAATCTCTATAATCAGGGTACAACGCACCTTGTAAGCACAACACCCATGATCATATCGAATCCATCGCACTTGCCCTTCACGGTTACGTCGTCGCCAACTTTCATGGCATTAATCTTCTCTGCATTTTTTTGGAAGTATTCGGCTTCAAAACTACAACTTACTCCGGATGATTTGTCTTCAAGAATCACCGTAATATCGTTACCCTTTTTTGCAATGTCTGCAATCTTTCCGGTTACTTGTAAT
This sequence comes from uncultured Bacteroidales bacterium, assembly GCA_964478555.1. Lineage (GTDB taxonomy): Bacteria > Bacteroidota > Bacteroidia > Bacteroidales > JAAUTT01 > JAAUTT01. The sequence goes on along the minus strand of CAYZNC010000226.1, from coordinate 10,496 downwards.
GCTTTATCACCATATAATTTATAGGTAACGTCTTCCTTTTCACTAAACTCTTTAATCAATTCAGATGCGGTTAGTGTGAATGCAGGTTTCTCGCTACCAACATTCCTGTGCGGTTTATGAAAAACGTATAAATAAACACCAAAGCCACATAAAAGGCCAAATAATGTGAGGTAGATTAATATTTTATATATCTTTTTCATGATGCAATGTTTTATTAATTAGCGTTAGACGTATTGCATTTAATTGGCCAAAGGAGCATAATCGAAAGTGATGCTGAGACGGATGTCATCATTAATAGATTTTTTATAGCTTTCCTCTACCCTGATTTTATACGCTGCCAACGATACATTAAATTGAGTTTTCCCGCTAACTTTTCCATCTTTGATTGTGATGGTGCCCTGAGCATCAACCGGGTTTGTTTCACCATGCATCGTCAGGGTTCCTTTGATCGTTATCTTATAATCCCCGTTTTTTTTGAGATCGACGTCTTTAAAATTGATTACTTTACCTTTAAAAGAAGCCTTTGGAAATTTTTCCGATTCCATATAGTTTTCATTGAAATGGTCCTCCACCAGCGCCTCATGGAATTTAAAAGAACGAACAAGTGTAGTAGCAACCACATCGCCGTTTCCGAAATCCACAATACTGGCTACTTTTTTGTTGACCGCCTCAATAGTAAACAGGGGCGTTTTCGAAAATAACTCGATATTCCCTTCTTTGGTAATATATTTCTGTGCATTCAAATGAAACCCACAAAAAAATATGCCCATTAGCAATAATAACATCACTTTTTTCATACTATAAATATTTAAATTAAACCTTTATTCCTTCTCTTTCTCCTTATGTTTCCCTAATGCAAAAACGCGTGAAATATTAAATCCAAGATAAATTCCATTATGTGTGATATCACCCGTGGTTTCAGCAATCATCCCTTTTTCGACCATAGGGCGGGAATTGGTTATAAATAATTGAAATACATGGCCTCCCGTTTCAATATCAACGCCCAGTGCCACCGGGTTGTAGTAGGTGTCGCTTTTTGCGGTGTGGCTGCAATAAAAATACTCCCATGTAAGCGCTACTCTTCTTCTAAGTTTATATCTTCCGCCAAAGCCTAACGCATAAACATCATTTACGTCGTTGGCCTGCACACTATTCCGATGCACAAAACTGGGACTCAGCTGAATCGAAAGCTTATCATTAAATTTTCTGGCAATGAGCAATTGGTGTACATAGGCCAATCTTCGTTGGAGAGGGGCTGAATATAGCAATGTATTAGCAGAAAAATCAGTGTAATAGGAAACAGTTACCGGAAAATTTCTTTTCCCTGTACATTGGCGAAACAAAAGATACTTTAATGACCCATCGTAAGTTTTTTCGTAAGTACCCCGGCGGACTCCAATCATCAACCGGTCTGTGATTCCATAATCGAAACTGAAATTGATTAGAGCATTATCCAACCCGTAAAGATTGAATAATCCGGAGTTTAACTCACCAAACCTGTGATTGATGCGAAAATCGAGCTGATTTTTTTTCATATTTTCGACGGATTGCCCATTAATGATATGTGTGGATTTAAATGTATAACCCACATAGTGTACGTCCTCTGCAATATCCTTGTCAAGCGAATTTAATAAGTCATCCTGAGCCCTGACTACTCCAGAGGTAAGAGATAAAATTAAGATTAGACGAATGATCAATAAATCTTTCATGTTGATGTTATATAAGTTTAATTGGTCTGATGGAACACCTTATGTTTGTTTCATCGTTAATTTTTACTGATTAATTATTTGGCGCGCCAATTTTTATCCAGGAATAAATTACATTAATTTGATCCTGTGAAAGGTTTCCTGAAGGAGGCATGGGTTTTTGTTTATCAATTATCCGCTTATAAATTGTACTATTTTCAACGGTGAGTGTGTCCACATAACCTCCATACACAAGGGAACTATATGCATTAGCTGCTGTCAGATCCGGAGTAATTGCTCCGGCCGAATGACATCCGGTAGTACTGCAACTCTTACTAAATATCGGTATCACATCAGAAGAGAAACTTACATTTGTAAGTGGTTTCAGAGGCTCCTGCTTTTCGTATTCACAGCTAATAACCAACAATAGTATGATTGACAAAAAACAAATTCCCTTTATCCTCATTCGTCCAAAATTTGATGTAATATGGTCGGATGGAGCTCGTCCCAAACATACCCGGGACAGGTTTGTGTTTTTATTAAAACATGTTCCATTCATCCTAATTATTTTTAAAAATTAATGTTTGATTAATTGCACCGATAAAGTTTACGCTATCCTTATTACATAACTCGATGCCAATAGTATAAGTAGTTCCATCTTTGACATCAAATGTAAGGTCGTCCGGGTTACCGGTATTTAATTTCCGGGTAAGTAAAACCTTATAGCCGTTACTGTTAACCGGGTTTATTTTTCCTGTTTGTACGTTCGATGAAGCTAAAACATCTGCTACACTTCCACTGGGCGTTTGAAGATAATAACCAGGTGTGCCCGATTGTCCCCTTAACCACGCAAAAATGTTATTGAGTGCCTCATCTGATAATGTCTCTACATGCGAATATCCATCGGAATGCTGGTCTGGATCCAGAATAAAATTTTTAATTGCAGTTCGCGACATCGTATTAAGCCACGATTGGTTAAGTTGTGGGGCATATCCGGAAACATTTCCTTCTCCATGACAGTCGAAACAGGTACCTTTGTAAGATATATATCCAGCACTGGGGTTGCCTGTATAAGCAGTTTTATTATAAAGAAAATAGGCTGCGTCTAATAAACCGCCGGAACCATTTCCTTTGGTAATAGTTTGGGTTTGACCATTGAACTCATACAAAGGGCCACTCCTGTTATTTGTTCCGTTTCGGGCAAACATGGGCGTTCCGGCATCGCTTATGACCGTTTGGTCTGTTTTCGAAACCATGTCAATTGCGTATCCCAAAGGTTCGGACAAGGCAACGCTCCAAACCCAGATATCTTCAGAATAATTTTGTGATTGAGGAAATTTAAATTTCAGGATAAGCTTATCGTCGTTACTTTGCGTAGTCCATTTTGCAGAGTCATCGTTTTTATGCACATCCTTAGGCCCATTCCATAACCAAATTCTGCCTATTGCATCCAGACTTATATCTTTCCATTCCGCTAAAATATAAATATTGTTATTGTTATAAACGGAACGTAAAATGAGCTTTGCAGAATCTCCAAACGCATTCACTCCATCAAATGTTCCGTTGCCATTAAGTACACCATTTGCCGTATCGGTTTTATTGATCGATAGGTTACTTAAAGGGACCACGAAGTAATCGGAATTTTGCCAAACCGGAGAATTCAGCGATACTGCGGGAGATCCCGTATATACAGATTTTAAAAAGGCCGTTGAAGTGGCAACATGGGGACCTGGAATTTTTTCATATTCGCAGCCAAAGAATAAAGAAGCAAATGTCAAAAGACAAATCAATACTTTTTTGACTGAATTTAGCTTTTGCATAAATGTCGATTATTAATTAATATACGGACGCTGTCTTTTTCAAATATAGGACAGCGTCCAGGTTATATTATGGTGGTCTTATTATTTATTAAATTGAAGGTTTGTTATAACATGAACCGGGTTACCTTTGACATGGGTGGAAATAACGCCAAAATCCACCTTTGCTTTCATATCAAAAAATCCACTAAAACTTGAATAGTTTGTAGTTTTACCATTAGCAGTGACCGCATATCCTTTAATGTAATGAAAATATAACGAAACTGCTTTGGTTATCCCATGAAACGTCAAATTTCCATTGGCTACATATCCATCACCGTAAGCGGAAACACTTGTACTTACGAACGAGGCCTTAGCACTTGTCACCAAGTTCCCAGAAACAATCACGGAGGTTGGCCGGTAATAACCTTTGAAAAAAGTATCTGCTAACGCATACACAACACCAAATGTATGGGAAATACATCCATTTAACCCATCTCTGCCACCAACAGCTGTTTTGTGAACCGTATCAATGGATGTTGGAGCACCTGTTTCGGCGGAAGTTATGTCAACCCAAATATCCATATGAGAGCTGGAAGGTGTGGCTTGATTAAATAAAAATGAGTTAATTCCAAAATTTGTAAAATGGCCATTAAAAGTAGCATTCACACTGTCGAAAGGAAATTCAAACCCAACACGGGAATGAGTTTCGTCGAGATTCCATTTTCCGGTGGCAGCATACTCAATGATATCAGTTCCCGTGGAACCATTTGAAACCAAAGCGATATCTTGCGTGACATCAGCTCCGCTCACTGCTACCGTAACATCACCGGCTGTGGTAAATGTAATGCCTGACGATTTTAAATTGGCATTGTCAGTATTGTATTTACCACTTAAATAATACGTTCCATCACTTAAGCCCGAAAAAGAATACTTTCCGGTACTATCAGCTACCACACGAGCAATTACTTTAGTAGCATTGGGCTGTGTGCTCAGCGCCACTATTGCACCGGCAGGAGTTACCTGACCAGTTACAGTTCCTGAAATCTTTGATACTTTAGTACCACTATTATTATCAGAAGACTTCTTACTACAATTCATTACTATTAATACAATAACACTAATAGTAGCCAGCAACGTCACAATTGATTTTTTCATACGATAAAGATTTGATATTAAATTAGTTAAACAGTACTAATAAGATTAAGAAATTTTAATATTAAATGATTTTAATATTTTAGTATCTTTAATTATTTAAAATTACAATTATATCATTTTTTCTTGACAACATACTCTTTAGAGAAAATTATTTTAAAAAGAAGCTTTTATTACGTATTAATCAAAACGATAATTTGTTATAAAAATCCAGGCCTTTTTTCCCATGAGAAAAAAAATTCTTTCAATATATTATTTTGTGCTGAAAATTAATTAATTAAATATGTTTGCAATAACCGCCTTAGAATAAATCTAAATAACTAAACATATTAGACAGGCGCTGAAAACAAAACTTGTCTACCTTCCGGCGGTTAACGACTAAGGCCAGGTTTCTAAAATAAAAAACACCAGCATTCCTCACGATTGCCGGTGTTTAATCTTAAAAACTAACCATCAAAAAATTAATCAATAAACAAATAGAGCTAATTTCACGGATTTCGGAATTCAAAGGTTCCGGGATTCGTCTTTACGGGCAGAAGTAACACAGATCAAATATGAATTATTTCTTTCGATCGTACTGGCAGCAACCGGGTAAAGCTTTGTAATCTTTTTCTTCTGCTTTAACCGCTTCTGTGTCGTGGCCAACTTTGGCGACGGCAGCACTTACTTTTTTCACATCCGTTTTAGCCGGATCATAGGATACAGCCAAAAGCTTAGTTTCATCGTTCCATTCGGCTTTAGAAACCCCGTCTACTGATGCAGCTGCCTTCTCAATACGTGTTTTGCACATGCCACAATTACCATTCACTTTTATTTTGTCAGTTTTAACCTGCTGTGCAAACAATGTGGTCATGCCTACAAACATCATCATAGCCAAAAGGCTCATCGTTTTTGTCGTCATCATGTATTTTTGTTTTAGTTATTAAATAATTTGAAATCCCACACACTCTGTTGGTGTCATCCGTATTCGTCAACCATTTTAAAGTGTTATCCTTTTTCCTGCAACTTTCATTTTTTTATCAAAGTACGGATTACGAATTCATTGAGTGCTATACCAAGCACCTTTTTGATTTCTTGGCTTTTGGGCAATTGATAATATACTTTAACACCCAACAAACCAAAATTGTTTTGCAGGTTTATAAAATATGAGGTTAAAATAGCCATAGACAGTTCGTAGTCCCTTAATATTTTTTTGATTATATTTTTTCCAAGGCTAAGGGGTGATTTAGCCCGACCCTACGCTCCTGTTCCGCAATCCGCCAGCAAAGTAATCTTAATTAATAATCGTACTATTTCATCATTTGGGTCTTCGTTGTATCCGCTGTGGCAGGAACTGATTTCTTAATCAGCTCCATCCCGCATTTTGGGCATTTTCCCGGCTTGTCGCTAATCACTTCCGGATGCATTTCACATGTATACACAACTTTTTCAGCTTTTGTTTCAGTAGCATTGTTAACCTTGGAAGAGCCCTGTCCACACGAAATGACAAATAACGAAATAGCAGCAAATAATGAGATCATTAAAATCTTTTTCATCATCATAAATTTTAAATTTATAAAGTTGCAATTGTAAACAAAGATACGATAATTCAATTAAATGTTTTAAGATGCAAATCTCTTTTAATGAAAAGCTGTTGGCCTTTGGCTATTAGCTGTTGGCTAAACCTAACAGTCAAAAGCCAATAACTATAGCTAACAATATTCATCCATTCAGTACCGTTTTATTTATATTTTTGCAGATACTGAAAATGATTTTTTATGTCTGTTTATACCATTCTGCTGCTGGCCATTCTGCTCCTCCTGGGTTTCGTGATCATAATATTGCTAAAACCACAAAAAAGTAATGGCACTCAAATGTATCTGGATCATGTAAACCAGCTAATTACCTGGCTCGACTCATCTATGCGGGATGAATTTGCACGTAACCGTGAAGAAAACCTGCGAAATTCCAAAGATATACGCGAAGAAACCTTATCCTCCTTAAAAACATTTTCCGATATTCTCTCGAAAAGCATTGCTGACAACGGACAAGTTCAGCGTGATCAGCTTTTTGCTATGATTCAGCAATTGGATAAAATCCGTGAAACTGTTGAAACCCGGTTAAAATTGTTGCAGGATGAAAATGCAAGGAAACTTGATGAAATGAGAGCCACCGTGGATGAGAAGCTGCAATCCACGCTTGAAAAACGCCTCAGCGAATCGTTTAAACAAGTAAGCGAACGACTTGAACAAGTTCACAAAGGCCTTGGTGAAATGCAAACGCTTGCCACCGGTGTCGGTGATCTTAAAAAGGTACTTACCAATGTTAAAACACGTGGAATCATTGGCGAATTTCAGCTCGCTAATATTCTGGAGCAAATCCTTAGTCCCGAGCAATATGTATGCAATTTGGTGACCCGCAAGGATACTCGCGAAAATGTAGAATTTGCAGTAAAATTACCAGGTAGAGACGATTCCGGACAAGCAGTTTACCTTCCCATTGATTCCAAATTTCCAATTGAAGACTACAATGCGCTCCTCACTGCCTATGACATAGGGGATGCTGTTCAGATAAACGCCATTGCCAAGTCGCTCGAAAGCAATATCAAGAAATTTGCTAAAGATATTCATGACAAATACATTGAACCACCGTACACCACAGATTTTGGAATAATGTTTTTGCCATCGGAAGGTCTTTACGCCGAAATCGTTCGACGCTCCAGTCTTCTGGAATGTTTGCAGCGCGATTATAAAATCGTAGTTACCGGACCTACTACATTGGCTGCTATTCTCAACAGCCTGCAGATGGGATTTCGAACTGTTGCTATTGAAAGACGTTCCAGTGAAGTATGGAAAGTTCTGGGCGCAGTGAAGACTGAATTCAGCAGGTTTGGTGAAGTATTGAAAAAAGCTCAGGAAAAAATAATGAAAGCTGGCGAAGACATCGATGAACTGGTAGGCACCAGAACACGGAAAATTCAGGGTAAACTCAAGGAAGTACAGGAGCTACCCTACCTGGAATCTGAAAATTTGTTGGGAGACGGAATTGAAGAATTAGAATAAAATGGTTGGGTTCAACGACCTAAAGTACTAATCCTTATCTTTTAAAGAATATTCCATATAACACTTTCAGATTTAATTCAAAATCCTAAGCCCAAAACAATCTCCTATCCCGTTATTTCGTATACAATTAATCTCATAATCAATGCAATAATAAGCAAGAAACTAGCATTGATAATTGCCTTAAATACACCATACTTGTTGAACTTTAATAGCCCCTGAATCATTATTTTCATTGTCCAAAGCCAGATAATTATATAATACACATGAACAATCCAATATTCGACTCCAATCAAATTTCCTGTTTTACCGCTCATTCCTATAACTAACATAACGGGAAATCTCAAAAAGAATGGAATCATCGAATAAGCTACAACAACCTTAATATCAATCGTCTTGGCTTTTCCTTTGATTAACCATCCAATTCCATAAAGCAAATAAGTCAAAAAGAACCTGAGAAATAGTACGGTAATTCCCGCACCTACTATAATTGATAATATCACATATAAAATTATCCCTTTGTCGCCCGCAACATGCCTTATATACTTTAATTCGTCAGCAAACGAGATAAAACCTGCAATAGCACCAAATATTAAAAAAATCAGATTACAGTCAATATCCAATTCATCAGCGTATTGGTTGTTCAATTCATCGAAAGTATCATTGGTTTTGTACAGAATTTTTATTATCGAATTCATTATTAAAATTTTAGCATATCATGTTGGTAGACTATTTCTTTCATTTCTATCCTTCAATACCAGTGTTTTACCTTCGAATTTAAAGTCTTTATTTCTTATTTCCAAATCAATACCAGTTGACGCTTTCTATTCTTTTATTTCCTAATATTTTTCTTAACTTAGTAATAATTACCATAAATATAGTGATATGCATTCAACATTAACGACAAAATTTGTTGTCATCTTTTCACTTCTTACTGTTTCTTCAATAAATTCCTGCGATCCTAAGAAAGACGTTGATAATCCAACAAGTCGTACCTACCGGATGGGATTTCAAAACTCTGCTCCCCGGCAGGATTTTGACCTGGTAATTCAATCACTTAACCTTTGGATTCCACGGTCAGATGCAGCAATGATTACCACCGAGGTACCATGGGATTCTCTTTATTCAGGGTCCACTGCCCAGCAGTATGTGATCAATAATTATAAAGGGCTGGTGGATTATTACAGGGAGAAGAATCTAAAACTCTGGGTTTACATCGATCCTGCCAATGGACTGAACCGGGGTTCGGATGCCAATGCGCTGGTAGATCGGGGAAAAAGTATTGCCCAGGCCGATGTGCAGCAGATCTACCGAAGATTTGCTTTTGTTATGGATAGCATACTTAAGCCCGATCACCTGGGTTTGGCGTTAGAAACCAATTTAATTCGCGGTAGTTCTTCAAGCTCCATATATCAAGGTGTAAAAAAAGCAGTTAATGATGCATTTCAGGAAATACGGGCATTCGACAGTAATGTAAAATTCAGCGTAAGTGTTCAGGTTGATTATGCGTGGGGCAAATTGGATAATAGTTCTTTTAAAGGCATTGATCAGGATTTTATCGATTTCCCTTTTATACAGGAGTTAGGACTCTCCTCCTATCCTTATTTTGGCTTTGATAATCCAAAGGACATTCCTTTAAATTATTATTCCAGACTGGTGGAAGGAAAAACCCTACCTGTATTTGTATCCGAGGGAGGATGGTCGTCAGAAACAGTAACTACTTTTAATGACTCACCTCAAAAGCAACAGGATTATATAACGAGACAAGCTCAACTTCTCGATCAGGTATCGGCAACAGCAGTTTTCCAACTGACCTTTACCGATATAGATTTATCTGCTTTGCCGGCAGGAACACCTTCCAATATCAATTTATTTGCATACCTGGGACTCGTAGATAAAAACCTTCAACCCAAACTCGCATTAACAGCCTGGGATCAGATTTTTAAAAGATCACTGGTACAGCAAAATTAGGATTGGATCAACGACGCCTGAAACCCCGGCCTCCTAAAAATCCCCAGCCACCACTGCCCATAATAAATCCTAAGGCATAAAATATCCCGTTATTATTTTGGGCATACACCGCAATATCATTCCACAGAATCATTCCGATTAAGTCAAAAGGCGCTATAAATCCGTGCCACAAGCCCCACCAAAAACCAAAAGGCTGACCATGCACGCACGAAGATACGACTTCCTTTGGTGCACAACCCGAAAACAGTAATAAACCCAAAACCAGGCAGCCCAACAAGGCCAAATTAAGATGTAAATAAGTGTGTTTCATACATTGCTATTTAGATACAAGATATTAGATACAAGATATTAGATATTAGAACCAAGACATAAGATATTAGAATCAAGACATAAGAAACCAGATACATAATTAACCCTTGTCTTGCCTCTTGGTTCTTTTATCTTGGCTCTGTTTTATAATAAACTTTTGTCTTGACTCTTGGTTCTTTTATCTTAGCTCTGTTTTATAATAAACCTTTGTCTTGACTCTTGGTTCTTTTGTCTTGGCTCTATTTTCCTCATTGCGTTTTCATCACCTTGCTCCGTCCCTTTCTTTTTTTCAAGGTTTTGTGTTGAAATTCGTTGGACAGAATACTGATATTTCCATCAATTTCCAGCACCGCCAGATCCACATCTCTGATTTCGCCAACACCATGTTCTCTGATGGCTTCCTTTAATTCCTGAATTGTTATGCGTGCCCTTTCCAAATTGATCATATTCACCTGCCCCTTATAGATTAAAAGAATCGGACTTCCCTGTATGAAATGACCAAACTGAGGGAAACGGTACAGTACAAACTTAAATATATAATT
>CAYZNC010000225.1:0-10913 GCA_964478555.1 uncultured Bacteroidales bacterium | reverse complement strand
TGGAACCAACACTCTGTATTACAACAACGCGGATCAGGTGATTGGAATCGTGACGCCCGCACCGGGACCCGGCCGCCATCCAGAGTTGACATGCTATTTCTACGATCTCTAGGATCGCCTTATCGGAAACAAATTGCCCGACAATACTGTTTTACATTTATCGAACAGCACACCAATTCGCTATGCCCAACTCTTTACACATACAAAAAATATTTCTTTTATGTCGAATAGGGGAACTAGTGGTATTGATGGTGTTATTTCCACTGCAGCTGGTAATGCTTACGCTTCTGGTAAATTAAATACAGTTATAGCTGGCGATCTGGCCTTCTTTTACGATTCAAATGCCATATGGAACAAACATTTGACAGGAAATCTCAGAATTATTGTAATAAATAACGGAGGTGGTGGCATATTCAGGTTTTTGGATGGTTCCTCAACAATGCCGGAATTGGAAACACATTACGAAGCCAGTCATGATTACAATGCAGCAAGTGTTGCCAAAGCCTACAATATTGAAGCTAAAGTGGCTACTGATGAATTGAGTTTAACTGAAGGATTGGATTGGCTTTACGGCAATTTCGAGAAACCGGCTCTGCTCGAAATTAAAACTCCGGGAAAACACAATGCTGAAATTTTAAAAGCTTATTTCAAATTCTTAAAAGAATAACCATTAAAAACATAAATTTGATCCATCAAATGACCCAAACACGAAACTGGGAATCTCTGAAGCAATACGAAGACATTCTCTTCGAATATTGGGAAGGCATAGCTAAAATTACCATCAACAGGCCGCGGTATCGAAATGCGTTTACACCCACAACCACATTGGAGATGAGTGATGCATTGGATATTTGCCGCGAAAATCAATCTATTAGCGTGATTGTGCTCACAGGCGCGGGCGACAAGGCATTTTGTTCCGGTGGAGATCAAAACGTGAAAGGGTTGGGAGGCTATATTGGGAAAGACGGTATACCCCGGCTCAGTGTTTTAGAAGTTCAAAAGCAAATTCGATCAATGCCAAAACCCGTAATGGCTATGGTGAACGGATATGCTATTGGAGGGGGACATGTGTTGCATGTGGTTTGTGATCTTTCCATAGCTTCCGAAAATGCCATATTTGGTCAAACAGGGCCCAAGGTTGGCAGTTTCGATGCAGGTTTCGGATCTTCCTACCTTGCCAGCATTGTAGGTCAGAAAAAAGCCCGCGAAATATGGTTTATGTGCCGTCAATATTCGGCACAGGAAGCCTTGGATATGGGCTTGGTAAACAAAGTAGTTCCTTATGAACAATTAGAGGATGAAGTGATAAACTGGGCTAAAGAAATGATGAAACACAGCCCTTTAGCCTTGCGAATGATAAAGCTTGGTATGAATGCAGCACTGGATGGACAAGCAGGGCTACAAGAATTTGCTGGCAATGCAACCATGCTATATTACCTTACGGAAGAAGCTCAGGAGGGGAAAAATGCTTTCCTCGAAAAGAGAAATCCGGATTTTAAAAAATTTCCAAAATTTCCATAAACATTGAATACTAATAAATTAGAGGTGGATAAATTTCCAAAGCGAGATATACCACAGGAACCAAAAGATTCTATAAGAAAAGCTCAACAAGATAGCAGTACATTTTCAGCTATATCGTCATGGCTAAAAGCAGCAAGACTAAGGACATTGCCTCTTGCATTAGCCAGTATTCTAACGGGAAGTGCCCTGGCTTGGTTTGACGGGACATTCAATACGAATGTCTTTGTCCTGGCGTCAATCACAGCTGTTTTTCTTCAGATTTTATCGAATCTGGCAAACGACTATGGTGATTCTGTGCGTGGTACCGATAATATAAACAGGGTAGGACCTTTACGCGCTGTGCAGTCAGGGAAAATATCCACATCGCAAATGCGAAAGGGAATCATCATTACTGTAATTTTAAGCTTATTCACTGGTATCTGGCTTATTGTGGAAGGAATCAGAGGTCTCGGTACTCATTTCTACATCATATTTGGGATCTTAGGTGTTGCCTCAATAGTGGCAGCTTTAAAATATACGATGGGTAAAAAACCTTACGGATACATGGGTCTCGGTGATATTTCGGTTTTCCTATTCTTTGGTCAGGCAGGAGTGTTGGGTACTTATTTTTTGCATACCCACCGGCTAACTTTGGGGGCAGCTGCAATGGCCGTTGTATTGGGACTTTTCAGCATGGGTGTGCTTAACCTCAATAATATGCGTGATATCGAAAATGATATAAGTTGCGGTAAAATGACATTAGCAGGCCGCATAGGCTTATCAAGAGCCAAGAAATATCATGCATTTCTTATTCTTCTGGGTTTGCTTGGTTCGGTAATTTACCTCGCCTTTAACTTTACCTCGGTAAAACAATTAATTCTGCTGCTGATATTTCCTAAATTTATCATGGATTTAACAGCCATCTTCAAAATAAACGAAAACAGGAACCTGGATCCTTTCCTGAGAAAACTTTCTATTTCAACGTTCATATTTGCTTTGTTATTTGGAACAGGATTGATATTGAGCCTATGCTGAAGGCCAATTATAAAAAATATACACTTTTATTCGGGCAACCTGCCGGCACCTCCCGAGGGGTATATACCGAAAGAGATACTTGGTTTATACGCATTTATGATACGGAAAATCCCGAAATTTCAGGTGTTGGTGAATGTGCACCTTTACCTGGTCTTAGTCCCGAATTGAATTTAGGGTTTTTAGATAAGTTAAATGAAGTCTGCCATCGTATTGAACGATACAACTATCCGGTTTCCGAAGGTTTAGAGCAATATTCTTCCATACGAATGGGATTGGAAAGTGCATTGCTCGATTACCAAAGAAAATCGGGCAATCCTGTTTTTTCAACCGAGTTCACCGAAGGGAAAACCGGAATAAAGATCAACGGATTAATTTGGCTGGGAAAACCTGATTTTATGAGGAAGCAGGTGCAGGAAAAGATCAATCAGGGGTATACGTGCCTCAAATTGAAGATAGGCGCTATCGACTTTGGTACTGAGCTTTCCGTTATTAAAGACATTCGAAAAAATTATACGGGTGAGCAAATTCAAATAAGGGTTGACGCTAATGGTGCGTTTACGCCGGATGAAGCAATGTTAAAATTGGAGGCTCTCGCAAAGTATGGAGTTCATTCTATCGAACAACCTATACAACCTGGGAATATAAAAAAAATGGCATACTTATGTAAGGAAAGTCCTGTTCCGATTGCGCTTGATGAAGAATTAATCAGGTATTACACCGTCAGTGAAAAGCAGCAACTTATCAATGAAGTTTTACCCCGCTATATAATTCTGAAACCCTCACTGCATGGAAGTTTTACCGGATGTAACGAATGGATAAACGCGGCCAAATCAAAAAATGTTGATTGGTGGATAACCTCGGCTCTGGAATCCAACATAGGCCTTAACATGATTGCACAATGGACTGCCACTTATGACAATAATATGCATCAAGGACTTGGAACCGGACAATTATATGCGAACAACTTTGCTAGTCCCTTGTTTATAAAAGATGGAGAGTTGAGGTACGATAAAAACCTGGAATGACGGGCCACTACTATAACGAATATGGATTATATCTGAATGGTTCATGGTACAGCACAGAGGACCTGCTAAAATACTGTCATGAAACATTCGCCAATACACATTGTGCCGAATGGGAATTAAACATCGTTAAGTTTATTATTGAATGGTGTAACGAAAATGAGTTTTTTGAAGTTCAAACTTCGGGAAGCACCGGGCAACCCCAATTGTTGAGAATAAAGAAAGAATTTGCTATGAATAGTGCGATCAGTACGCTGGATTTTCTTGAATTGAAACCAGGTAATACTTCGCTACTATGTCTTCCCGTGAATTTTATTGCAGGCAAAATGATGATTATCCGGTCTATGGTGGGAAGGCTTAAACTTACAAGCGTTGAACCAAAGGGTAATGTTTACGATGACTTATCTGAAAACATAGATTTTGCCGCTATGATTCCGTTACAAGTGCAGAATCTATTGGAAAGCCCCGGGGGGATTTCCAGGATAAAGCAAATAAGAAAGCTCATCATTGGCGGAGCTGCTATTCCTCATGCACTGGAAGAAAACCTGAGAAGACAAAATCATCCTATTTATTCGACCTATGGAATGACTGAAACCATTTCGCACATTGCTATGCGAAGAATTGATGGGGCAGGTTATTCTAAACAATATCAACTTCTACCAAATATTTCGATCGATAAGGACAAAAATGATTGTTTGATCATCAATGCTCCGTTTCTATCTGAAAATATCGTGCATACTAAGGATGTGGTTCGAATTTCACAAAACAATGAATTTGAAATAATAGGCCGGCTCGACAACATGATTATTTCCGGAGGCATTAAATACTTTCCCGAAATTTTAGAAAAAAAGCTGGCGGGCTGTTTTATAGATCGGTTTATCATTTCCTCAAAACCTGACCCTAAACTGGGAGAAAAAATCATTTTAATTATCGAGACGGCTCAACCTGCCAAATATCCGATCCAGGTCGTTAAAAATATGCTTTACAGCAAACTAACAGAATTTGAATTTCCCAGAGAAGTATTCTTTTTGAAGAATTTTCCGGAAACAGGAACTTCAAAGTTAGCACGCAAACAAATAACCATGGAAGTAATTAGTAGAAAGCATGGTGTCAACCCCTGATATCTTCGATAATCCGGTTTAAAAAACTGTTATAAGGATACATTGCTTTAAAAACCGTACTTATCTCCTTCATGAGTGCAGCGCCTTCAATTACTCCGGAAGGCAGTGATTTTGAAACCGTATAACTTTTATATTTCAGGAGATCGATATGTGGCCAATCCTTAGGATAGTCTTTTGGAGAAGTTTTCAACATGGAATCCTGGTCGATTTCGTCGAAATGCTTCTTGAATTCCTTATGGGTAATAATGGCAAGAAATTCATCGACATTATGGTAGATTTCCTGACGAACAGCTTTCAAAATGTCAGGCTGAGGCATCCAAATACCTCCCGCCAGTAAGCTGTTTTCAGGTTCGAGATGAAAATAGTATCCGCCATACTCGCTCTTTCTCCCACCATCGCGGGCTATATAGGCGCCAAAATGTGTTTTGTAAGGTGTTTTGTCTGTGGAAAAACGAATATCCCTGAAGATACGAAATACACAATCCTTGGGTTCAAGAAAACTGACTTGCTTATCAATTGCGCAAATTTCCTGAATGAGCAAACTAACGAATGATTCAAATTCCTTTTTAGCCTCTTCATACTGGGGCTTGTTTTCATGAAACCATTCTCTGTAATTGTTTTCCTTAAGAATGGTGAGAAATGCAACAGATTTTTCAAGCATAATTCGCGAATAATAAAAATTACTACAAATATAATTCTATCTTGTTTGAGTTTGATACTTAATGTATCTTTGTTATGTTTAAAAAACGTTCAATTTTACTCAAGTTAGCATTCTGCCTAAAAAAATTTATAGCTTTTCTATTACAATGAAAAAATTTGCCTTAATCGTTGCAGGAGGATCAGGGACTAGAATGAATCTGTCCTTACCCAAGCAATTCATCGAATTGTGTGGTAAACCTATTCTTATGCACACTATCGAAGCCTTTTTCAGGTTTGATAAGGACATTAAAATTATTCTCGCATTACCTGAAATACAATTTGATTATTGGCAGAAACTAATCAAGAAGCATAAATTTAATATAGTTCATGAGGTAGTTGCCGGTGGAGAAACCCGCTTTCACACGGTTAAAAATGGATTGGCTATGATTCCTAAGGAAGGATTAGTAGCTATTCACGATGGAGTAAGACCGCTGGTGAGTTCAGGGACTATTGAACGTTGTTTTGCCACAGCTGCAGAGCATGGCAATGCTATTCCATGCTTTCCGGTTTATGAAACCGTACGTCAGGTAAAAAATGAGACAAACAACACGATTGACAGGGCATCGCTACGATTGGTTCAGACCCCGCAGGTATTTCTCTGTTCGTTAATTAAAAAAGCTTTTAATCAGCAATACGATCATACTTTTACCGATGATGCCAGCGTACTTGAAGCAGCAGGAAAAAAAATACACCTGGTGGAAGGCAATCGTGAGAACATCAAAGTTACAGATTTACTTGATTTGAGTATAGTAGAAGCACTTCTTAAAAATAGTGCCATAACTAAGCGATTAAATGTAAGTTAATTAAACAGCCATGAAATTTTCAGTAGTTTTCGGTTTTGTATCAAGCATGTTTGTAACTTTTTCGCTGAATGCCCAAACTTTGGAACATCATCAATCCTCGCAAAGATCTATAAATCCAAACATAACATCTTTGGTAGAATCCGAACGAGCATTTGCACGTTTAGCCAGCGATTCAAGTACGCACACAGCTTTCCTGGCTTTTTTGGCCGACAAATCTTTAATGTTCAGAAACGGAGAAGTAAAAGACGGCAAAGAACTTTATGGAAATGTTAAAGACGACCAGGGATTACTTACCTGGGAGCCATGTTTTGCAGATGTGGCTGCTTCAGGCGATTTTGGATATGACACAGGACCCTCGGAATTCAGGAAAACCAGATCTGATGAAAAACCTGTCTATTATGGCGATTTTGTTTCAGTTTGGGTCAAACAATCCAATCATCAATGGAAAGTTATACTCGATCTTGGGGTAGGACATTCCGAGCCTAAATCTAGAGCAGCACTGGCAATCTCAGCCATTCCGCTTACCAATGATCAGCGCGAAAATAAAACCGATTTCAAACTGGAATTAACCGCTAAAGAAAATGACTTCATAGCATCTTTCGTTCAGTCTGGTGTTGCTGCTTACGCATCGGTTATTTCCAAAGAGGCCAGGTTTTTCCGGGTTGGAACGATGCCTTTAATTACTAACACGGCTGTTCAGGAAATGTTGAATCAGCAAATTAAAAATAAGAAAATCACCTATCAGCTGGTTGATGGCCAGGTGGCCCAATCAGGCGATTTGGGCTTTGTTTATGGTACAGCCACTATTGAATTTCTCGACACTAAGAAAGTAGAGAAAACCAACTATGTCCGGATTTGGAAAAAGGAAAATGGCCAGAATTGGAATATTGTGGTGGATGTACTGCAGAAGTGATAGTTGTCTGCGAAGCGGTAGCCACTTTTATTAATTAAAATCTAATCCACAATTAAAACAATGATGATTTCTCTTTATCAAAGGAAATGGGGCAGAAAATAAAAATGAAAATATAAGATAAATGATGCCCCATTTAATATCTAAAGTATAACCATAACTTACTTCATCCGATTTACAATTACTACAAATCATATTTGATTTATCAATGGATTTGCAATTATAATTGTCTGCTAATTCTTTGTCTAAATAATACTCAACGGGACGTGTCCTGAAATATTTGAAAACGCTTCTATCAAAATCGAACAGCTCATACCAAAATTGTTCCCATGTAAAAATGAATTTTGTATTTGCAAACGCTATAAATTTCTTCTCAGAATCTAAAAGTTGGTGAATCTCTTCATGATTTAACCAATTTGTCTTAATATAATCCGGTTTATCAATTAGGGAAGTGTCTTTGCGAATTTGAGTTTTAATATTTATGATTTCATTCTGCCGACTAATCTCATTTTCAAAAACTGTCGACATTTCATACACTCCATTATCATCAATCAACTTGTCTTGCTTAATTAAACTCATTATTTTCTCAGCAAGGTCCACCTGGTCCAATGGAACTTTTAGTTTTACTCCTCCTATAGCTACGGCCCAAAAAGGGTTTACCCAAATTATATTATCATCAAAAATGAAGCAATCAACTCCATCACTTTCTAATCGACCCCTCATTATATAACAGTCAACCGGAATATTTGAAGTATAAATAGTTTTAAGTTCCATTATTTATCAATTTTTCGCAAATGTTTTTTGAGGTTACTGCTAACGGTAATGGAAGATCTCGGATACCCTTAGAGCCGCCAAATTTATCAATCAATACTTCGTGTACATGGATTGCATCCTGTAATTGATCATAATGTTAATCGTTGCAGTAATTCTTTGTCCTCACGAAGTATTAAACCTAAGTGCCTTGACAAATCAATTTTTTCTGTTGGAGTCACTTGAATTTGTTTCAGATAATCTAAAATATCAACAAGCACCGATTCTGGACCATTATCAATAGCTTTATTAATCTCTCGTTTCAAATCTGTCATAGTCATAATCAAATATTTGTACAAATTTAATCATTTTTCACCAATTGATGGAGAGGTTTTTTTACAATTGGCAGTAACGGATGATTGTAGAAGCTGTACTTCGAGTTTTCTAGCCTTATCTTAAACAACGGCAGAGGTATAATTGGTGTAAAGAGCAATAATACTGATACCTAACGAACTGCCGTATACGAGACCCTTACGTACGATGGTGTGAGAGGCTATCCCCGTCAGTCTAGCTGGCGGGGCGGTCTACTCGATTAGGTTTAGTAAATTATGCACTTACTTTCTTCAAATATAAATCAATTAAATAAAGTAGTGGAAATGAAAACAGGATTGAAATCGTAACCGGATTCAATAAAAACCCCGAAATCATCTCAATCGAATGTATTAAGTTGTTTACCTGTCCCAATTGAGTCCAGGAAATGATTACGGTGACAAATGAAAGTAGAATAAATAAAGAAGTATATAGAATCTGGGGAATTAAAAAAGTTATATCACCAGAACTTGAATAGGTTATCTTATTAACTTCTAATTCTGCAATTTTCTCAAGAGTTTCACTTGTAAAATCGGGATTAGAAATTTGCTTAAAATCAGAAGACATTATTTCTCTGATGAATTCTTTATCTTTTGTTTTCATATTAATTCCTTTAATTCATTTTTTAATGAAATACTTAGTCCGTTGTAAAGCTTTAACCTTGCTCTCTGAAGTAAAACTTTTAAATAGTTTTTTTCCTTATCTACAATTTTTGATATTTCTTTTAAACTCATATCCTCATAATAATACAGTGAAAGTATGGTATAATCAAGTTCATTTAGCTTTTCTAATGCTTCTTTTATCAAGAGTTTTCTTTCCTGCGCTTCAAGATTTTTAATTGTGCATTCAATTAGATTGTTATCTAATGAGCCATTTAAATTATCATCTATCTCTACAGTAACATGTTTCTTATGCCTTATTGAAGAAATTGCGGTGTTATAAACAATCCGATAAAACCAGGATGAAAACTGGCAATCCTTTTTGAATTTATTCAATCCATCGAATGCTTTAATAAAAGAATCCTGAACTATCTCTTCAGAATCTTGCTCGTTTTTAGTGATTTTAAGAGCTATATTAAAAGCCAAATCTTTGTATTTGTTGATTATTGCTGAATAATCGCAATTCAGATTGCTATTTTGGTTAGCTGTCATAGACAATCAAAAAATTATTCGGTTTTTGATTTGTGAAAATATACGAGCACAATCCCACAAATAACCAAAATCATAGTTGAGTATGCAACAAAATTTGGGATACCCAATGTTAAGTTAAGTATATATCCAACCAATATACCAAGTGCTGCGCCAATTAACAATAGTCCAATTTTAAAACTATTTGGCTGATTCTTTGGTTTAGAATCAAGAAGTGAAGGATCCATTCCCTTTTCAATTAAGGCGATTTTTTCATTGTTTTTTAACTGTTTTTCCCTGTAAGCAAGGTATAATGCCCAACTGGCGAATCCCATTCCAAAAATTGGCACTAAGTACATAATATTTCCGTTCATATCTTTAAGTTTTAAAGTTTATTCATTAGACGCAGTAATTTATCAATCGGTATCATTTTGGTGCGAGTTTTTTTTATTAAACCTAACGTTACGCATGATGTAGACACTATGTACACAGTTTTTATTTTTTTTTCATTATTTTCTTTTTTAGTATATACAAGTATGAAATTGATAATATAAGTCCCAAAACAATAAATACAGTCCAATAGTAATGAAATGGTTGATATTTTAAATATTCTGGTAACAAAGGATTTTCTGTGCCTTCATTTGTCCATGTCAATAAAGCGATAATCAATCCCAAAAATATCATTGCCATTATTAAAATAAATACCCAAAGTACATTTTTAAAATAATCTTTAGTTTTTTGATTTCCGAATGATATATGGATTTGTAAGCTTCCCCGTTTTTTGAGCCATTATAACAAGTGTATCCCGTTTTTTAAGGCTTTCCCAAGGAATTTCTTATGTTTAGAAAACCAATCATTACATTTTAGAATTAAAACGAAAACCTGGCAAAACCCCGCATTAATTTTTAGTTTTTATATTTTGGGAGTTGTGCATCAACCACCTGTGTTGGCTGTAGTTGTTTTTTCAGGCTACCCCATTTTCAGAAAATTCTATAACTTTCTTGTCTGTTAAATCTATCTTCATTTGAAAGAAGCAATTTCCACCGTCAAAAACAAATACCCAATCCTTTTTCCGATAGTCGAACTCTGAAGGATTGCAAAAACAATTTAAATATACAATGATATGATTTTCCTTATTTTTTACCGCAATGTATTGTCTGCCGTATTTTCTTAAATCAATTCTAAACTGATCTTCATATAATTGAACATTTTTATGCTTTACTTCTTGAAAATATCTTTTAAGACTGTCTAATCTTTTTGTCCCTTTAATGTTGTATTGATTAATATAATCTTTCAGTAAATTCTCACTTTCAAAAATATCTGATTTATTCAGTTGAACAACCTTATAATCATCAGTGAAGACTCGATTTTTCATAGAATCAGTCGTGAATACAGTTATATCTATTGAATCAATCAAATAATTTGATGAACTGTAAACTTTTTCTTGAATACTTGGTTTACATCCAAATATCAACAAAATCAAAATGTAAGTAGCTACTCTCATGTTTTTTCAATTACAGCCAACGTCAGACTGTCTAAAAACTGATTAACAAAGCTAAAAATATTTTTATAACGTT
>CAYZNC010000224.1:3165-10954 GCA_964478555.1 uncultured Bacteroidales bacterium | reverse complement strand
TTTTTCATAATTTTTGATTTCCTGGTTATTCCCCACGGCAATAAATTTTCCATCTTTGATTGCAAAAGCTTCTGCGGTTGGGTTCGCATCATTAACGGTCATTACCGTTGCATTGATAACAACCATATCGGCTGTTTCATTCCTGACAGTACTCATGCATAGAACAAGTACAGTGGCTAAAAGAATTGAAGAAATTAGTGTCTTTTTCATTTTTAAATTTTATTCAATGTTTATGATGAAATTAATCTCCGATTTCATTGGCATGTTAGGACCAATGAGCAAATTTTCTATTTCAACAGGTAATTTTATATTCTTCTCGCCTTCTTCCGTGCTTTTATATTCTAAAGCAATAGCTGTGGAAGAATTTGCATTAAGGGTGATTGTTGTGGGGAAAATCAGTTCTTTAGGTACAGATTTAAAAACCAGGTTAAATGGAATATCTGAACTATTTTTTATAAACAAAAATGCTTTATTACGTTTTGCCTTTTTAAATAAAAAAGGATTATTTTGAGCGTTTATACTTTGCGTAAATATAGGTTTTAGAAACTCTTCTTTACCAATCAGCTTGTCCTTCCAATAAACTGCTGTACGTTGATTTAACAAGGCTTCTTTAATACCTTCAGCCGATCTTTCTTTTGCAAATACAAGAGTCATGGTACGATGCTCGCCTCTCGAAAAATTGTAATCGAAAGTAATTGGATTGTGTACATCGGAATTGGCCATCATTGTCAGATTTTTATCCATACACCATTGCTGGGCCTCTGGGAAATATGTATCGTGGTTGGCTACTTCAATGCCTTTAAATTGTCCATGTTTAAAAAGATATTCCTGTACCTCCGACCAATTTCCGTTATCTTCCAATGGGTGGTTCCAGAAAACAAAAGCATTTTGTTGATTGGCAATAGCAATGGATTTTATCGAGTCAGGAACCCGAATGGCATTGTTGTCGCTGGTATAGATAGCATTAAAGTGCCCTAATGGAAAACTGCGGGTTATTTCAACGCCACGGATCACTATCATTTTGAATAATTCAGCTGTGGGCACTGCAATTTCTAAAGCCCTGTTGTCGTCATATACTACATCTTTGTCGAAGGTATGATATTCAAGATGGTCAGTAAAGGCAATCGCATCCAAACCCTCCATCCATGCTTCCTGTACACGGACCGTAGGCCATACAAGTCCATTGGAAAAAACCGTGTGTATGTGGAAATCACATTTGAGCGTTTTATATCCGTTAATGTCAGGGATAATGAGCTCGCGGCGGTATAAACCTTGGCCTTTAACAAGTGTGAACAACAAAATAAATGAGAAAATAAGAAACATTGATTTTCGATCCATGGCGATTTGTTTTGGAGATAAAATTATCCAAGTCGCATTAGATGGATGTGAAAAAGCAATTAGGGTTTTGTTAGAAATTGATTTGGACTTGCAAATCAATCAGTTTCTTAAGAAGTTTACACGATTTTCTTGTACACTATTCAAATATTTTCGAATTAAATAAATATTTGATTAACATTAATTTTGAGTTAAAACAAATTAATATAATCCTAACTTTCTTCTTAGACATTCCTAATAATTGAAGTGTATGTTTGCTTCAATAAATAATCCTTTATGCTCGAAGTTAAAAACATTACAAAGGTCCTTCCCGACGGAAGAATTATAATAAAAGGAATTAGTTTTTCAGTAAAGAAAGGTGAATTTGTAGGAATATTAGGGCCAAGTGGTGCAGGAAAAACATTAACTATGCGGTGTTGTTCCGGATTGATGAAACCAACAACCGGTGAAGTATTGTTAAGTGACGAAACAGGTAATAGCACAATAATCAGTCATATAAAAACTAAAGAACTTCGAAAAGCACGAAGAAAAATTGGCGTGATATTTCAAGGTTTTAATTTGGTAAAAAGGCTTACAGCTATTGAAAATGTTATGATTGGCAGATTGGGAGACATTAATCCCTTGCGCAGCATAATATATGGATTTACCGACGAAGAAATGAAAGAAGCCCGGGAAGCCTTGGGAAAAGTAAAAATTAAAGATCTTGCGTTTAGGAAAGTCGAAAACATGAGTGGAGGAGAAATGCAAAGGGTGGCTATTGCCAGGGCAATATTTCAGAATCCTTTGATCCTTCTGGCCGATGAACCCATTGCTAACCTTGATCCAAGCAATGCAAAAAGCATCATGAAAATCTTACGTCCGTTAGCCAATGAAATGCCAATTGTGGGAGTTTTTCATCAGCCCGAAATTACACAAAAATATTGTACCAGGATTATTGCAATAAAATCGGGAGAGATTGTATACGATGGAAAGCCAAATATAACGCTTGAGCAATTACATAAAATTTATGAAGATGAATTTACTGAATTTGAGCTGCCTCTGGATGAAAGTCCTTCCGTCTATTCAGACAATAACAATATAGTGGAGTTGGAACAAAAGGTAATGATGTGAATTAAATAATAATATTCGTTTGTTATGACTTCCTTTAAGTTCTCACCTTCACGGTATAAAAAAATAATACTCCCTTCCCTTGTAATTATTGCCTTAATCATCTATACAGCTAAATTATGCAAGTTTAGCTGGCACGAACTCGTCCAGGGATTACCCAAAGGAGGGATCTTGTTAAAAATGATGGTGCCGCCAGATTGGTCAGCATTTTCAGAAATGTTAAAGCCTGCCCTTGAAACAGTGGTTTTGGCAATGATAGCTACCGTATTTGGATCGGTAATGTCCATTTTTTTTGGTTTAGCGGGGGCAAAAAATATTTCCAATCCGATTGTGCGCAACATAACCAGATTTTTAATTGCCCTGGAACGATCTCTGCCTGAAATTTTCATAGTACTTCTATTGGTTGCCGCATTGGGTTTAGGCCCTTTCTGCGGGGTTGTTGCTCTGGCAATTGGCTGTATAGGCATGCTTGGTAAATTATTAGCCGATGCAATTGAAGAAATTGATCCCAAAATACTTGAATCGATTGAGGCTACAGGAGCAAATAAATTACAACTTATCAAATACGGTGTAATTCCTCAAGTAACACCAGCATTAATTTCCAATACTATTTTTCGTTTTGAAGTTAATATAAGACTTTCAGTTCTTTTGGGAGCAGTTGGGGCTGGTGGTATTGGGTTTGAATTATCCCAGGCATTTAACATGCTCGAATATCAACGAGCCTCAACGGCAATCATTGTCATACTTATTTTGGTTTTTTTATCGGAACGGTTGTCTGATTTCCTAAGGAAAAAGATATTAGGTGAAGGTAAAAACAGGATGCAAAATGCTACTGTAAAAGCATGGACGGCTAACAATCGATTTAAGCATCGATTATCAATTGTAATTGGTGTATTCACATTAATATCGGGGCTCTCGATTTTTCTTGGATTTAATCCGCTTCTTCTAATCACCGATTTCCATTATTTGATCTCCTTGTTAAGAGAAATGATACCTGATAACCTGGAAATACTAACCAGGACTACTATTTACCAAAGTATTGCACAAACCATTTCAATGGCATTTCTAGGAACTGTTTTTGGGTGTACCATAGCCATATTTCTAGCTTTTTTTGCTGCAAATAACACATCACCTTCTCCGGCATTACGTATCTTTATTAGAACCATGCTGGCTTTTGAAAGAGTAACCCCCAGCATGGTTATTATCCTTGTTTTTATTATTGCATTGGGAATTGGCCCATTTGCGGGCATGTTAGCATTAACTCTCGGGACA
Organism: uncultured Bacteroidales bacterium; assembly: GCA_964478555.1. Classification (GTDB taxonomy): domain Bacteria; phylum Bacteroidota; class Bacteroidia; order Bacteroidales; family JAAUTT01; genus JAAUTT01. Next base: position 7,240 of record CAYZNC010000224.1, on the reverse strand, counting down.
CTAGGTACGTTTGGAAAACTATTTGCCGATGCTATTGAAAATTCAGAACGCGAGCCTGTTGAAGCGATTTATTCCACAGGGGCGCACAAACTGCAAGCTATTCGATATGGCATACTGCCTCAGGTTTCGCCATCGTTTATAGCCAACTTTTTTTATGCTTTTGATGTAAATATGCGAGCCGCCATATTTTTAGGAATTTTTGGAGGTGGTGGGATCGGTTATGAATACTATATGGTTATGAAAGTCCTTAGGTACAAGGATGCGCTGGCTTTAATCCTTTTCACCATCATTCTCATTATCATTCTGGAAAAAATTTCGGACTTTTTTAGAAAAAAGATCATTGGCGTTGAAAAACTTAAATAATGGTAAGTATGTTAAGCTAAATCAACATAAATTTATTTTTAGTTGTTTGCTAATGCTTTCCTAATAAACAAGAAGCATTTTTGTTTAAAAATAAATATGGAAAGACAAATTTTAACCAATGCCCGAATAGTTACACCTACTTCAAATTTTATCGGGTCATTGATAATCGAAAACGGCATTATTGCTGAAATCATACAGGATAAGTTTTACCGCGAAGGAAATAATCTAAATGAACAATGGTTAATGCCAGGAATAATCGATATCCATACCGATTATCTCGAAAAGGAAGTTAATCCAAGGCCCACTGCATCTTTTCCGTTGTCATTTGCACTTCACTATCTCGATGCCAGGGCTGCTTCGTGCGGACTAACTACTGTTTTCTGTGCAATCAGCTTTTCAGACGACCCGATGAAAGATAGAAGCCTCAGTGATGCTATTCAGTTCGTCAAGGATTTCGATAAGATAAAATACAACCTGCTTATTCGTCATTATTTACATGCACGACTTGATCCCAATACCAATGCAGTGTTAGCATACCTCGACGAAATGAAAACATTGGAAAGCCTTTATCTTATTGTCTACAATGAAAATATTCCGGGACAACGCCAGTTTAAACTGGATAATTTGATTGAAAGATGGATAATAAGAAAAGAAAAGTCAAGAGAAGAAATTATAGTTGAAATAAATGAAAAGATTGAAAGATTAAGTCAAATTAATCATCGTCCTGAGATTTTCGCTTCATTTAATAACAAGTTTGTTATCGGCAGTCACGATGATACCACGACGGACCATGTAATTGAAGCAAAAAAATATGGTGCTATATTATCTGAAATGCCCACAACCATAGAAGCTGCACGAAAAGCCAAAGAATTGGATATGTGGGTGTGCATGGGGGCTCCTAATTATTATCGGGGAGGTTCCCACTGTGGCAATCTTTCCTGTTTCGAGGCAATGGACGAAAACCTGGTTGATATTTTATGCAGCGATTATCATTTTCCTGCCTTGTTGGGAAGTGTGGTTAAAATGATTCAGGAAGGAGTTTCACCCAGCAAAGCCATTAGCTATGTGACAAATAATCCGGCAAAAATGTTGAAATTTAATGATGTGGGAAGCATTGAAATTGGTAAAAAAGCTGATTTGATTACTTTTTCTATTATTGAATCACATGCAGCAGTTTCAAATGTTTACATAGAAGGTGTTCAGAAGTATACTACAAATTATAAGGAAACGATTAAAAATAACAAACAACTTCTTCAAGTTACTTATTAAAAAATCTTTATAATCACCAGTCGGGGGTTATCCGGATATAACCCCCGATGTGATTTGAAATTTAAAACCGCTTAACGAAATTGATTTTAGAATCGACAAAAAAATCAATTGACGTAATTTAAACTAACTTGTGTATATAGAGCAAGAAGATCTGATGAATTTTCCTTTGACTTAATAATTTCTTCAAATTTTCCGGTATTTGTACTTTTAATGTTGATAGCAACATCCAACACTTTGTTAAATTTTCCGGTCGCCTCGGTTACTGTCATTTTTCCGCTTTTTACACTTTTCTTTAGTAAATGTTCTATTTCCCTAACTGAGTTATAAATAAGTGGTTTCCGAAACATGGTTTTTTGTGCAGGATTGCCTGGAGAAATAGCTACAGTGTAAGTATAAGCTTGTTCAAATAAGTATATTTTTTTTGCTATCTCATTCCCTAAAAAATGAGTTCCGGCCATTTCATCATTTACCTTTTTTATTTCTTCGGGAATGATATTATAGACCTCAAAATGAACGTTGGCTTCTTTTTCAGTAACATTCGGAAGATCCTTTTCAAAAGATGTTTTAGTACTTATGGAAGCAACATCTTGTCCAAACATAGCACGGTTGTTAAGTGCCAAAAGAACAATTATAATCAGGAATGGGTTTTTCATAACTTCAAATTTTAATTATTTTCGTTATACAAAGATCAATCATGAGTATTAGATTGATGTTAAGTACAGATTAGGATCTTATTAATTTTAAAGAAGTAATGATTCAAATGCGATTGAAAATTGTAAATCATTGCCGCTAAGTCACAAAGACACGAAGATTTCAGTAAGAATAACTTTGTGACGCTTCATGACTAGTGTCTTTGTGGCAAAAATTCTTAATTCGCATGAAAAATAAAGCTGCCCTGATTAGCAGAGCAGCTTTTCATGTAAAATTTATTTATTTATCCAGAGATCCTGGAAAAGATCATCCGTACCTCCAAACTGACTTTTAAGGGCCGCCTGATAATTTGTTGTATTGTAATTAGCTTCACTATTCGGGTACTGCCAGCGTCTTGGAACCTGCCCTTTAGGATTTAATAAGGAGCTTGTTGAAACAAAACTTGATGGATATCCAGTCCTTCTCCAGTTATAAAAGGCTTCCCAACCGGAATTCATCCAAAATGCAACATATTTTTGATTTAAAATTTTTTGTAAATCGCTGCCATCACCAGATAACACTATTTTAGAACTGGTAAGAAAGTTATTTAATTGAAATGTAACTTTTCCAAGATAAACAGATCCTGTAACATCGTAACTTGGTAATGTATCGCCATCGACTACCCCGAAATATTTCATTGAAGCGTTGATGCCATTCATGTAATATGTTGATGTAGTGCCGGATGTCCAGCCTCTGTTCATACCTTCTGCAATGTTGAAACACATTTCGGGATACCCGATTATAATAGTACCCTTGGATTCATCGCCAGAGGTTGGAAGGCCTGGAGCAGGTCCTACTGAAGTAGTGTAATATCTGTGGAAGTTGGCAAAAGAAGAATTGTTGAGTCCTTCCTCAGTCCAAAGATATGTAATTGTTGAGTCGATATGTTCCCCGATATATGCTTTAAAATCATTGACATTTTTACCCTTGTTTTTGACCTGATTATAAGAAGGTGTAGCATAGACAAACGTCCTCGGATCCTGGGTTGAATCCATCAAGCTTAACAGTGCGGAACACAATGGCTGCCTGTTGGCATAATTTTTATTCGTGCTGACTATTGTAGGATATGGGTTATTAGCGGCGTTGTAAGTAAAAATAAGGTTGTCGCTGTTGCTTGTCAATAAAGGGTATGTTGCAGGATTGCTAACAATGCTGTTAAATTGACCTGTTATATTCAAATCGGCTGCATCGGCAGCATTAGCTTTTTTGCTCAAACTTATTAAAACACGCAACTTGTATGCATTGATTACTTTTTGCCATTGCTTCAACCCATTAATACCGTTGGTACCACCATTGAGGCCAAAAATATCACCTGTAAATGGGAGCACACCAAGTCCTTCAGCTGCTCCATTGTCGGAAACTATTTGGTTAACCATCATATTGGCTGTATCAAGCAATGCGAGGCATGTTTTATATACATCATGCTGAGTATCATATACTGGCGTAGGGTTAGCTAAACCTTTACCCGCCTGGCTCATTGGTACATCGCCAACCCTTTGGGTAAGCCAGATAAAACTATATGCCCTTAAAAATTTACCCATTACAGCATAAGCATTGGTTGTGGTTTTAGTAATTTTAATGGCAGCATTTTCCATTTCAATTATATTCTTTAATATATTGTATGTGTGGGCTGTATTTGACCAGGCATAAGTGTTTAAACCGCCATAGTAAGTATCATTTGAAATAAGAAATTGACTATAATGCCATATATTTGAGCCAAAAGTTCCAAAAGGCATTTCGGTAATGGAGCCAG
>CAYZNC010000224.1:0-3065 GCA_964478555.1 uncultured Bacteroidales bacterium | reverse complement strand
TTATCATAAATGGCTCCTGCATATTACCGGTGCCGTCTATAGAACCCACATACGACTTTAAACCAACTTTAGATGTATTAGGTGCAAATGCAAGTTGGCTGAGATTGGTAATTCTTCCGTTTGCATCAAAAGTAGGTGTACCTGAGGTAATAGTTACACCTGGTGCGGTGTATTGCCCCTGGAAATTTGCTGGGTAATTATAATTATTTGCGGCTACTTCATTCCATTCAGCCAGCCTGGCAGCGCCCATAGCCCCCGTAACAAGGTCAGTGGCATTTCCTGATTGAAGCATATCGGCGTAAATTTCATCATATATTGTTCCACCTACCCTGCCATCAAACTGGAAACTCAATGAAAGATTTTTATACGAAATCTTGTTGTTAATGCCCCATATAAAATCGGGGTTTGCATATCCCATCAATTGCTTATACTGTGTCCCTGATGTGGGTATTAAAGGAAGTCCGTTAACATTGATTACTTGCCCGTCAGGTGAGCGGTAATATTTATAACCATAGATGGCATCCAAACGGTCGCCCACTTTATAATAATGATCATTTAGAAGTACCTCCTGATCATTCGCATAAATACTTTTTAATTTTTCTGTATAACTGGCGTAATTTGCTGATATTTCCCAAGAAAGGCCATGAGGGTTATTCAATGGCATAGCTGTTAATTCTATTTCCCAACCATTTTTTGTAGTTGTAATGCCATTTACATTTTGGCTGTAAAAACCTGTGGAAGCTGCCATTTGTTCCTGGAAAATAATAGGCCCGTTGGTAGTTGTGTAATAAGTGACACCCAAACCAAGCTTGTTTTTCAAAAATTTGACATCGCCACCAAATTCACTGGAAGTAACAGTTAAGGGTTTCAAACTCTTATTGGCCTCCACATTTGTGTAATTAGCCGATGGCGTATTGTTGTATAAATGGTTTATGGAAAAAGCATTTTGATTAAGGTATGTTGGGCCACCATAAGAACTATAATAGGATGATCCATAACCAAGCGGACTTGGTTGCCCTGATGCATCAAATGATGGCCCAATGGTAGGGCTGGTTAAACCGCTTTTTACATTTGCATAGGATGCTCTCAGTTTAAGGAATGATATAATCTCTTCAGGTATCTTAACATAGTCAGTGATGACAGTAGTTAGAGAAATTGAAGGATAAAAATAGCTGCGCTTATTGGGGTAAAATACAGTGGAATTGTCGTATCTACCTGTAGTACTTAATGTTAAGTATTTCTTATAAGAAACATCGACAGAATAATATGCACTGTAAACAGTCATGTTTGAATTGAAATTATAAGCTACTAATGGGTTTAGCGTATTGGTAAAATTGTAAACAGCAGGCACAACAATATTGTTAGTTGAAGTCCAGCTCGAATTATAGGTGAATGTTCTAATATTCCCTCCTGCCAAGGCGCTCACATAAATATCGGGGGTTATATTTTTGTTAAATGTCAGCAAAATATCGTTGTTGTTATCCCAGAGCACGCGCCTGTCTTCACGGTATTCACCCGTTTTATTACCTTCCTGAATGCCACCGCTCGAAAGACTATAGGTAATTGCCGAAGTAGGCATGATCTCTGTTCTTAATAAATTGTAACTGCTTACCTGAGATCTGAGGCTGAGATTTAAATCCGGTGTAATTGCACAATTAAGTTTGGTGTAGCCATAAATATCCGTTTTATGGTGTCCTCTTAGCCATTGATTGGCCATGAAATAAGGGTTATTTGCACGCCCATATTCCGCCCATTTTTGCTGAATTCCTGGGGTTCCTGGTGACGCCCAGTAGTCTTTAAAATCCCTTATATCGTAGTTTGCCGAACCATATTCCTGAATCATGTAAGTATAACTTTGTGGCCCATAAATTGCATCAGGAATATTAGGCGAGTTCTGATAATTGTAGTTCAGATTCCCTTCAAACCTTATTTTTTTTGTGAAGTTATACCCGGCATAAATATTGCCATTTGTGCTACTCAACCATGTATTGGGGTCAATGCCTTTCTGGTAAACTTCCGCAAGTCCAATCCGAAGATCATAACTTTCACCACTTGCGTTGAGGGCCAAGCTATTGCTGGTATGATACCCGTTTTCCATAAAATTGTTAAAATTATTTTTTCCTACTGGTAAAAACGGTGTTCCCTGCCTTACTCCATTCACTACAGGACTGTTATATTGTGGCACTGCTTGTCCTTCCATACGCGGACCCCACACTGGTTGGCGTCCATAACTACCGGTCTGGTTAAACGGGTCATTGGCATAAACATACATGTAGTTCGAACCAATGCCATATTCATTTTGTCTTTCAGGTAAGGCTAAAAAGCTTTTTGGATCATACATGTCGCTTGAATTAAATTCTACTGTAACCCCTTTAATTCCCGTACCTTTTTTCGTAGTAATTAAAATTGCCCCGTTCAAGCCCCTTGAACCATACAAAGCACCTGCATTGGGGCCTTTCAGGATAGTATATGATTCCACATCGTCAGCGCTGATATTCCAAGTGTCTGAGTTGATGGGAACTCCATCCACAACATATAAAATATCTGTGTTCCCTCTTAATACTACCTGCGGTGTTCCCATGAATTCGGATGATGCTCCAACTGCCAAACCTGCAACTTTACCCGCAAGTGAGTTAATTGCATTTGCATCTCGCGATTTAGTTAAATCCTCTCCTGTAACTTCCTGTGTTGAATAACCCACCGTTTTTAATTCTTTTTTAATTCCAAGTGCTGTTACCACTACATCATTTATCTTTTGAACTTCCTCATTTAAAATAACATTTATGGTTGATTGTCCTTCTACCGGAATTTCCTGCGATATGTACCCAACATAACTTATTACTAATACATCGGATGAAGTGGCGGAAATAGAGTAGTCTCCCTTTCCATCTGTAATAGTTCCCTTGGTGGTGCCTTTCACCATTACGGTGGCTCCGGGAAGTCCTATACCTTCTTTCGATGAAATTTTTCCGGTCAATACCCGTTCCTGGGCACTTACATTATTTGCCGTGAGGACAAGTATTACCAGAAAAAGTAGTGCCAATAAGTTTCTCATTGACCGGTGT
>CAYZNC010000223.1:4929-10962 GCA_964478555.1 uncultured Bacteroidales bacterium | reverse complement strand
AGGAACACTTTTGCAGGTGACCATGAACTGGAATCCAAGTTATAGCTATTCAACCTTACCCGCTGGCTATAATATCGACAGCATTCCCAGACATTGGAAAGTTATGCTTCAAAGGGTGAGCCCGGAACAGGGGTTGCCCCATTTCAGGAATGTGTTTTTATTTCGCATTAAAGGCACTGCGAGGAACTCGGCTATCAATGTTACAGGTATGGAACAATCCCTGGCCGAAAATTTCCATCTGAGTGATGTGGAGATTGAATCCAAAACAGCGGGTAAAATTTGGTATGCCAAAAACTGGCAATTCACAAACGTAACGATTAAAGCAAAAGACAAAAGTAGTCTGGATGTGAAAAATTGTACCGGTATGAAATTGTAACAGGACAAAGGAAGCCGGCCTGTTAAAAAGCGTTAATATAACAGACCGTTAATCCAAATTATTATAACTTTGGAAACCTATTTACAAATTTTCTGATATGAGTATTCTTTTGTTAAAGGAAGTCCGGGGGTTTTTTTCCTCCCTTACCGGATATATTGTAATTATTGTTTTTCTTGTCACCAATAGCTTGTTTATGTGGATTTTCCCAGGCGATTTGAATGTACTCGACTCCGGATATGCTTCACTCGACAGCTTTTTTACAATGGCTCCATGGATATTCTTATTTCTGGTACCTGCTATTACCATGCGTGCTTTCGCTGAGGAAAAGAAGGGTGGGACTATGGAATTTTTGCTTACCAAGCCTATTACCGATTTACAGATAATATTTGCAAAATATTTGGGGTGTCTGGTTCTTGTTCTTCTTTCGCTCGTGCCCTGTTTCATCTACTACTGGTCAGTTTCGGTTTTGGGTAATCCTCCTGGCAATCTCGATACTGGCGCTACCTGGGGAGCTTTTCTGGGTTTATTTTTTCTGGCAGCCATTTATGTTGCCATTGGGGTTTTCATATCTTCCTTAACGAATAATCAGATCGTAGCCTTTATTGTTGCAGTTACGCTATCATTTATTCTTTATGCCGGATTCGACTATTTTGCCTCATTATCGATTCTGCAACCATTGGCAGCTTTTATTCTAAACATTGGAATCAACGAACATTATAAATCCATCAGCCGGGGTGTGGTCGATTCGCGAGACATTATTTATTACCTTGGAGTTATTGCATTTTTTATCCTTTTAACCAAAATCAGGCTTCAATCAAGAAACTGGTAAATTGAATCATATTCTAATGAAGAAAGCTGAAATTCAACGTCAACATATCATCCAGTTCATAATTTTACTGGTTATTTTAGTATTGATCGGATTTATTTCCGGAAAGATCTTTTTCCGTGTCGATTTAACGTCAGAACAGCGATATACACTGTCCTCCGAAACAAAAGCCATTCTTAAAAAAGTAGATGATATTGTTTATGTAAAAGTATATCTCGATGGTGAAATGCCTGTGGGATTCAAAAAACTTCGCAATTCAATTAAAGAGACCCTCGATGAATTCAGGGTGTATGCTAAAGATAATATTCAATATGAGTTCATTAATCCAGCTGCAAGCAGCGATACAAAAGTTCAGAATCAGGTTGAGATTGAACTTTATCGAAAAGGTTTGAAACCCTTTAAAGTAAAATCTCATGATAAAGAGGGCGGACAAAACGAAAAGAAAATTATCCCGGGGGCATTACTCACTTACAAGGGTATTGAGCTTGCCGTAAATTTCCTAAAGAACAGTGCAAATTCGGCTGAGGAAAATCTTAACAATTCCATGCAGACTGTTGAATATGAATTAATCAAGACGATTAATAACCTTACCAATAAAAAGGTCGAAAAAATTGCTTTTCTGGAAGGCCAAGGCGAACTAGACCCAATGCGAGTGCAGGATATTACACTTGAACTCGGTAATTATTTTGAAGTAGACCGTGGGGCTATTAACGGCAAACCCGGAATTCTCGATAATTACAAAGCGGTTATCATAGCTAAACCTACTAAACCTTTTACGGAACCGGATAAGTTTGTGCTCGACCAATATATTATGAATGGGGGTAGGGTACTTTGGTTTTTAGATGCCGTAAATGTCAATACCGATAGTTTGGCGAAAGGTTCTACGTTTGGTTTTATCAACAACATTAACATCGACGATCAGTTATTTAGGTATGGCATAAGGATTAACCCTAATCTGGTTCAGGATGCCCAGTGCAATACACTACCAATCAATGCCGGTTCATCCGGTGATCAACCTCAATTTGCTCCAACTCCATGGCCTTATTATCCGTTAATCGCTCCATTGGTGGAACATCCGATAACCAGTAGCCTAAACCTGGTTTGGGCCAAGTACGCAAGCCAGATCGACACTGTTGGCATCAATAATAAGGTGAAAAAGACATGGCTATTGAAAACTTCGGTCTACACAAGATTGGTTAATGCACCCTTGTTTATCAGTTTGAGCGAAGTAAAAAATGTTCCATCCAGGAAAGATTTTAACAAACCAAACCAACCCATAGCCGTTTTATTGGAAGGACAATTTCCTTCCGCCTACCGCAATAGGATGATAAAAAATATTATATCCGGAGCCGAAAACTCCTACAAAGCAGAAAGTGTTCCTACCAAAATGATTGTGGTTGCCGACGGTGACATGATCGCTAACGATGTTACCATGACTCAGCGGGGGCCAATGATAACAGCATTGGGTTATGACAGGTATACCGGAAGAACTTTTGGAAATAAAGAATTTATTGTGAATGCGGTTAATTTCATTACGAATGAAAACGGACTTATCTCTCTAAGAGCTAAAGAATATAAACTACGCATTCTCAATAAAGCTATGATACGGGAAGAACGCTTTAAATGGCAGTTCGTTAATACAGTTCTGCCAGTGCTCCTGGTAATTTGCTTCGGACTTTATTATAATTATTCAAGAAGAAAGAAATATTCGGGGGTACAACAATAAACCATTCATGAAGAAATACAGATATTACATTATTTTATTAGTTGTTTTACTGATAGTAGCGGTTGTGCTTTATGTAAAGGACAAGCCCGGAACTTTGAAAACAGACAGCAAGATTTTTGCGGTTACAGATACGGCCGACATCACTAAGATAAGGATTGGCGATGGCGTTAACGAACTTACTTTGGAAAGGTCGGGATTTAATTGGCAGATTAATAAGATTTATTATGCCAGGCCCCGTGCCGTTAGGGCGTTATTACATTTACTTTCAAACCTTGAAATCAATTCACCCGTACCCAAAAGTGCAAAAAAAGACGTATCCAACAGCTTTAGCCATCAATCGGTTTTTGTAACCATAGAATCAGGCAGTCGGTTGCTTAAAGCTTACCGGATAACAGAGGAAGACAGTATGAAATTAGGTTCTGTAATGATGCTCAAGGACGACGAAGAACCCTATGTAGTCCATCTTCCCGGCTTCGATGGGCGCATTTCCATGTTACTGCCAATTGATGCTCAAATTTGGCGCGATAAAACTATTTTTCAATACAAACCCGGAGACGTCTTATCGGTTGAGGTTGAATATCCGGATAATCCTCAAGCCTCCTTTGTTTATTCATTTTTTGGATTTGATAACCTCGAAATTAAATCCAAAACGTTAAACAAATCGATCAAAATTAGCCGGGATGCCGCTAAAAATTATTTAACAAGCTTTGCATCTGTTTCTTATGTAGAGCAAGTGAATAAACAATCCAAATTATTATTCGATTCTCTGAAAAATCAACATCCGTATTGTGAAATTAGGGTTAAAAATACTTCAAATGAGATAAATACGGTTAAAACATATCGGATTCCGATAGCATTCGAAAAAGGCAAATTCAATTATGATAAAATGTACGCTGTAATACAGAAAGATACTGTTCCAGTACTTATTAAATATGTTGATTTTGATCCTATTATGAAGGGTTACAGCGATTTTCGCACGCAATAAAAAAAGGAATTACATCATTGGGAGCATCGATATTTTTTTGTATTATTGAGGATTAATTCAAAAAGATTAATTATTTGAAATTCATAGTATTTGCTAATTAAAAATAATGACACATGAAGTTTGTTGTATCAAGTTCTGATTTACTGAATCATTTGCAGTCTATTAGCAGAGTTATCAGTAGTAAAAATACATTACCGATTCTCGATAATTTTTTATTCAATCTCGAAGACAAACAGTTGGAAATTACTGCTTCAGATTTGGAATCGACCTTTGTAACCCGAATGACATTGGAAAATGCCACCGAATCGGGAAGTATAGCAATTCCTGCGAAGATTTTGCTTGATACGTTAAAAGAATTTGCGGATCAGCCATTAACTTTCGATATATCACTCGATAATCTTTCTGTTGTCATTATTTCTGCCAACGGTCAGTTTAATATCGTGGGCCAAAATGCAATAGATTTTCCCCAAGTACCTTCGGTTAAAGACGACAAAAAAACATCTTTACGTTTAAACTACGAAATCTTACTACGGGGTATCAATAAAACGCTTTTTGCTACTGCCGATGATGAATTGAGACCGGTGATGAATGGTGTATTTATTGAACTAACCGACAAGAGTTTGACTTTTGTGGCCTCCGACGCACATAAACTGGTTCGCTACCGGAGAACCGATGTTAAGCCTAAAGCTGAGGCTTCGTTTATTCTTCCCAAGAAACCTGCAGCTTTGCTCAAGAATATACTTCCCAAGGAAACCAATGACGTTCTTATTGAATTTGATGATAAAAATGCATTATTTACATTAACAGACTACACTTTGGTTTGCCGATTGGTAGAAGGAGCTTATCCAAGCTACAGTGCTGTAATTCGCACGGATAGTCCAAATACATTGACGATAGACAGATTAGAAATATACAATTCGCTGCGTCGTGTATCTGTGTTTGCTAACCAGGCCAGCAATCTTGTTAAATTAGCTATAGTTGGAAATGAAATTACGGTATCAGCACAGGATTTGGATTTTTCTATTTCAGCCTACGAGCGCCTTAACTGCCAATACGAGGGTGAGGATCTTGAAATTGGGTTCAAATCGCCTTTTCTTATTGAAATTCTTTCGAATCTCGCATCCGGCGATGTTATATTTAAACTAAGCGATCCCTCACGCGCTGGAATTATTGTTCCAGCTGAGACTGAGATTGAAGGTGAAGACGTTCTCATGTTGCTCATGCCAATGATGATTAATGTTTAATGATATCAAAGTTCGATTAACATATACGAGGTTGTCCGAATTCGGGTAACCTCGTCTGCTTTTACCAATTAATTGTTGTAATGGAAATAAATCTTAAAAACCCGATTATCTTTTTTGATCTCGAAACTACAGGTATGAATATCGCATCCGATAGGATTGTTGAACTTGCGTATCTGAAAGTCTATCCCGATGGCAGGGAAGAATCAAAAACAATTCGTATCAATCCTGAAATGCCCATTGATCCGAATTCTACAGCTATTCATGGAATAACTAATGAAGACTTGAAAGGCGCGCCAACATTTAAGGAGATCGCGAAAACGCTTGCAAATTCTTTCGAAGGTTGTGATTTTGCAGGATACAATTCTAACAAATTCGATCTTCCGCTACTTGCTGAGGAATTCTTGCGGTGCGATGTTGATTTTGATCTCAAAAAACGTAAGTTTATTGATGTTCAGGTGATATTCCACAAAAGGGAACAACGTACTTTAGGTGCGGCATATAAGTTTTATTGCAGCAAAGATCTTGAAAATGCACATACTGCTGAAGCGGATACAAGAGCTACCTATGAAGTTCTTAAGGCCCAGCTCGATAAATATGGGGATCTGGAGAATGATGTGGATAAACTATCCGAATTCTCAGCGCAAACCAGAAATGTGGATTTCGTGGGTCGTATTGTGCTTAACGATAAGGGTGTTGAAGTTATCAACTTTGGTAAATATAAAGGAATTCCTGTAGAAGAAGTTTTCGAAAAAGATCAGGGGTATTACGGCTGGGTAATTAGCAATGACTTTCCACTCTATACAAAGAAAGTATTAACTGCTATTAAACTCCGGGGATTTAATAAGAAGAAGAGTAAATAGAATAAAGTATAAAGTA
>CAYZNC010000223.1:0-4829 GCA_964478555.1 uncultured Bacteroidales bacterium | reverse complement strand
AAAGTATAAAGTAATCCTAACATCTCCTAATAGTAGTGAAGTGTTGATTTATACGAAATTGTTATAGCCCCTTGTTTAATGCCTGTCCGACTACTGGCGGAGGGGTTTGGGGTTGAGAGTCTTAAGATGTAAGAATTAATTCCTAACAGCCATTATGAAAATTTTTGCCATCGGTATGAATTATATAGAACACACGAAGGAACTGAACAATCCGATTCCTGCTGAGCCCGTGTTCTTTATGAAACCTGATACAGCAGTGATTAGAAATAATAAACCCTTTTTTTATCCTGATTTTTCGGAAAACATACATTACGAAACGGAATTGATACTTAGCATTAATCGCGTAGGAAAAAATATTGCCGAGAAATTTGCTCACCGTTACTATACCGAAATCGGAATAGGTATTGACTTTACAGCCCGTGATATACAAAAAAAATGCAAGGAAGGTGGCTTGCCCTGGGAGGTAGCAAAGGGTTTTGACGGATCAGCACCCTTGGGGAAGTTTCTCCCAAAAGAAAACTTCAAAGATGTCCATAATATCAATTTTCGCCTGGATATCAATGGTGTTACGGTTCAAAACGGAAATTCCAAAGATATGATATTCTCATTCGAAAGAATTATCGCGCACATTTCCAAATATATAACTTTCCGTATGGGCGATCTTATTTTTACAGGTACACCGGTGGGTGTGGGCCCTGTTAAAATTGGCGATCATCTTCAGGCCTATATTGAGGGACAGCTTATGCTTGATTTTTTTATAAAATAGGGGAGTTGTCAATAATCATTTTCACTCTTCAATTCTTTCTGAAGTCGTTCAAAGAAATGATTACTGTAAAAATCGCGATTCTGTTCTAAAACAAGATCGCAAACTATCAGTGGGGCCTGCTTTTTCTCAACAATCTCATTTTTGATGTAATTGAAAACACCGATAGGACCTATGTATAAGTCAGGTTTGTACCCAACTTGTTTGAGTTGAAATCCCAAATCTTTAAAATAATTATGAGCTGCCAGAAAACGTTGATTTTGGGGCTTAAGAAACATTTTATCGTTATTAAAAAGACTGACAAAATGCTTAAACCGGATAACCATATTGGTTAGAATAGCCTCTGGCAGATCAAGGATATTAATTTTGCGCAGTAAGTAAATTTCCAGGTAACGGTAAACTCCCATGGTACTTAATGCATCCAGATCATCGGCAAGATTTAGGAATTGCTGCAAATCAAATGCCTTTAAACTTTCATGTTGGGTCAGATAATCTTTCTTGTCATGATCTTCTATTGCCTGAAGAACCTTTTCAATAAATGCAGGAGGTCCCAGGGTGGATTTTTCGAAATATTCTTTACATAAACTCCGGCTAATTCGGCCATGATCTTTTGCCAGTGTTTGGCTCATTCCCTGGTCATGAAAAAACACAGCAATTATAAGACGCTCTATATCAGTTTCTGATATAATAATTTTATGCTTAACTGCATATCGAAGTAACATTTTAGCATACTTCCAAACTCGCAGGTGATGCCATTGATCGTGCGACGGAAGATGTACATTAACGAACTGTTGTGTACAGGAATAAAACAGTGGCTTAAGCCATTTCTCCTCAACATTGCGTATTATTTTTTCGAGATTCGGAATCATCAATAAATCATCTATACGTAACTTACTTTGATCATATTGGTTTGACCTTTGGCCTCAATAGGAGTGCTGCCCACGTGTACAACAACTTCTCCATTCGTCAGCTCATCATTGTTTTTCAGAAATTCAATGGAATGTTGAAAGTCCTTGTCGATAGTGATGTGTTCGGTGAAGGTAAATGCCCTTACACCCCAAACCAGCGACATTTTCCGAAGTAAATCTTTGTTTCGGGTAAAGGCGAAAATACAAGCATCAGGGCGGTAACTCGATATTTTAAAGGCGGTATAACCCGAATGGGTGAAGGTAATAATAGCACTTGCATTTGTTTGACTAGCCATACGGCAAGCACTTAAACAAATTGAATCAGCTAAAAATGTAGGAGAGCCAGGTTCCGGTAAGGTTTCCATATTGAATTTGAATCCCTTTTCGGTAGAGTCTATAATTTTTTGCATAGCCATAATAGATTCAACCGGGTATTTTCCTGCTGAAGTTTCTGCACTTAACATAAGGGCATCGGCGCCATCGAGTACGGCATTTGCAACATCATTGGCTTCAGCGCGAGTGGGCCTGAAACTGGTAATCATACTTTCAAGCATCTGTGTGGCAATAATCACTGGTTTTGCCTTTCTAATGCAACGTTTAACCAGATCCTTTTGAATGAGCGGAACTTTGTCAAATGGAATTTCCACTCCCAGATCACCGCGGGCAACCATAATGCCGTTTGACGCATCAATAATATTTTCGATGTCGTTAAGGGCCTCGGGTTTCTCAATTTTGGCGATTATTCTGACAAATTTCTTTTTACAACGGATAATTTCTTTTAACTGTGCTAAATCTGCGGCAGAGCGAACAAATGACAAGGCAATAAAGTCAATATTCTGATCCAGTGCAAAATTAGCGTCTTCTAAATCTTTTTCAGTGAGACTGGGAAGTGATATTTTGGTATTGGGAAGATTTACCCCTTTTTTAGAGGATAGCATTCCTCCATGAATGACTTTTGCCCTGACAGTGTCGATGCGGTTCGTTTCTATAGTTTCAAGCTTTAGCTTTCCATCATCGATCAGGATCGCATCCCCTTTTGTTACATCCTTGGGAAATTCTTTGTAACTCAGATAAAGTTTTTCGGAAGTGCCAATGCATTTTTCCGTAACAATTAATACTTCGGAGCCGTCTTTTAGTTCTACCTGATTATTTTCAACTTCTCCGATTCTGATTTTTGGACCTTGTAAATCAACCAGTATGGCAACGTTGGTCTTTAATTCGTCATTTAATTCCTGGATAATTTTTATTACCTGCAGGTGTTGGTCGTGTGTTCCATGGGAAAAATTTAAGCGGCAAACATCAACGCCTTCCTTAAACATTTTCTCAAGTACTTGTTTCGATGATGAGCTTGGACCTATAGTTGCAATAACTTTGGTTTGTGAGCTAATGTTTCTCATTGTAGTCATTTTGAAACACAAAGAAACAAAAAAAGGAGTGATAATTCACTCCCTTGTACTTTAAAAGTGTTAACCTTATTTTTTAACAGCTTTCTTTTTGCCACCTTTTTTTCCAGCAGCAGCAATAGAATCAGCCTTAGCTTTTTCAACAGCCATAGTGATAGAATCTTGTCTTGCTTTTTCAACAACAGCAGCGATAGAATCTTTTTTAACTTTTTCGATAGAATCTTTTTTAATAGAATCTATTTTAGCTTGTTCAGCAACTGTAGGATGAGTTGTGCAGGCAGCAACAAGTGCGCCAGCAATAACCACTGCAAATAATAATTTTTTCATAGCGTTATTAGTTTAAGATTAGTTTAAGATATAGATATAGTCACAACTTGAATGATTTCTCATTGTAATTATTTTGAAACACAAAAAAAATAAAAAAGGAGTGACAATTCACTCCTTTGTACTTTAAAAGCGTTAAGCTTATTTTTTAGCAGCTTTCTTTTTGCCACCTTTTTTCTCAGCAGCAGCAATAGAATCAGCTTTAGCTTTTTCAACAGCCATAGTGATAGAATCTTGTCTTGCTTTTTCAACAACAGCAGCGATAGAATCTTTTTTAACTTTTTCGATAGAATCTTTTTTAATAGAATCTTGTTTAGCTATTTCAGCTGCACTAGGACCACTTTTGCAAGCAACAAGTGAACCAGCAATAACCATTGCAAATAATAATTTTTTCATAGCATTATTAATTTAAGATAAGTTTAAGATACAGCCACAAAAATATACAAAAATTGACTATTACGATCAGATTATATATTTTTTTTTTGGCAAAAGGGAATTTTTTTATCAACAATTCCGTTTTTTTACCTCGTAAGAACTTGTTAATAAGTGTTTTGTTGTTCAGTTACAAATTATTACATTTTTTTACATTTCTACCTTCTCAAACTTCTGAACCAATTTTTTCAGAGGTTTAGTTGTTAGGTTTCTGAACTGCTAACCCTGCTTGTCTACAAACTATTGAACCTGAGTCATCAGCCTATAGTCTAAAAACCTAAATCAAGGTATAGAGGTTCGTTTAGTTGTATCAACTAGTTCTTTGGCATAGGTAAGAAACAAGTCTTTAGCTTTTTGTTTAGGCTCATCAAAATCATAACTGATGTAATTCTTTAAATAATCCAGCAGATCAATGTTTTTGGTGAGAGAGTTTTTATAAAATTGAGAAGATGCAGCTAAATTTTGCACGCCAAAATTTAATGCCTGGCTAAAACGACATTTAAAGTCCTCCTCTAATTTTCGGGTGGTAACCCAATTGGCTGTGACGAATGGGAGGTTTGTAAAGGTTTTCCATTCGTGAATAAGATCATATTTGTACGGTGCATTGATTGAAAAAGTGCGGTCGCCAATAATCACTGCCCCTGTTTTGTCTTTTATGGATGTTTCTTCAAATCCGGGTTTGGCTATTATCCATTCAGGACAGATCTTCCAAAAATGTCTTGCAAGTACTTTTGCAAGAACTACCGAGGTCCGCGACTGATAATCGAGATGAATATGTGTTATTTCATGTAAAGGCACATAGGAAGCCAGCACAACGGTTTTTACATAGTCATTTGAACCGATACAGAGATTAGTAAGGATTTCATAAGATTTTAATCTCAGTATTTCAACAGTTGGGATCAAGCCTATATCGGCTGAGCCATTTATAACTTTGTCGGCGCAAATCGATGGAATATCAAGACTTAGATTGATATCTGCTATAATTTCCGAGTTTAACAA
>CAYZNC010000222.1:8566-10964 GCA_964478555.1 uncultured Bacteroidales bacterium | reverse complement strand
ATATTTGGTATTGTGGAAGGGAAAATCAATGTTTCCGAACTTTTATCGCTAAAGTCTTCAGCGCAGGTAATAGGAGATATTATAACAAATCGACTTGCCATTGAACCCGGATGTAGTTTTTCGGGGAATTGCAAGATGACAGAAGAAAAGGTTTTTAATGAGCGAACAACAGAAGAAGAAGTCTAATCCACTAAAAGATTATGCCAAATATTCATCTTTGGCATTCCAAATGGCATTTATAATCGGGGGTTTAACCTGGTTGGGTCATTGGATTGATTCTTTTACAGGATGGCATTTTCCTGTGTTTCTGGTTGTGTTTTGTATGCTGTCTGTGGCGCTGGCAATTTATTATGCTATAAAAGATTTGATTAAATAAATAATTATGTTTAAAGATAGGGCTATTCGAAAATTTATCGGGTTTTCTTTTGGTATTTCGGCTTTAAGTTTTTTGGTTGCCTGGTTATTAAGCTTGAATTATAAGCAGTATAGTTTTACAGGGGTATATATGCTTATTCCAGCTATTATGTTTATTACCATTATTGTGCATGTTTTATTGGTAGAGGCTTCCAAGAAAAGTCCGATAAAATTTATTAATAAATTTCTGGCTTCTTCAGGCATAAAATTATTTCTTTACTTTTTAATTATTTTAGCTTATATTTACTTTATTAAACGGGATATAGTTCTGTTTCTTTGCGCATTCTTATCATTATACCTGGTATTTACGATACTTGAAATATCGGCAATATTAGATTACCTGAAAAAAAATTAGCCCCCAGTGCGTACTAAACAAGAATAGTTTTTATACTTTTAACTCTTTATTTTTTAGTAAACGTGATGAGGGATTTTTGTAAATATGTAATCTTTGTCGTTGTAGTAATTGCAACTCAGACAATATTATTTCAATCGGTATCAGCAATTGAACCGGCTCCGGCGCAAAATGCGGCAGCTAATCCAGCTGAAGGAAAATTCAATCCTGGAGAATTTATTTTTGAACATATCAATGATGCTTATTCATGGCACGTTGTGACTTTCAGGGATTATCAGGTGGCGATTCCCTTACCGGTGATATTATATAGTAGTCATTCCGGTTGGCATGTGTTTATGTCTTCCAAGTTTCAGCATGGCCATTCTTCTTATCTGGGATTTGAAATTGCGAAAGAAGGTTCCTCTAAAGGCAAAATTGTTGAGTTAGTTGGCAATAAAGCAGAGGCAGTTGCTTTTGATATTTCCATTACGAAAAATGTTTTTGCATTACTGATTTGTGTTGCGTTAATTTTGTGGTTATTTCTTTCTATCGCAGGAAACTATAAACGTAATCCTCAATCTGCTCCTTCCGGTATGCAATCTTTGTTTGAACCCTTAATTTTATTTGTGCGCGATGATATTGCCCGGCCTTCCATTGGTGAACATAAATATGAAAAATATATGCCTTATCTGCTTACTGTATTTTTCTTTATTCTATTTAACAATTTATTGGGTTTACTTCCAACTTTTCCAGGCGGTGCCAATTTAACAGGCAATGTAGCAATTACTTTGGTTTTGGCCCTTTTTACTTTTGTAATAACTACTTTTAGTGGTAATAAGAGTTATTGGGTACATATGGTGAATACACCTGGGGTTCCCTGGTGGTTAAAATTACCTGTTCCATTAATTCCATTAATTGAAGTGATGGGAATGTTTATAAAACCTTTTGTACTAATGGTTCGGCTTTTTGCTAATATGCTAGCAGGGCATATTATTGCATTAGGATTTTTTAGCTTGATTTTTATTTTTGGCGCTATGAATGCATACCTTGGCTATTCCGTTTCTGTTTTTTCAGTTGCATTCGCTATATTTATGTCAATGCTGGAATTATTAGTTGCTTTTATACAAGCTTATGTATTTACACTTTTATCTGCTATCTATTTTGGGATGGCTATTGAAGAACATCATTGATTTTGCTCATTAATTTTAAATTTCTATTATATGTTAAATTTATCTATTATTCTTCAGGCTGCTAACACAGCTGTTGGTATTATGGGAGCTGGTATAGGTGCTGGTTTGGCTGTTATAGGTGCTGGTATCGGCATCGGACAAATTGGTTCATCTGCTATGGAAGCTATTGCTCGTCAACCAGAAGCAGTTGGTGACATTCGTTCAAATATGATCGTTGTTGCTGCTCTTGTTGAAGGCGCTGCTTTCTTTGCTATTGTAGTTTGCTTTCTAATTACAATATTTTTAAAACCTGCTTAACAAAATTTACTTTGCAGGTAAGCGGTTGGCTTATCTGCAAAGTTTTTATTAAAAAAGAATTTTATGGAACTAATAAAACCAGGGATAGGATTACTGTTTTGGATGCTTTTATCGTTTTCGATTGTGTTTTACATTCTTGCAAAGTTTGCATGGAAGCCAATCATGA
>CAYZNC010000222.1:0-8466 GCA_964478555.1 uncultured Bacteroidales bacterium | reverse complement strand
TTGCCATTAATAATGAAAAGAAAGCAGCCATAAGTGAAATTAAGGATCAAGTTGCTATATTATCGTTAAAAGTTGCGGAAAAACTTATTCGTGAAAAATTTTCAGATAGTGCTAACCAAAACGAGTACATCGATAAGCTAATTAAAGAAACAAAACTAAACTAAGCAATGAATCAAAGTAAAATTGCTGTTCGATATGCCAAGGCCTTATTTTTAAGTGCTTTAGAAAAGAATATATTAGATATTGTTAGAACTGATATGGCTTTGATCAATCAAACTATAGAAGATTCTGATCAGTTTGACTTATATCTGAAGAGTCCTGTTGTTAAATCCAAAGCAAAATTTAAGCTGATTAGTGAAGTCTTTCAGGGAAAAATAAGCGACCTGAGCTTAAATTTTTTGGGCATTCTTGTGCAGAATAAACGGGAAGATCATTTGGTTGATATTGCAATAAGATTTAATGATGTTTATCGTAATTATAAAGGTATAAAATCTGCTTCCATCACCACAGCCATCTCTTTAAATGATGATATAAAGAAGAAGCTGCTCACTTTACTGGCTTCTGTGTATAAAGCTGACATCGAATTGGAATTGAAGGAAGATCCATCTATTATAGGTGGATTTGTACTTAAGGTAGGCGACCAACAATATGATTCAAGTATTTTAGCAGGTATTAAAAAGATGAAATCAACATTACTTAACGGAACAATATAAAAACATCAATAATAAAACATAATTAATTAGTGAAATATGTCGGATATTAAACCTGCAGAAGTATCGTCGATACTAAAAAAGCAGATTGAAGGATTCAAAACTGAAGTTGAGCTGGAAGAAGTAGGAACTGTTCTTCAAGTTGGTGATGGTATTGCTCGAATATACGGTTTATCAAATGTTCAGTCGAATGAAATGATTGAGTTTGAAAATGGTATGATGGGCATCGTACTTAACCTCGAAGAAGACAATGTAGGAGCAGTTCTTTTAGGTCCTTCCTCTTCAATCAAGGAAGGTGATATGGTAAAACGTACCAAGCGTATTGCTTCAATTCAAGTTGGAGAAGGGTTGCTGGGTAGAGTAATTAACACTATTGGTGAACCCATTGATGGTAAAGGTCCCATAGCTGGTCAGTTATATGAAATGCCACTTGAAAGAAAAGCGCCTGGTGTTATTTTCAGACAACCGGTTAAAGAACCTCTTCAAACAGGTATCAAGCCTATCGATTCTATGATCCCAATAGGAAGAGGACAACGTGAGCTTATAATCGGCGACCGTCAAACTGGTAAAACAGCTATTGCCATCGATACCATTATCAATCAAAAGGAGTTTTACGATAAGGGTCAAACTGTATATTGTATTTATGTTGCTATTGGACAGAAAGGGTCAACCGTAGCCAACATAGGAAACATTCTTGAACGGTACGGTGCTATGCCTTATACTGTGATTGTTTCTGCTACAGCATCAGATCCTGCGGCTTTACAATTTTATGCACCATTTGCAGGAGCAGCTATCGGTGAATTTTTCAGAGATACTGGAAGACCAGCTTTAGTGGTTTATGATGATTTATCCAAGCAGGCTGTGTCATACCGAGAAGTTTCACTGTTATTACGCCGTCCGCCGGGTCGTGAAGCTTACCCTGGTGATGTATTTTACCTTCATTCCAGGTTATTGGAACGTGCAGCTAAAATTATTGAATCGCAGGAAGTAGCAAGTCAAATGAACGATTTACCTGCTGCTTTAAAGCCTTTAGTAAAAGGAGGGGGCTCACTTACAGCTCTTCCTATAATTGAAACTCAAGCTGGCGACGTATCAGCTTACATTCCAACAAATGTGATTTCCATCACGGATGGGCAGATATTTCTCGAAACTAACCTGTTTAACTCAGGAGTTCGTCCTGCTATAAATGTAGGTATATCAGTATCGCGGGTGGGAGGTAATGCGCAGATTAAATCGATGAAAAAGGTTGCTGGTACACTTAAACTCGACCAGGCTCAATATCGTGAACTTGAAGCATTTTCCAAATTCGGCTCAGACCTTGATGCAACTACACTTGCTGTACTTGATAAAGGTTCGAAGAATGTTGAAATACTTAAGCAAAAGCAGTACTCGCCAATGACTGTCGAAAAACAAATTGCGATTATTTATTGTGGTACCAAAGGCCTTCTTAAAGAAGTTCCCGTAAAGAATATAAAAGAATTTGAAACTGACTTTCTGGAGTATCTGGAATTGAAACATAAAGATACGCTGAAACAGCTTAAGGAAGGTCAATTAAATGATGAGATTACAAAGGTTCTTGAGCAGGTTGCGAAAGAAATTTCGGCCAAATTTAAAAAGTAACGCAATAATTTGAAATTCAAATGGCAAGTTTGAAGGAAATACGAACAAGAATTACTTCTGTAAGCTCAACACGACAGATTACGAGTGCTATGAAGATGGTAGCCGCTGCAAAACTTAAAAAGGCGCAGGATACCATCTTGATGATGAGACCATATGCTAATAAATTGCAGGAAATTCTCTCCACCCTTAGTTCAGACAATGAAGGGAATGATGATAACCCATATGCAAGGGTTCGGAATCTTGAATCAGTTTTAATTGTGGCAGTAACTTCTAACAGAGGATCTTGCGGAGCTTTCAATATGAACGTAATAAAACGCGCTTTGCTGGTGGCCAATGAAAAATATGGTCATTTAATGTCCGAAGGGAAAGTTTATTTTATGCCCATCGGAAAAAAAGCGCATGATTTTTTTGTTAAAAAAAACTACCGGATCATCGAAGGAAATTTCAATGCATTGGTAGATCATCCTAATTTTGACATTACGATTCCTGCCGCTCAGATGCTTATGGATAAGTTTAATGACGGCTCTTACGATAATATCGAAATTGTGTATAATCAATTTAAAAATGCTGCTGTACAAATAGTTACCGAAGAGCAATTTTTACCTATTCCTAAATTGGAGAAAAAGAAATCAGATGCACGGATAAAACCGGTACAATATGATTTCATTTTTGAGCCTTCCAAAGAATTTATTATTCAGGAATTGATACCTAAGTCCTTGAAAATTCAACTTTACAAGGCTCTGATTGATTCTGTTGCTTCTGAGCATGGTGCCCGGATGACAGCGATGCATAAAGCTACTGATAACGCAACGGAGATTATTAAAGAATATAAGTTACAATACAATAAAGCTCGTCAAGCGGCAATTACCAAGGAAATTCTTGAAATTGTGTCGGGCGCTGAAGCGCTTAGAGGTTAAGAAACGTACATCATGTAAATGGCCACCTTAGTATCACAATTGAGGTGGCCGTTATTTTTAAAATAATTTAAGTTTGAGTACCTTTAATTAAGGTAATATATATATTTGTAATGGCTGAACTTAATGTGGCACCGTGATGGAAAGGTTTATAAAACGTTGTATGACAGTTAAAAAATTGCGATTAATTTTAATCACAGGTGCTTCCATAATTATACTTTTCTTTACTTTTTCTTTTGTAGATAGCGATTTTAAAATTCTCAAAAATCTAGATATTTATTACACCTTGTTTCGTGAGTTAAATCTGTACTATGTAGATAATACGGATCCTGAAAAACTGGTAAAAACCAGTATAGATGCAATGCTCGAATCTCTTGATCCATACACGGTTTTTATACCTGAATCAGAACAGGACGATTATAAATTTTTAACAACCGGCGAATATGGCGGTATTGGCGCACTCATAAGAAAAACTAACGACTACTTTACTATTTCTGAATTGTGGGAAAATTCTCCGGCTTACAAAGCAGGCATTAAAGTAGGCGATATTATTCTCGAAATCAACGGGGTCCAGATTAGTAGAAAAAATAATAGTGAAATAAATGACATGTTAAAAGGTGAGCCTAAGACTAATATAGAGCTCACTTTGGAACATCCGGATCAGTATAAGATATACAAGGTAATATTAGCACGTGAACGAATTTCCATCAACAATGTTCCCTATTTTGGTATGGTTACCGAAACCATTGGTTACATAAAACAAACCAATTTCACTACCGATGCTCATATTGAAGTTAGGAACGCATTGATTCAACTAAAGGCCAGGGGAGCTAAAGCCATAATTCTTGACCTGAGAGGTAATCCGGGTGGATTATTGGTTGAGGCAATAGGTGTTACTAATCTATTTGTCGAAAAAGGCCAGGAAATCGTTCATACCAAAGGAAAGGTAAAACAATGGGACAATACCTACAAAACGAAAAGCCAACCGCTCGATGCTGAAATTCCCCTTACTATTTTAGTGAATCGTACTTCTGCTTCAGCGGCTGAAATTGTAGCTGGGTCACTGCAGGATCTTGATCGTGCTGTGATCATTGGAAACCGCACCTTTGGTAAAGGACTAGTACAAACAACACGTCCTCTTAGTTATAATACTCAGCTTAAAGTTACAACAGCCAAATACTATACCCCTAGTGGAAGATGCATACAAGCATTAGATTACACACATCGTGAATCGGATGGTAGTGTGGGCTATATTCCGGATTCTCTGATATCGGAATTTTCTACGAAGATTGGTCGTAAAGTATATGATGGAGGAGGTATCATGCCTGATATTGTTATTAGAAACGAACCTTTAAGCAAAATTACTATTAACCTGTATGCCAGAAGCTATATATTTAATTTTGTTACTCAGTATGTATTAAAGCACGATTCCATTGGTTCCATATCTCACTTTAAGATTTCTGATGGGGATTACGAACAATTTGTAGGGTTCCTTACGGATAAGAAATTTGATTATCAAACCGACACCGAAGAGGCCTTTATTAAATTGAGTAATACGGCTTCGCAGGAAAAATATCTGGAGGAAGCCAAAGAGGAATTTAAAGCGCTTGCTAAAAAGCTAACTCATGATAAGGTAAAAGATCTTACCAAGTATAAGGAAGAAATTTCAGAATTACTAAAAGAAGAAATTATCAGTCGATATTATTTTCAACATGGTCGTATAGAAAGTTCCTTATCCACCGATACTCATGTAATAAAGGCGATTGAGGTATTAAGCAGTAAGCAGTTATACACCGGTATTTTAGATGGTACTTTCAAAACAATCTTCGCCGATACCCGAAAAGGTAAAAATCAAAATGACTGAGAAGTAGTTCAAAAGTTTAATGAATCACTCCTTTTCCCATTGTCTCACAAGTCACCCGAGTCCCAAAATAAGCAACTTGTTATTTTATAACTGCCTTTAAATAAAGCAACTTATTACTTAATTACTATTTTCTTAGCAATATTACTATAAAAATAGTTGTATAATTAAGTTAATAGTTATACTTTTGTTATATGAAAGAACTAACAAAAGCAGAAGAACAAGTAATGCAATACTTGTGGAAATTGAAAAGGACATTTCTAAAAGACATTGTTGAGCAATTTCCGGAACCCAGGCCGGCGTATACAACGGTGTCGACCGTAATTCGTGTATTGGTTACTAAACAATTCATCGGTTTTAAAACTTATGGGAAAATTCATGAATACTTTCCATTAGTCTCAAAAAGTGAGTATATGGGTACACAATTTAAAGAAACAGTTAAAGATTATTTTAACGGTTCTGTAACTAATTTTGCCACCTTTTTTGCTGGAGATACAAACCTTAATTTAACAGAACTGGAAGAAATCAGGAGAATTGTAGAAGAACAAATAAAAAAGCAACAGAACAATGGTTGAATTATTTCTTTATTTAGTAAATGTAAATATTTGAATTATTGTTTTTTATTGTTTCTACTATGTATTACTTCGAAAAATTAAATTATTTACGGCCAATAGAATTTTCCTTTTTTCCGCAATGTTGCTTTCATTTGTTATTCCTTTGCTTGATCTGAGAAGTATGTTTGTTAGAGAAGTAAGTTGTCTAGTTCTATTAAATGGCATTCGTGGCTTTTTTATAAAGTTTTTAGAAATTATTAGTAAGAAAATCGTTATGACCCCTTCTTAAAGGGTTGGAATTAAAACCAATATTTAATGTGCTTCTAGCCAATTTTTTCCGACGCCCATTTCAATAGTTAATGGAATACTTAATGAGACGGCATTCTCCATCTCTTGTTTAACAATAACTTTCATCTGCTCTAATTCAGGTATATAAACATCGAAAACAAGTTCGTCATGCACCTGAAGAATCATTTTAGATTTTAACTCCTGTTCTTTTAATTTTCTATGAATATTAATCATCGCCAATTTAATAATATCTGCAGCAGACCCTTGAATAGGCGAATTTATAGCATTTCTTTCAGCCATTCCTTTAACGGTTCCGTTATTTGAATTAATATCCGGCAAATATCTTCTTCTTCCCATAATGGTTTCTACAAAGCCATTTTCCCTGGCAATTTTTATGGAATTGTCCATATACTGTTTTACGCCAGTAAAGTTTTTAAAATAGCCTTCAATAAATTCAGCTGCCTCTTTCCTGGGAATCCGAAGTCTTTGTGAAAGACCGAAGGCAGATATTCCGTAGATAATACCGAAATTGGCTGTTTTAGCTTTGCCTCTCATTTCACGCGAAACATCCCCAGGGGCTACGCCAAAAATTTTGGCGGCAGTTGTGGTATGAATATCTGCATTATTCCGGAAGGCCTCAAGCATATTTTCATCCTTGCTCATATGGGCCATAATGCGTAATTCAATTTGAGAATAATCCGCTGATAATAAGAGAAAATCATCTCCTGATGGAACAAATGCTTTACGTATTTCCCGTCCTCGCTCTTCCCGAATTGGAATATTTTGAAGGTTAGGATCCACTGAGCTTAGACGTCCCGTGGAAGCAATAGCCTGGTTGAACGAAGTGTGAATTTTGCCACTTCGAGGATTAATTAACTTGGGAAGAGCTTCAACATACGTACTCAATAATTTACGCAAACCACGATGTTCTATAATCAAAGGAATTATTTCATGTTCTTCGGCCAGTAGGGAAAGAACATCCTCACTGGTTGAGTATTGTTTGGTTTTGGTTCTTTTAGCCTTGGAATTGATGTTAAGTTTTTCAAACAAAATTTCGCCGAGCTGTTTTGGAGAAGATATATTAAAATCCATGCCGGCAAGTGCAATAATCTTTTTCTCAAGCTCAATAATATCGGTCCGCAAAATTTCTGCAGATTCTCTTAAAGCATCCGTATTAAGAGCAACACCAGTATATTCCATGGTAGCCAAAACTTGAACCAAAGGCATTTCGATAGTATCGGCCAATTTGATTAAATTGTTTTTATGTAGTTCAGGTTCCAGTATTTCTTTAAGCTGGAAGGTAACATCTGCATCTTCGGCAGCATATTCTTTTATTTTTTCAATGGGAACGGACCGCATGGTTTGCAAGTGCCTGCCTTTCTGTCCAATTAAGTCTTCGATTGGTACCGGTGAGTAATTTAAATATTGTTCCGACATGTAATCCATGTTATGTCTTTGTTGTTCCGGTTGAAGCAAATAATGAGCCAACATGGTATCGAATATCTTACCTTTTACTTCAATGCCATAGTTCTTAAGCACTAATATATCGAATTTTATATTTTGTCCAATTTTAATTATTTGTTCATTTTCCAAAACCGGTTTAAATTGATCCGCTATTTTCTGAGATTCGGTTTGGTTAACCGGAAGTGGAACATAATAGGCTTCACCCTTTTTCCATGCAAAAGACAACCCTACAATTTGAGCTTGTTGTACAACTTCAAGCATGCTGGTTTCCGTATCAAAACAAATTTCCTTTTGTTGAAGTAATTGTTTAACTAAATTCTGTCTTTTTTCGTCGTTGTCAGCTAAATGATATGTGTGTGGGATGGTATTGATCGTATCATGTCTCTGGTCGTCCGGTTTATGATCGATCGCTTCAGGAAGATCAAAAAGTGTATGTTGAACTGGTGTTTGAGCATTGGTACCTGGTGTAGCAGATGAAAATCTTGATATAACCCTCTTTTCCAGGGTTTTAAAATTCAAAATGGAAAAAATAGTTTTAATGGTTTCCAAATCGGGTTGAGATAGAATCAGTTCTTCTTCTGAAACCTCCATGGGAATATTTGTTTCAATGGTAGCAAGTTTCTTCGAAATTTCAATTTTATCTTGATTGTTAACAATGATTTCCTGAAGTTTGCCTTTTAAAGAATGGGTATTTTCCAGCAGCTTTTCAACGGATTCAAATTCGGATATTAACTTTATAGCTGTTTTTTCTCCAACTCCGGGTGCCCCTGGTATATTATCGGATGCATCACCCATAAGAGCTAAAATATCAATAAATTGTTTGGGAGAAGTAAGTTGAAAGTCTTTACATGCTTTGTCGCAATCCACAATTTCAACGCCCAAACCGGTGCGACTGGGTTTATATATGTAAATATTTTCTGATAAAAGTTGAATGTAATCTTTATCCGAAGTCATCATATAAACCGTATAACCGTCGGCCTTCGCTTTTAAGGCCATGGTGCCTATCACATCGTCAGCTTCATATCCATCTATCTGAAGAATAGGAATGCCATATG
>CAYZNC010000221.1:0-10985 GCA_964478555.1 uncultured Bacteroidales bacterium | reverse complement strand
ATTCAAATGCCAGAAATTGATGGGATTGCAGCAACAAAGAAGTGGTGCATGTACAACCCTCAAACCAAAGTAATAGCGGTAACCATGTTCACCGAAAAGGTTTATCTATTACCATTAATCGAAGCTGGATTTAAAGGCTGTGTGTTTAAATCTGAATTTTTTAACGAAATCATTAAGGCTATTGATACCGTGATGCAAAATAAGATGTTTTTTAGTAACAATTTACCCGTAGGATAATAGAGCAGTATTCAACCCTAGCCTATAATAAGAACGTTAGCAGTTTAAGTGATAAGTTCCGGCTTTGTTAAGTCTGTAAACTATACATGGCTGTGACTTTTGTTTTCCTCCAAAAAATAAACGTCTTTCCGATTTGTAGTTATCAATATTCAATAAAGCGAGCTATAAATCGCACAAGAGGTATTGACTTTGTCTATTAATATGTTTAAATTTAATCAAGAAAGAGTTCAGCGATTGTTTCAAAGTTTACATAATACTTAAAGGATAATCAATGGCAGAAAGCAAGAAAATCAATATTTTATGCATTGATGATGAATTGGCTGTTACCAATTATATTGCTGTGTTATTAGACAAGGAAAGGTACAGTCTGACAACCATTGCGGATGGGCAAAAAGCGCTTGACTTTTTACTTACAACAACAGTACCTCCTGATATTATTTTACTTGATTATATTCTACCGTCATTGGATGGTTTAAAAATTCTACGTGCTCTAAAAGTAAGTAAAAAAAGATATTCGGTCGTTTTTTTGACGGGCGATGAAACACTTGAAACAGGTGTTACAGCGATGAAAGAAGGAGCTATAGACTATTTAACAAAAAGCCGCTATCTCAAAACCGAATTAAATATAAGAATTGAAAAGGCTTATCAACTTCATCAGGAGCGGTTAAAAACTGAATATTATAAAGAACAACTTGCGTTACTTAGTATGGCCGTGGAACAGAGTCCTAACAGTTTTGTACTAACTGATTTGAAAGGGAATATTGAATATGTAAATAAACAATTCACCCAATATACCGGATATACATCCAATGATGTAATAGGAAAGAATCCACGAATCCTAAAAGGCGGGGATTATCCACGCGGCTTCTTCGAAGGCCTATGGAAGGCCATAACTTCAGGTAAAACATGGAAGGGGGAGTTTATAAATAAGAAAAAAAACGGAACACTTTTTTATGAAAAAGCTATTATTTCACCCGTCTTCAATAGGTCAGGTGAAATGGTTTCTTATTTAGGTATTAAAGAAGATATTACCGAACTAAAAAAAACCGAACAGGCTTTAAAAAAGGTAACTGAAGAAATAAACCATTTTTTTACGGTGGCACTTGATTTATTATGTATCATAGATAACGTCACGTACAAGTTTATACGTTTAAATAATGCATGGGAAGATACATTGGGCTATTCTATAGATGAACTTGTCAATAAGCCATTTACGGATTTTGTTCATCCAGATGATCTTGAATCCACCCGGAATGCTTGTATGGAATTAGACAAGACGGGTCGCCTTGTAAACTTTGTAAACCGGTATCGCTGTAATGACGGTTCTTATAAGTTCATTGAATGGAGTTCCATTACCAACAGTGATGGAACATATTATTCTTCAGCTCATGATATTACAAAACGTATATTGAACGAAGATGATTTAAGGAATCGTAATTTGATAAAGGACAAGTTCTTCTCTATTATTGCACATGATTTACGCAGTCAATTTTCAGTTATTCGGGGATTTTCAGAACTGCTAAAGACAAATAGTAAATACAACGAATTGGAACGACAAAATATGGTTGATTTACTGCATTTAAGTAGCAAAAACGGTTTAGCTATGTTGGAAGACTTATTGGAATGGTCCCGCTTACAACTTAACAAACTAGAATTTGTGCCTGAACAGTTAAATCTGCTCACCTTGATTGAAGATGTTTTTTCAGTAATTAAAAATCAGGCCATTTTTAAACAAATTGAAATTACAAGTAATATTAGTAGTGACCATAAAGTGGTTGTTGATAAGCGCATGATGAATATTGTTTTGCGTAATCTATTGGAAAACGCTATCAAATTTACCCCTAAAGGAGGACAAATCATTGTATCTGCTGTAATCAAAAAACAAAACAATATAATATCTGTGAAAGACAATGGTGTTGGAATGCCCCAGGATATAGTTGAAAAACTATTCCAAATTGATTCTAAACATTCCACCCAGGGAACCGAAAAAGAAAAAGGAACTGGCCTTGGTTTAATTCTTGTCAGGGAATTTATTGAAAAGCATGGGGGCAAAATTAGCGTTAAAAGCAAAGTCGATTATGGTAGTGAATTTATAATATCTATTCCAGACAGAGAAAATAAGTAGACAAGCATTTTTAGAAATTGCCCGGATTATAGCTGATTCGAGTTTTTTGAGTGATTCATTAACATTTATTTTTCAAACTGCTTACACTAGTGAAGAAAATAAAGTGGAATGTATGAAAGCCGGTGGAAATGATTTTTTGAGTAAGCCATTAGAAAATGATTTAGAATAATAACCATTGTACACTTAAATCTTTAACTCTATGGATAAAAACTGTTAAAAAAAATGAGTGTGCTCGGTAATTATAAATAAAGCCTGGAAAAAACTGAGTTAATCTATTCATTTTACCAGCTATCCGTCCGGAATGGAGAAGCTGGCAGATTTTCTTTGTTGTAAAGATTTACCGGAGGGTTTTTGCTCCATCCGTATCGCACAGCAGTCGGGTTGGAAATTTCAGGACTGGAGACGACGATGGTGTTGCCGTCTATTTTTGCTTCAGCCCATACAAATTTCTTATCCTCACCTGCAATAGCAAAACCGGTAAGCTTGTCGCCCTTTCCTATTAAACCTTCACCGGTAAAATTGAAATATACGCGGATACTATTTTCTTCGATTTTCATCTTTTCATAGATGGGTCCCATATAGGTGATTTTTTCTTTATAAACTAATCCTTCAGCTGCTTTCGCTAACCGCAGACCTATTTCCTGTTTGTTCTTCGGATGTATGTTCCCAGGATCGTTCGGATCGGCATTATCTATGGCTGAAACCATTGCAGTATTGGGGATGGAAAGATTTTTTAACAGGCCTTCTCTTACGTAAACCATAGGGTCATCCTTCACTGGTTCGGTAATAGGAGCCTGATGATTAGCGATTTGCACATAAATAAATGGAAAATCGCCCTGGTTCCATAGTTTACGCCAATCTGTAATCATGGCCTCCATAATTGTACCATATATTTTTGCAGTAGGTCCGTTTGATTCTCCCTGATACCACAATGCTCCCCGGATTGCATAACGAATAAGCGGCTGAACCATTCCGTTAAAGAGAACCGTTGGACTGTGCTGATCAACCCACGGTTTAGGATTGTTTGGTTTTCTGGGTGTTTTATTGTTTTGATTAGCCTGCACATCTCCTGCAGCAGCTTTTGCCTTAGCATCATCGGACCATTTTGATATGGCTTCGCGGTATTTGAGCATGATGCTGGCACTGTCTGCATTGAATTTATCTATTTTTTGTTTGAAATTATCGAGTAAAAAGGAAAGCGTAGGGTTTACCTGCAGGGCCGGACGGCTTGTCCATGCCTCAGCAGTACTGGCACCATAGGTAGTGACCAGTATGCCGATAGGTACATTCATTTTTTGATAGAGATTACGGGCAAAGAAATAAGCAGCAGCCCTGAAATGTCCTACAGTGGCAGGTGAACAAACTTCCCATTCTCCCTCTACTTCGTTTTGTGGTTCAAGGCTTGGAGAGAATTTGGCATAGAATTGACGTATCAACGGGTAATTGGCTGAAGACACTTCCTGAGCTTCATTAAAAACACCACACCAGTAACGGTCTTCCTTGGCAACCGTCATATCCATGTTTGACTGGCCTGAACAAAGCCAGACTTCACCCACACAAACATCAGTAAGGGTAATGGTATTCTTTCCCTTTACAATTAACTCATAGGGACCACCTACTTGAAGGTTAACAAAGCGTACTTCCCATTTGCCATCTGCTCCAGCCTTTGTGGTTTGCTTTAGTTTATTGATGATTGCTGTAACTACTTCTCCAGCAGATGCTGTGCCCCAAACAGGAACTGACATTCCTTGTTGCAGAACCATATGATTGGTAAAAGGACTGCCCATTTTAACATTGGCCATTAGACTAATCACACTAATAAAGACCAATGCCAATGCTGATAGTAAGTGTTTTGTTAAGTTCATGATATATCTGTTTTTAACATTAAAAGCATTTTATTTATTAGGAACGCTGACATCATTAAGTATTCCAAAATAGAAATACAGGGTATGTTCAAAGGAACCATTTAATTCATTGATGGCACCTTCAGGTCCAAGATTGGAAGCATTAGGCATAAGACCTGTAGCCATTTTTGTACCAATGGCAGGTATGCAATCGAGAAAAGATATATCGCCTGTGGGAAGTGCCGGATAGGATACCGGACCGGATAATCCGTAAAATTGAAATAATCTTACGAACAAATCTTTTTCCTTGCTTACTACCAATAGTCTGCCTTCTCCGGTATTAAGCTGCAACCAGGTTACATCTGAATAATATCCTTTAAATTCAGGATAAATCCATGGAATATGAGCAGTCATTGTTGTGTTATAGCCTTTTTCCCAAACATTATAAGTAACTCCCCATGGCCGGTTTTTCCAAACCCGGTAAGGACCATTACCCAGCCATTTTGCGGTGCTTAAGGTAGCTTCGGGGTAACTGAAACTGATCCCTGCAAACTGATATTTGCCGGCAAGTGAATATTCATACTCCAGTCTTAGCCAACCTGTATTGAACATTTTCCAACGGGCATATTTCATATCGCCTCTGTAAGTATACTCTACCACGTATCCATCTTTATCCCTGAATTGTTTGCAATCAGCTACAGTAGACGTTCCATTACACAATACCGGTCCAGCTTTAAAAGAAAAGCTGGTTACCTTGGATTCCGTGGTTATAGCCTTTATGAGACCGTCTTTTTTCCCAAGCGAAAAGGTAATACCATTGGCTTTTAGTGTAATTGTGGTATCTGTTTCCGTCGTGTCTACAGCTTTGTTATTCGATAAAAAGATGAAATCGTCAATAAATTTATGGTTATCGCTTATCCTCCAACTCCAGCTGTAAATTTCGTTTCCAAAAGGATCGAGGGCCGAAAAAATGATAGCATCGTACATTTGCCAATCAGACGGTAATTTGAGATCTATTTCGCCCTTTTGAGTGGGTTGTACTGATGGACTTTCCACTTTTACTTCCTTTCCCAGAACATAGCCTTGCTGCAAATCGTTAGGTTTCCTGAAATTTACAAGTTTATATTGAAATTTACATTGGTTCAGGTTGGTAAAATGAAACCGGTTTTCTACAGGAACTATGCCCTTAAATGAGGCGGGAAGTTCTTTCATGGTGATATGCACGGGAGCATATATTTCACGTATAGCAAAGAAGCTGCCTTCTTTTTCACGGTGGGGGCCAACTACACCATCAGGGGCATTTACACCATCGGTATCGATAAAACCGTTTAAATCGGTACGAACAAGACCTTCGTCAAGGAAGGCCCAAAGAAATCCACCACCGGAACGTTTTGAAGCCCACATTAATTCCCAAAAATCGTACAATGATGCACCACCGCCACCATCATCCTGGCAATGAAGAAATTCAGTTGGCATGTAGATTAGAGAGTCCTGCAATATCTTGGTCGTGCTAAAATAATCTTCATAATGATTGCAGTCTATGCCGTTAAATTCATGATTCGGCTTGTGATGTGGATGAATTACAGCGCGCAATGAGGGATCGTAAATAAGAAATTCCTTGTCTAAATCGAAGTTTGTGCCTCCCTCGTTGCCATTATCCCAAAAAATGACGGAGGGATGATTGACGTCGCGTATTACGGTTTCACGTACAATTTTTTTGCCAACAGGTGTTTTGTAAGCACTTTGCCATCCGGCAATTTCATCAAGTACATACAAACCAAGCGAGTCACATATTTCAAGAAAATCTTGATCAGGCGGATAGTGAGAACACCTCACTGCATTCATGTTCATTTCCTTAATGAGCTTAGCATCGTTCAAGCAAATTTCGCGGTTGAGCGTGCGTCCTGTTTCCGGCCAAAAACAATGCCGGTTAGTACCCTTCATTTTAATTTGAACTCCATTCAGGTAAATGCCATTTCCACGGCGAATTTCGATGGTACGGAAGCCAAATTTTTCGGAAGTTTGGTAAAGCGTGGTTTTGCCTGATATTAGAAAAATATTTACCCGGTACAAATTAGGAGTTTCTGAGGTCCATAATAACGGATCGGTTACTTTGCATTTAAGGGTAAGTAAAGAATCCTTTGGCATTACGGAAACACTACATTTCCCTATGATACTACCTTTTAAATCAGAAATTTCTGCAGCTATTTCACAGTTCGACTTTATATTTTTCGGAAATACATCTACCATAAAGTTTCCATCTGCTTTGGCAACAATAGCTATCCGTTCGATGTGTTCTTTGGGATATGCTTCCAAATAGACAGGACGGAAAATGCCACCGAAATTCCAATAATCGCCGTAGCGCTCAGCCCTGTTCACCGACTCATCGGCCGACAACTTACTGACAGATACTTCAAGTTTATTAGCACTCCCGAATTGTAATTTGTCTGTAATATTGTATTTGAACCGGTAAAAAGCCCCCTGGTGCTTATCACCTGCGGATTTGCCATTTATTTTTACTTCGGTATCCGTCATGGAGCCTTCAAAAACAATATAAACTTCTTTATTTTTCCACGCATCAGGTATTTGAAAGTTATAATCGTATTGACCCTGTTCACTGACATAATGGTATTTTCTGCCAAAAGTATAATTGTTGCGACCGTATTCGTAATTTCCAAAGCCTTGTTGTTCCCAGCAGGAAGGTACTTCAATTGTAGTACGGTAGCCACTTTTACGCCCGTCGGTGCAGAAAAAATTCCAGGTTTTTGTGTGTGTATTATCAATACCGGATAGGTAGATAACTTCTTTTTCGTTGGTCTGTGCAAACAAACCTGCCAGCGATGATACATAACACGAGATTGCTATTATTAATTTTAATTTCATAATGCTCATTTATCTAATTATACATGCGGTTTCCCATCTTCTGTTTGAGCTTCATAATTTCAATTCCTGCTTCAATTAACGAACCTATTCCATGGGTGTCATCGATCTGTGCCGGACGTTTGTAATAGAAAATAAGGTCGTTTTGAATTCCCGTTCCTATGCAAACATCTTTCATTTGTCCTTCCGGAGTAATCATGTTATTTTTGAGGCCATCCCAACCCATAAGGGCGATAGAGGCATATCGTTTGTCGATCCAACCTTCATTGACAGCTTTCGCTATAGAATATACAAACATGGCAGTGCATGATGATTCAGGGTAAGAATCTTCTTTGTCAAGTAACTGATGCCAAAGTCCTTTTATATCCTGATATCGGGAGACTCCTACAATCTGTTTTTCGAGATTTTTAATGATGCTATCGCGCTTTGAATAATTTGCCGGTAGCATACTTAGCAAATGTACCTGGGCACACATAATCCATCCGTTACAACGCCCCCAATGTGCTACTCCGTTCCTTTTCAGATCGGTGTAATAGCAATGGTAATATATTTCTCTGCGGGAATCCCAGAGATAGCTGTTAAAATTTAGTACTTGACGAATAGCATCGTCGTAATATTTGTTATTATTGGTTAATTTACCCATGCGTGCAAGAAAGGGAACACTCATGTAGAGATCATCGGCCCATAGTGTCATAGGGTATGGGTTTTTACGTACTAAAGTGCCATCGGCCAAACGATCCTGAACGTTTGTAATATGATTGGCTACCTTTTCAATATAGTCCTTGAACTCAGGTTTGTTAGTTTTTTGGTAAACCTCAATTACACTTGCGCCCATTGCTCCACAATCGTCGAGTTCCTTTGTATTAACCAGTTCTCTGTATGGGTACCGTCTGACTTTTAAGGTTTCTCTGTTTTTGAAATATTTATAATTATCCAGAGCAAAAGTAATATGCTGAATGGCATGGTTGACATATTTTTCATCTTTCATAAAATTGCTAAGGTCTACCATGGCCATGTTGAGCACACCATTAACGTAAAACCAGCCCGCATAACTACTTTTAAACTTAATAGCCATGGCGTCCGGAATGTCCCTGGCAGAATTATAAATCTGTTTATTATATATACCTTCGAATTGGAAAGCATCGTTCTTTAAAACATTATCGGCAACTTTTCTGACTATTATTGAATCCTTATCGGTGGTTTGAGCGTTTCCAGCAAGTGTTGCCAAAAAGAAAAAATAAATTGTGATCATTTCTTTCATATCTGCTTTTTTTAGTGTGATATTGATAATCTATGTTATTCATTTTTGAATGATTGTTTTACCTTCTCTCACATTCAGTTTGAGTCCGGAAAAATCAATATTTTTCACATATGCTGTGATCAAGCCTTTTTGTGCTGATATATTGCAGTTTACGAATTGAATATGGTCAATGGGGCTGTCCTTTAATCCATGCATAATACCGACGATAGCAGCATTGCCTGAAACATTTATGATCTTAATATTTCTGATAACAGGTAAAACCTTGGCAGGCGGTGCGATTGGAGGTACCATTCGCCATTCCATATTAAATTCAAATGCTTGTTTAGTATTGCTAATTTGTATATCGCGAAAAACAATATCTTCAATTATGTTGCCACGACTGGGTTGTGTTTTGAATCTGATTGGAGCCCAGTTGCCTGAATCTGCGGTACAGTTTCTTACTTCGATCTTGCGGATACCTCCTGATGTTTCACTTCCTATAGCAACACCACCATGACCATATCCAAAATGACATTTTTCTATAATGATATTTTCACTTGGCCTGTTTATTCTTAGGCCTTCTTCATCTTTACCGGATTTTATCGAAATGCAGTCATCATTAACATCAATGCTGCATCCTGTAACAAGTACGCCATTGCTCGAATCCAGATCCATTCCATCGGAACTCGGAATCGTGTGATCTGAACGTATATTTAGGTTTTCGATTTTAACATCAGTGCAATAGAGAACATGCAAACACCACACTGCCTGATTATGAAGATTTAGACCGGCAATCCTCACATTTTTGCAATTCTGAAAGCAGATCAACCTGGGTTTGTGTATGCTTGGAATTTTCATTACACTATCACGGATAGCTTCCGTAAATTGGTCTAATTGTTGATTTGTATAATGTAAAGCCTTTGGCCATTCGGTACCTGAACCGTCAATAGTTCCTTCTCCGGAAATTTCGACACCATTCATGTTTTCGATATTGATTAGTGCTGATGTCCACAGGCGCTCAATTCCTTCCCACCGGGTTGCAACCTCGGGATAATCATTTATTTGTGTTGTACCTTTCAATATGGCATTTTTTTCAACCCTAAGATTAACACCTTGTTTTAGAAAAATGGCACCGGTAAGAAAGGTTCCTTCAGGCACAATCATGTCACCTCCGCCCTCGGAAGCGCATTTGTCAATAACCATTTGAATTGTTTTTGTGTTTATTGTTTTATCGTCCGCAACCGCACCGTAATCTGTAATGACATATTTTTTGTTATGCCCGTATTCGGCCCATGTTAAAATGGAGCTTGATATAAGCAGAATGAATATTATGAATCGTTTGTTTGTAATCATTTTCTTTGTTGTAGAATATGAAGATAGTGAATTGAGTTCATTTCGTCATCTAATTTGCAAGTTTCTCCAGTCAACACCCAACGGATAAAACATAACAGAAGTTTCATTAATAACCACCTGGTAGTTTTTAAGTAACTTCAGAATTTCAGCACCAGCCATGATAGTTGGACCGTAGCCATGAGCTGCCAGAGGATGGGTTGGCCTATGATAATAAAACGCCGGGTCGAATCCCATGCCTGTTCCTACACAGGTGCCTTCAATCTGACCCTGAGCATCTACCTTGGTGCTTAAGGCATTCCAGCCAAGTATAGCCGCAGGACCGTAAGCCAATGGATCAATCCAACCTTTATTGATGCCATGTGCCAAACAGTAAGTAAAGATGGCTGTGGCAGATGTCTCATTATAGGAGTCAGCGCGGTCCAGCAATTGATGCCAGAAGCCAGTGCCTGACTGACATTGTGCAATACCACGAATATGAGCTTTATATAATTCAAGTATTTTTACCCTGTCAGGATGAGATTCGGGTAAAACATCAAGCAATTCACACAGGGTAAGTATTACCCATCCATTAGCACGTCCCCAAAAGAAAGAAGGGTGTTCTGTCATTTCTTCCACCCAGCCGTGCCGGTATAATCCTTTTTCCTTAATAAACATACGATCGGAAAATTGAAGTACCTGTTTGGTTGCATCATCGAAATATTTATTGTTTCCGGTGAGCTTGCCCAATTGAGCCATGGCCGGAATACTCATGTACATGTCGTCGAGCCACAGCGTGTTTCGCTGAGGACGATTTCGGGCAATAGTGCCATCAGCCAACCTATATTCTTTATTGAGTATAAAATCAGCAAAACCGTCAATTATTGGGCGAAGCTTTGTGTTTTTAGATTGTTGCAGCGTTTTTACCAATGCATTGCACATCGATCCGCAATCATCTAAAGCCATTGGTGCAATTACCCGGCTGTAAGGATTATTGTTTTTAAATCCTTTGTTCCACAGTGCTTTATAATAAGTATAGAGATCAGCAAGAAAACCGGTTCTTTTGGTCGTATAATCCTTGTATTTTGTATCTCCGGTAACCTCGCTTGCCAAGAGCATGGCTCCATAGGTTACACCCCACTCATAGCTGTTAAGGCGAAATGTTCCCGGTTCGATTATAGCAGAGGTGTCAGGTTTGCTATAATTAGTAATTTCCGCCTTCGTCACTTTATTAATTAATTTCGTGGGTGTACAACTTTCCAGATAAACATAAACCCTGTCGATTGTGGCCTTTATATCTTCAGGTTTTGGAGGCCCATAAGGCATAGGA
>CAYZNC010000220.1:0-10989 GCA_964478555.1 uncultured Bacteroidales bacterium | reverse complement strand
TGGAGTAGGTGTAAAAGCAAACATGTATAAGTTGATGACGCTCGTTAATAATTTCCCTGTGTTGCCATTTGGGGGAATCAATAATCGTCGTTCTTTGGTTTATGTTGGAAATTTAATTGCTTTGCTGAAACACATTATCAACGTCCATGCTTCAGGTATTTTTATTGCAGGAGATCAATCTTCGCTTTCTACCACCGAACTTATCAAATTAATTGCAAAAAGTAATAATAAAAAGATTTATTTAATCACAATTCCACGTATTCTTATACATTTGGCATATAAATTTAGGCCTGGAATCGTCGACCGCTTATATGGTTCGCTAGAATTGGACATTCGAACCACAAACCATAAACTAGCTTTTGAACCTCCTTATTCAAGTGAATATGGAATTCGCGAAATGCTAAAATGGTTCGAAGAATAAAACTATAAAATTTGAACTCATTTAAATTGAATCATAGTCAGTTATAATAATATTGTTATATAACATGTGTTTATCAAACAGGTCTAAATTTAATTTATTATATTCACCCCCGAGAAAAACGCCTCTACTATTAACCTATTTATGGAGATAAAAAGATCCTTAAATTCCATATTGTGTAAAATAGTTGGCGAGTTAACATTACTAACTAGGAGGGAAAAGCTTGTTTTACAACTATTTTCACCCACACAAACCTGTGAAATGGAAATGGATCATGTTCATTTTGTCATTTCTCAATTTAAATGCATTTTCTCAGGAACAATCAGAAAATAACTCATTTTATGAGATAGCTCCATTTTATAATTTTAAACAAGGGGCCCTTAGTATAACTTTTGATGACGGTAATCCTATCCAATTTATAAAAGCTGTACCCTTATTAAATGAAAGAAAGATACCTGCAACATTTTATATCATTACTTACGCGCTAAAATATGCAGCATATAAAAAATTGGTATATAACACATATTTAGCTCACCATGAAATAGGATCCCATACGGTAAATCATTATAATTTACCTTCTCTTGACAGTTTAAGTATTGCGTTTGAATTAAGTCAGTCACGCATGGATATCAATGCAGTGTGCGGCAAAGACTATTGTACTACTTTTGCATATCCATTTGGCAATTACAACGATTCCATTTTACAAAAAATAAAAAGGAATTATTTGTCGGCAAGATCAGGACAGGGAGGATACAATATAATGGAAACATTAAATCGCTATGAGTTGAAAGGTTGGATATATACACCTGACATTTGTAATATTAGCCATTTGAATAGTTGTGTTGAATACTCATCAACAAAAAGACTATGGCTAATTGAAACATTTCACGGAATTGACAGTATTGGGTTTAACCCTGTGAAACTTCAAGATTTTAGCGATCATTTAGATTACGTTAAAACCTTTGAAAGTACCATGTGGTTTGCGACAGTTTCAGACGTTATTAAATACCATGATGAATCCACGAATGTAAATGTGGTTTGTGAAGAATGTAATGATACTGTTTATAAAGTACGTGTCACTCATAATCTTGATTCTATTTACAATTTGCCATTATCAGTAAAATTGAAAATTCCGAACAATTGGGATAGTGTGCAAGTTTCTGGCGGAGAAATGCTGAAAACCCAATATTTCAATGGTTTTCAATATGTACTATTTAATGCTAAACCAAATAGCCAACTAGTCGAAATTCGTCCAAAAATAATTTATTTACCAGAAAACAACCCATTAGTTTATTTTAATAATGCAAGCCCAAACCCATTTGATAATTTTATTGATATCAATTTCAAAGTTATCCATCTTAGCTACATCAGGTTTGAATTATTGGATTTACGAGGAAATATAAAATTTAAACAATCTAATATATATTCCGAAGGTTTGTATTGTCAACATTTTGATATTCAAAAACAATTGATAAAAGGGATATATTTTTTAAAAATGATCATTTCTGATCATAAAAATCGCCAATACATAATTCAAGAACTCATTCACAATTAGGGTCTAAGAAAGATCGGCTTTTATTCTTTCCATACAATCAGATTTTTTCAAATATGCTCCTTTTTAATTAGTTAGATGTTTAAACTAGTTACTGTAATCTTATTAGCCTTATCAAACTATGCTGCAGGGCAGCCTATGTCGAAACCCATATTCTATGAAATTGCTGATTTTTATCATTTTAAAAACGG
Organism: uncultured Bacteroidales bacterium; assembly: GCA_964478555.1. Taxonomy (GTDB): domain Bacteria; phylum Bacteroidota; class Bacteroidia; order Bacteroidales; family JAAUTT01; genus JAAUTT01. The sequence goes on along the minus strand of CAYZNC010000220.1, from coordinate 8,828 downwards.
GGCAGTTTCGCTTACTTTTGACGATGGGTCTCCTGATCAATTTTCAATAGGCGCGAAAATATTGGACCAATTCAATTACAAAGGAACTTTTTTTGTTGTCACGAGCAGTGAAGATAAATATTGGGACTTGCTGGATACCATGGTAAAAACCGGGCATGAAATTGGATCCCACACCATAAATCATCCTAATTTAAAAGAAATCAGTTTTGAAGATGCCAAAATTGAATTAGCACAATCGAAGGTTGCCATTGAACAAAATATTAAAAACTATTACTGCTTTTCTCTGGCTTATCCTTTTGGTAAGTCTAATGAAACTGTCAGAGAGTTTGCTGCTCAGATTTACCAGGCAGCCCGGTCCGGAGATTATGGTCTCAATGCTGAAAATGAATCCTACTATTTTCAACTAAAAACATTTATTTGCGGAACAGGCACTAAGATGAAAACCGCTAATCAGCAAGTTAAAGCAGCTGCGCTCGAAAACAAGTGGTTGATTGAAACATATCATGGATTCGATGGACAAGCTTATCAACCCGTGACTTCTGATTTTTTCACAAAACATTTACAATTTATTAAATCAAAAGAAGAATATTTGTGGATAGCTACATTCAGGGACGTTGTCAAATATTTAAAAGAGCGAAAATATACAAAAGTAGAACTGGCAGATTCTTCATATAACCATTACAGTTTTAGTATTAATGATTGTCTGCAAGATTCAATTTATAATTTCCCTTTAAGTCTGAAGGTGAAAATTCCTGAGCTATGGGACAGTGTAAAAGTAACCCAAAATGACATTGACATTCCTTGTCAAATACAAATTGATATTTGCAATAATAAGTATGTTATTTTTGATGCAGTACCAAATAAAGGCAAGGTTATTATCACAGCGGGAAATATAAGCATTGATATCGCTGAATGTAACCACTGCGAATTTGTTGTTTTTCCTAATCCTTTTAGTCAAACCTTAACCTTATTATCAACTCCTTCCGATGGAGAACTCAAGATATATGACTCGAAAGGAGCATGTATGTTAAAGGACAATATGAACTTCGAAATTAAGGAAATTAACACTTCTGAATGGAAATCCGGAGTTTATATTATGTCTGTTAAACTTCGGGGAAACACTAATGCCATAATTAAAAAATTAGTAAAGCAGTAAAAATTTGTTCATTAATTTTGCAAGAATATTATCAAAGCTCAGACAAACTGGGCTTTTTACGTTATAGTCCCTGATGTTGCTAGAAATTGCGATTATTAGTATTTATTCAAAAAATAGCTTTTTATCTTTACCAACAAAATTCACCTTCTTAAAAAATGACTATCTTTTATTTAATTATTTTTATTGTTTCTTTAATTCTGACATGGGTTGTACGATATATTGCTATTCGTAAATCCATTATTGATATACCTAATGACAGAAGTTCGCATGCTGTTCCCACACCTCGCGGGGGAGGACTGGCTGTAATAGTAGTCTTATATGCCGGTTTAGCGTATCTATTTTACCAAAAAATGATACAAATCAATCTATTTTACGCGTTGCTCTGTGGGTTACCACTTAGTATAATAGGGTTTGCCGATGATATACTTAATTTGAAACCCGTTGTTCGATTTTTCGTCCAGTTTGTTTGTGCCTGTTCGGCTTTGTATATATTAGGAGGGTTGCGATTTTTAGATTTAGGAATCTTCGCTCTTCAACCTGCCCAGAATTCGATTTTATCAATGTTGTTGATTTTATTTGCATTTATAGCCATCATCTGGTCTATTAATCTGTTTAATTTTCTTGATGGGATCGATGGATATATCGGATCTGAAATTGTGTTCGCTGGTATAGCTATCTTCTTACTTTCAGGTGAAAACATTGGGATATTATTAGCAACATCCGTAGGCGGATTTTTGATCTGGAACTGGCCCAAAGCGAAAATATTTATGGGCGATGTCGGAAGTACTCTTTTAGGATTTATTGTTGCCATAATGGCCATATACCATCAAAATAACCATATTTTGTCGATTCCGGTTTGGCTGATACTTACGTCAGTATTCTGGTTTGATGCCACCATTACATTGTTTCGCAGAATTAAAAACAAAGAAAAACTTTCGCAGGCACATCGTAAGCATGCTTATCAGAGGATTGTGCGGGCAGACTGGAGTCACCAGAAAACCACCTTATCGGCATTAGCAATTAATGTTGCAGGGTTGGGATTAGCATGGCTGGCTAATACTTTTAAAACCTATAGCTTAGCTTTTCTGGCACTGGATATATTAATCCTCTATGTGGTTCTGAGAATTATTGATAAGAAAAAGTCTTTCAGCTATGGCTTAGAAAGTGCCTGACTTAATCAGCGTAATCATAATTCCACCATTATTTCCATACATATTCCCCTTATCAATGCCCAAAGTTAGTCCTAAGTTCAACCCCCAAGGTAAATTATTTACAAGCGTAGATTTGATCATAACAGATTGCTGATTTCTAACTTTATCAAAAGGAAAAGAATTCGTACCGTAATTTAAACTGTAGGTATAGTAAACTTTGTAAATAATATACTTACCTCCTCCTTCCACAGCGAAATGATTGGCTATAATTTTGTTATTAAGAATATAATCCATCTGATCGCCTTGTAATATTGCCGGAGAAGTAATAAGAGGTGTTCCGATAGTCATATCATGAAATGTCCAACCCATTCGATAAATATAGTTATTAAAATAGTTATCGTTACCTCCAGCTTCACGATGCTCCCCACCTGCTATCGGATATAGATATCTTACTCCATTAAGTTCCCAGTAATCATTATATTGGCCACTTTGATCAGTGGTATGTATAAATTCATAAAGCACTCCTGAAATAAGGGCATTTTTATTTTTGGTGTGTAAATAGATACCCCAAAGCCCATCCTTGATATTCCGATAAGCCCTTCCACTACCGTCTTCAAAAATAGTTTGCCAATAAATTCCGGTCTTATATTTACTAAAATCTATATCTAGTCCGAAATTCCGTGAACCCAAATGATTTCCAAGTCTATTAATGGATTCCGCCAAAGGACTGGATGATGATCCTCCTTTTGCAAAGAAAACTTTAACAAAGTCACTAAACCCTGACGGCAGTTTTCCCTTGGTACTATCCCTCGATACGCCTCCCCACTCGGCATAATGATAAAACCCATAGTGAACATGAACAGGTAATTTACCACCCAACTGAATACAAACATATTTTTGATGTAACCATGCGTTTTTTATAAACTGGTTATTGCCAAACCATCCATGGGATATTCCTCCTTTAAATTCTACGTACCCTTTTGTAAATGGCACCGCCGTGTAGTTGGGTACATCTATTGTTATTTTCGGCATAGGACGGGCATTGCCCGACCATAGTAATCCACCACTGGAAAGACTGTTATCCTGATCGCCGAATTTTTCTTCTATATTTCCCGCCTTAACATTGATAAACCAAAGCTTTAGCCTGGCATACGCCTGATGTACATAAATGTCATATCGATCGCTATAGCGGTTTACCAAATCAAATCCATAATCATAATCAATTTTCTTTGTTGAATCCAGCTGAGTATGAAATCCTGCCTTTAACCAGGAGTTAAACTTATTGGGTGTGATTAAGCCATATTGGTTCGACATCAGCCAGAAAGGTGTCTGCTTACCCACAGCGCCTATTGCACCTGCTTCTATGGTATAGGATAAACGGTTATTTTGGCTGTAAGTAGTACTACTGAGAAGTGTCATAAGAAGAAAAAGAACACCCCCAATGCTTTTTTTATTCATGGTCTGATGCGTTTAGGATAGGCGAATTTACGAATTCTTTTTAAGTACATGAGCAGACTAATCCAATCAGTATTATTTTTTCTCAGGAACATAAAGCCCGGGATAATTTGTATTGTATCCTGAATAGAAATTTCGCTTTCGCACGACAAAAGTGATTCATGCCGTTATAAAAGTTCTATTTTTTAAACAACGGCTTTGCCAGGTATATTTTGGCTGAGTCCTTATATTGTTCACTCTTCTGATGGTCGCCGAGTGCTGTATAAGCTTTTGCCAGAACCGCACTTTTATAAGCTTTTTGATGCTCGGTTGTTGGTATTTCTTTGAAATTACGCAATGCCAGCTGAAGATCTTTTTTATTCGCAGGATTTTCTTTTGTTTTTTTTATTTTTTCCTCAACATCCGCCAATTGTATAATTTCATGAGCCTGTTTTTGATCAGGATTTTTGGCAATTACATTATTAGCCTCTTCCCTGGATTTTGCAGTATTACCTGTTAGCAAATGACCTTCCGCTAATTTAAGCGACCGATAATTGTTTTTGGTTGGTATACTATCAAGAACACGAAGTTTTCCGGCTAATGTTGATTTTAATTCCTCATTTTCCGGTTCCAGGGTTACCTGTTTAATGGCCATATTCGACTCAGCTTGTGCCTTTACATCATTGGCAGGGCCGTAATTTTTATCCATATCGAGGGCCTTGTTTACGTATTTTATACTTATTTCATTTTCACCAAGTAACATGGCCGCTTTAGCATAAGAAGTAAGATCTTGCGGGGTTTGCAATAAATCAGGATTTATTTTTTTGTAGTTTTCTGCCAATTTTGACAGTGTGGCCGTATCAGAAGGGTCGTTCAGGTAGTCGTTTGAATTTTTTTCAATGGAAATAAAATCATTACCCAGCGAAACTTTCTTAATAGCAGAAAAGCCAATCATCACAATGGCAATAAAAAGAAGCGGAATGTATTTTTTTAACGTCTCCCGTCTGATCATGCCAATAATTATGCCCACGAGAGAAATGAGGAATAACACACATCCTAAAATTAACAGGATGACCTCGTAAGTCGCCATGTTTTCAAATAGTTTTGTTCCCATGATGAACTGTAGTTTAGTTTTAGAAGTTGTTCTGATTCAACAATAAAAATGAATTATTGTTTTATGCAGTTCGATCAAATGGTTTGAAAGCCTCGAGGGTCTGATTAAAAGTGATGAAACATTATAAAAAAGTGAGAAATTTCAATTTTGAGTCACAGGATTTGCAACAACCGGTAATTTTGGCCTTGTACTTCTGTCCTTTTCTATACCGATGTCGTCAAACAAGAGAGCCTTCGGAACAATCATAGAAACAGGTACAGTTCCCTTCAGGGTATTGTATACAATCTGATCGCCTGTTCCGCCCAGAATATGTTTAAATGCATTTACAGCAAAGTCGCTTACTAAGGCAGAACGAACCAATGTTTCCTCGCCTGTTTTGGTTGATACTTTATAAATGTAGATAGGCCGTGATATTGGCAAATCCCGGTCGTCATCCCCATCTCCCGATTTGGCCATTCCCATATTAGGAACTTCTACTTTACGAATAACATAAAAATAATCGAGTCCATTTTTCTCAGCTTCTTTTAAAGCTTTCCTTCGCAAAGAATCTATGGAAATCCCATTATTATAGGAAACATTGATCACTCCAGGGGCTTTTTTTGTGTTACCTCCAATTGTTAACCTGCAGTATCCGTTCGATTCCTTTACTTTTGATGTTGGCACACGATCATTCAACAGCGTTTTCAGAATACCTTTATCCACTAATATCAATTCATCTTTAGGAACGACTCCTTCGGCATCAATTTCAAAGCTACCCACCAAAGGTATATGATGGAATGTTTTAAGCTTAGGTGTTGCTGTAATGTTAATATTTTCGGAACATACCCGTAAATTAACCTTGTTATCGAATTTATTAATACTCCCCTGCTCCTGCCGTTCAACTGCATATACGGGTTCCCGTGAAGCAATCAATCCATTGACACCGAAAAATTTTTGTAGAAAGACTTCCGCTGCAGCATCATCTTCAAACAATACCGGTCCGGAATAGGAATCTCTAATTTGAGGTGCTTTGCTGAGTGCAGTGAGGTTGTCGGCCATTTGCCTGATTTCCTGATTAACTTTTGTTACGGAAGGTAATTGATCGGGCGTTAATGCAAAATAAAGCAGATGATCTCTCAATTGTTCGCCATCTATAGCCTGACAATCAGCATTGATCATCAGACAAGCTATGCTGCCCGGAAATTTAATTTTACTTCCCTCATTAGTTACATAGTAGAATGAGCCATCCATAAAATACAGAGACACTGAGGATGAGGCTATCTGTTTATATGTTTGGAATATTCGTGACCAATCCTTTGTGGTATTTTCCCAGTAGGATTTATCGAATTTGAGTGGTACATGTTTCAACATCAAATTTACCGGTGCAATTTTCGAATAATCGTCGAGTCTTTCGCTCTCTTCTTTATTTTGCTGTTTTAAGGCGGTAAGTTTTTGTTCATATTTTTCGATGGCCGATTTATAAGTTTTATCAGTCATAATCCAAAGCGCCCTTCGTATAGCACCGTAATTGTCATCTAAAGGCAGAGGCAGATAACCTCCCCCCGAAGAATAGGATTTGCTGCCTGCAACAAAATTTTCATCGTTCAACGAATAATCGCCAACCATCAGACGAACATTGGGTGCCTTCCCTATATTTTCCTCCGAATGAACAAGGGAGCCCAACGAAGCACTTATAGAAAGTATATTCGAATAATTAAGCCGATATCCTATAAAGAATGGTGGTTTATATTTACCAAGTGATAAACTGGAGACATTCCTGTTTAACTCATCATTCATAGCTTTAAAAATTACATCATCAACATTATCCTGCGCTCTGATAACAGGTTGTAAAATCAGTATCGCAACTGCTAAGCTTGAGATATACCGGGAAATCGATTTCATGATTGGGAATTGTTATTTGAATTAATTATTATCAGGACGAGGTAGAATAAAAGACCGCTCCTGAGATTTGGCCTTTCTTTGGGTTTCAATCACCTTCACCAATAGTATGGGGCATGCTGCAGATACAGGAACAGTCCCTGATTCGGCCCCACAATACCCGTTAAACACTTCTGTTTTGTCCCCTACTCCATCAATTTGTGAAAACATGGAAAGGGGCGTGCCTATAAGATCAACACCTCGCACCACCTCATCAGGCCGGCCATCCACATAAACTCTGTAAACCAGCGTAGGAGTTACATTAAATGAATTTGGGCTATATCGTCCCGTAATAGTAAACCCTCCCACTACATCATCAAAGAGATAGCCATAGGGCTTATGTTGTTCCTTTGCAAGTTTAATGAGTTCTGCGCGCAACTCCTCTTTCGTTTTTGGTTGAGATGTCAGCACAATTAAATTTGATTGTCGCGATGCCGGCTGAAATCCACTTTGAGCTCTTCCGTGGCCGTTGGACTTTGGGAAACCATCTATGGGTGTGCGGGACATCAAAAAGTTTTTCAAAATCCCATTCTCCACAATACTAACCTTTTGAGCCTTGCTTCCCTGGTCGTCATAAACATAATATCCGTTTAGATCCTGATTATCTACCTTCGACATCAGTGGATCGCAATACACACTCATGGATACAGGTAATACCTGTTCATTTACTTTTCTCTTAAAAGTTTGGGCGTCACTTTCATTTTTCATTCGTTGCCCTTCAATTCGATGCCCGAAGATTTCATGGAAAAATACACTGGCAGCTCGTCCTGAAAGTAATGCGGGACCCGTGTAAGGTTCTGCCACAGGAGCCTTTTTTAAGGCTATCAGTTCATCCACCATATCATTTACTTCATTCATTATTGTCTTATCGGTAGGCAGTCCCTCCGGTTTATAAGCAAAATATGACTTATACAGTGGCATTTCCATGCCATCCTTTGCTTTAATAGTTCCATTCACAAACACTCTTGCTGTTGTGAAATTTTGAGAAATCTTATCACCGGATGACGACACAAAAGACTTGCGAATAACCTGAATACCTGCTGAGGCAGATCCAGTGTATATAGCCGAATCCTTTAAAAAAGCGGAGGAATATATTTTTAACCTGTTCTCCCAAACATTCTTGTCGAACTTCAAATCGTCAAATTTAACAGGAGCAACTATACTTATATTAGGCGTTTCCAGCGCAAAATCTGCCGATTTATCTTCTTCTTCAACTTTAACTGCTATATTGGCTTTTACTTTGGTAAAGTCAGCTATCGCCTGTTCATAAGCATCATTCGTAGCCTTCCATAGCACCTGCTTAACGGCCAGAGGTTCATCTGATGAAGGCAGTTCTATTGTCCCAAAATCGGGATAACTAAAGGAATTATCCCGTAACTGGTGGTAGTTATCCATTTGAGAAGATCCAACACGAACAGTAACCGTGAGATATCTTGATTTCGTAGCATCGGCATACGTCAAAGCTCCAAAGGACGTATTAATAGAAAATCCGGTTACCTCATCTACCCGGTAACTGAGGTAGTAGGCTGGCGTTTCCTGTTGTTTTAACACCTGCATTTCGCGTTGAAGTTCATCATTAAGAATATTGATAAGGTTGTCCTGTGCCATAGAAGGCAAGGCACAGACAAATAAACTTACCGTCAAAAAAATGATAAAATAAACCCTATGAAAAAAAGTAATCATGCGTAAATTATTATATAGATGTAAGATATAAGATACAAGTATCAAGACACATAAATAATATGTAAGATACAAGTATCAAGACATAAATATAATGTGCCTGTTTTATGGATAAATTTCAAAGATAGTTGAATTTTCAGCTTTTTTTGCGTAAACCTTCGAAGACGAAAACTGAAAATCAACTGGTTTTAATGTGAAAATGAAGAATAAGAACGAGTTGATTATACAATGTCAATATTCGTAAAAATTGTTAAGAAACTTATGCTGAAAAATCCTTGGGAAGATTGCAGGAAATTTTAAGGCATAAAATTCAACCTCGTGATGCCTCACCCCAGCCCTCTCCTGAAGAGGCTGTGTAAAAATTAAATATTTTAAG
>CAYZNC010000219.1:2391-11042 GCA_964478555.1 uncultured Bacteroidales bacterium | reverse complement strand
CAGTCTAACAACTCTCCATCCTTAGCAAGAAGGGTTAAAAACCTGTCATGTAAAAGGCTTACCATTGGCATGGGTACTCTCAGGTTTTCAGCCGCCGCAATAGTTAACCGTATATCCTTTTGTCCTAGAGGAGCTGTAAACCCCGCAGGCTGATACTTTCCTTCAATAATTTGTTTGCCATATATTTGATACGAAGGCGCCGTGAATAACGATGACGTCAGAATATCGAGGTACTGACGACGGTCGATGCCAGCTTTTGCGATCAGTGCCATCGCCTCTCCCAATCCTTCGATAATTGAAGCTACCAAAAAATTGCCACTGAGTTTAACCAGATTCGCGTCCTCTTGTCGCTCGCCAATATAAAATGTTTTCTGTCCCATTACGTCAAAAAGAGGCATGCAGAAATCCACCGCTGCCTTTTCGCCGGCAGCAATAATGAATAACTTGCCCGCAGTAGCGGCATCCGGACGTCCAAAAACCGGCGCAGAAATAAAATACTGGTCGGCATTTTCATGTGCTATGGCTAACCTTTCAGCCAATGCAACACTTATTGTGCTCATAGATATATGTATGGCTTTCTTATTCAATTTCGCAATAATCCCATCTTTTTTGAATGCGACACTTTCAGCAGCTACATCATCTGCAAGCATTGTTATCAACACATCGCCTCTGCATGCGTCTTCTATACTTTCAGCTACCTGTGCTCCCTGTGCCGCCAATTCTTGCAACTTTTCCCTGGTGCGGTTATAAACAATTACATCGTGCCCAGCATTGAGAAGATTTGCAGCCATATTGCTGCCCATATGCCCCAATCCGATAAATCCTGTTTTCATTTTATATTTTTTTAAGAAATCGTTATTTTCTTTAGTAGTTACCTAATAATCAACCCACCATAATTCATAGACACTGCTGAGGTTTATCTACCTCAACGGTTTCTCCACAAAAACAAAGCGCCGCCAAAGAATCTTATAGTTATAGACAAGTCATATTAACAACACCTTTATGAGGGTTGCGGTTCAATGCAAAACATCTTTACCAATTAAATTTTGCAAAGCATATGCCGGAAGAAAGGAGTAATAAGAACTTAATTTAATTTCTTATAACTTGAATTCCAATTAAAACCTCCACCAGTGGGCGGACAAAACATAATCTTTTGTGCCACTTGGTGGTTCTGTAGGGTGCAATAACCAGCGTTTAATTATCTAAAACCCAATACAATTTATTGAATTAAAAAAGAAAGTACTCTTTTCTTATCATTATCCTCAGCACGTGAAATGGTGTCCATAATTTGCAATTTATCACATGGAAATGCTGGAATATGAGAAAGGTCCTTTGAGATTTCTAACCATACAGTTTCAAAATCATTTAAAACAGTGGGCTCTTTAAAACTATCGGATGATGCAGCGGTTGCCAAAAAATTGGAAGCGCTTTGAAGTATCATTTCACTATAATCTCTTCCTGACAATGTTGCAGTGGCCTGCCACGCTAAAGCAAAAGCAGTAGAGACACACTGAGCAAGAAGTGACTGTGCATACATGAGATTTTTCTGATCTTCCGGAATGTTGCCTTCCGAAGATTTCTTGTACAATTCATGATATTCAGCCGAAGCTTCATTTCCCAATTTATTTAGCTTTATATCCATGGCATGAGACTTTTCCGGATCATCAATGGCTTTGAGTTCTTCAAGTAAATACGTTCCAAGAATAGTTAAAAGCTTTTTGCATTTTTCAGGCAGGTACGTTTTTGTTTTTAAAACATAGTAAAAACAAAGTACTGGATTATGTTTGATCCCGTTTTCGATATCAGAAATTTCCATATTCTTTTATTTTAAACAAAAATATTAAATATTTGTCACCTGGCGGGATACAAAACAAAGTATCACAACAACTTAAAATTTCGAAAGCGTGACGTAATTAAACGTTTATTTATACATACTTTCTTCTAATACTTATAAACCAATTTGTACAGTTCTTTCAGGGTATAACTTCCCTCCAAACCATAATCACTAATGGCTAGCGTTTTTTTATCGGTAAAAATCCTCATTCTTGAACTTGGCTGATCGGACTTTCCCGAATCAACTTTTCTTCTTTTAATTTTATTAAGATCCGCATACCTTAAAATGTTTAATATTTTATGGATATCCGCTTTCCCGATGGTGTAAATAAAATCTTTGTAAGAAGGATTGGAAAACCATTTATGGCAGCTGCTTGAATCGGTGGTAAAGTCTATAAATGCATTTATATTGGGAAAATGATCGGACTCTACACCAGATGCGCTCAAATGCATTTCAATCTTATTAACTCTATTATTGCTGGCTTGCGAATTATATTCCACAAATGAATCATATTTATACACCAGCGTGTCGGTTGTTAAAGTATTGCCCATTGCATATCCCGATAAAAGGATAGCGGGTTCGTTTTTAATTGTTACAAATCTGGAAAAAGAGCCCGCAAAATCCCAAATTGAATTTATGGAACAAATACTAAATTTACTGCTGTCGGCAAAAATGACATAGGTGTAAAATGTATGGTCGAGATTTAAATTAACCAATAAATCCTTATAACCATTCCCATCAATGTCATTCAACGACCATCTTGGCGCTTGACTTTTAACAGCAAAATCCGGCAACGCTGCATTTAACGAGATGCTCTTGGATTCTACTTCCGGAAACTTTTCTTTAATAAAGTTTATGATTTCTACTTCACTATTTAACGAATCTATTTTTGTGACAAACTTGCTTTTGATATTTGGTGCATTTTTACAACTAAACCCAAGCACAAGAGTGATTCCCAACACAAACATAATTCTTAAAACTTTCATTTCTCCACATTTTAGTTATTACTCCGCAATTACACAACCTGCCGGATCATTATAACCATGCAGCAATGTATTTTGATAACCTCTTATTAAATTTACAAAAAAAATTGGTAATTGACAACTGTAATGAAGAGATAACTTTTTGCAGATTTTTTTAACGTTTTTCTTACTGATGCTTCGGTATTTCAATACCAAATAGTTTCCTGTAGAGTTCAATGGCATATGGATCGGTCATACCCGCAAGATAATCCAGTACGGAAAGGACTTTGTAATAATTCTCACGTTTGGGAGTATAAAATTGTTTTGGCAATAACCGAAGTACCTTCTCGTCCTTATGTTCCGGCTTACTCTTTAGAATTGCAGGAATAAAAAGAGAAAGTAAATCGCTCATAATTTTATATCCGGTAATTTCGAGTTCAACAACCGAACCATGATTGTAAATCTCTTCCACAGAAACCTTTTCTATTTCCTGTAATATTTTATTATTTAGTGTTAATTCGTCAATCAAACCGTTATTGTATGTTCCGCTAATAATATCTTCAGTATTGTTCATAAATAATTCGGTAGACTCCAGCATCAGCGTATTGATACATTTTGCCCTTAAATAAGCAATTCTTTCATTTTTGTCCGCAATTTTCTTACAATTATTTTTTATATCGGCAATTTTGTCTTCTTTTCTCCCTATTGTTTCCATGAGACTGATAAACATTTCTGCGACATAATCATTGGATAATATGTTAAGCCTTTGGGCATCTTCAAAATCAACAATACGATAACAAATATCGTCGGCCGCTTCAGTTAAATAAACAAAAGGATGACGTTTAAAAATCATGGGAGAATCCGAAACGCTTTCCACATTCAGTTCTTTAAACAGCTCTATGGCAAAAGGCTTTTCAGATTGAAAAAAGCTGAACTTTTTGGTGTTTTTATTTTTTTTATCGATGGCCGTCGATTCGCATGGATATTTGACAATGGCAGCCAGTGTTGTATAAGTAAGCCGGTAACCTCCCTCCGACTTCCCATTAAAATGATTGGTTAAAATTCTAAATGAATTGGCATTTCCTTCAAATAAAATTAAATCGTTCCATTCGCCGGGGCTAAAATATTCCTTTAATAATTTATTTTCAATTTTAAGATCTGTGTTATCAGTAAAATAGTTGGATATGGCTTTTTCACCGGAATGCCCAAATGAAGGGTTTCCAATATCGTGTGCCAGACATGCGGAAGCAATAACATTTTGCAATTCGTAGCTATAGAATTCTTCATTTGGCGTATCTATCAGTTTTTTTTCGATGAGTTTTTTACCGGTAAGTTTTCCCAACGAACGTCCAACACTCGCTACTTCGAGAGAATGGGTCAGCCTGTTATGCACAAATGTTGATCCTGGCAGAGGAAAAATTTGCGTTTTATTTTGTAACCGCCTGAAAGCAGAGGAAAAAATTAACCTATCGAAATCCCGCTGGTAATCGGTTCTTATTTCCGCTGTGATATTATAGCTACCGGCTCTTTTTCCGGAAATGATGTTATTCCAATTCATTTTTATATGCTAGTGCGTACCACGACCAATATTGCAAAGGATTTCCAAAATTATTTCGTCAATTCTCTGCTAATTGAGGCCTTGTATTTAAGATCTAAAATTAGTGGCTTTTTTACAACTTCCAAAATCTGAAACCGGAATAACAGACCCTTGGCTTTATGCTGACTCATCATACTATTTAAAAAACGATTAAAAAACTTTATTTGCCGATATTAAAGTAAGATTTACCGATAATCGGTTGCTTAAAAATTACATTTCTGATATTTTCGTTCAAAATTTTTACAAAATGATGCAACCATTTTAAACATAATTCATCTATAGTTAAAATTAATATGATCATGAAAAATTTACCTGGCATTCTTTTGATTATTATATCCATTGGATTTTTATTCAATGAATGTAATAAAAATAATGCCTTGAATTTTACAACAGGTGTAAACAGCAAAGTTTATTACGGCGAGGGAGATTGCATGCCTACTATTGATATTCCCATCAGAAAATATAATGATTATGCCGGTAAAGTTTACATTGTAAACAAAAGAGATTACGACAACCTGATAGCCCTCAATAAAAACGCCGATAGTATTACAAAAAAAATTGATTCATTGAAAAACATGAGTATTGCAATGAACATAAAAAACGGAGAACTGATAAAAGAAATACAACCCGATTCCTTTCTTGTAATGCTCGATGCACAATACTCCTATTGCAAAGACAATGTAATGTATGTTAAGGAAAATGAAGTGGTGAGTAAAAATTTTTATTTTTTTCATTGTACTTCTTACTAATTTAACCTCAACCCCACCCCCGACTTTTAAATCGTAATTTTCAGGCAAATTCTTTATTCAGAATCAGGAATTAGAATTTTAGCATCTGGTAATATCAAAAATGAACCCAGTAGTTTAAGTTTTGTTTATACTTTTACCCAAAACAATTAATTAAGCACTTATTATTTCAGGATGAATTTTATCCAGTCAATTAAACCGGGAATTGCCAAGCGCTATCTTCTTTTTTTGGCTGCTTTCGTGTGGACATTTGCAGGGGGCATGCTATTATATAAAGGCATTTCATATTTCGGTTATGCTAAAAATTACCTGTGGTTGAACATTGTTGTAAGTTCCGTTGGAGGATTGCTATTCTACCTACTACTGTTTTCGAAAATTTCTTTAAAACATGTAAGAAGAATCATTGCGCTGAAAAGTGATTTCCCATGTTTGTTTTCCTTTTTCAGTATTAAAAGTTATCTCATAATGACCATCATGATTACTTCAGGAATTCTTCTGAAAAAATTAAATATTATTTCGCCCGAGCCTCTCTCGGTCATCGATGCAACCATGGGAATTCCTTTGTTGATGTCTGCTTTTCGTTTTTATTATGTTGGTATTTATTATCGGCAGTTCAAAACTAACTAATCATTGTTCTCTCGCTGAAATTTATTTTTTCATCATGTCCAATTTTTAATATCCTGTTTGTTATTAAGTAAATGTAAAATATTTAATAACCGTCTGCCACAGCAGGCACTAAAACTTAAACAAAATGGAAGAGTACTTGTTAATTTTCAGACACCAGGATGGTAGTAAGATCGCTTCTCCTGAACAAATGCAAATCTGGATGAAACAAACCATGGACTGGATAGGTGGCATTGCTGCCCAAAACAAATATCTCGGAGGCAATGGTTTACTTTTTGATGATGCCAGGGTTGTAGGGCATAACAACATTGTTACCAATGGCCCATTTGGCGAAATTAAAGAAACCATAGGTGGATATGCTATGGTTAAAGCGTCCTCATTGGATGAAGCCGTTGAATTCGCAAAAGGGAGCCCGGTTTTACAGGGGGAAGGCAATACCGTAGAAGTAAGAAAAATTGCCAAAAAAGATGGCATTCATTAGAAATGGAAAACCAGGAACTTATACCGCATTTGTTTAGGACGGAGTACAGAAAGATAGTCTCCGTCCTTTGCAAATATTTTGGACTTAAGCAAATGGAAATTGCCGAAGATATTGCCAGCGACACCTTTCTGGAAGCAGCACAAACATGGGGATTTGGTGAACTGCCCAAAAATCCGGTTGCATGGCTTTACTATTTGGCTAAGAACAAAACAAAAAATTATTTACAACGGAATGATCTCTTTGAAAACAAAATTGCTCCGGAATTAAAAAGTAATTCTTCTGATTTACACGAATATGAAGTTGACCTATCGCCACAAAATATCAACGATAGTCAATTGCAGATGATGTTTGCCATTTGCCATCCTGCTATTTCGCCTCAAGCCCAAATAGGGTTATCACTTCGTATCCTATGCGGGTTTGGCATCGACGAAATTGCCGATGCATTTCTTACTAACAAAGAAACTATCAATAAACGACTATTTCGTGCCAAAGAAACGCTACGCGAAGAAGAAATCAAGATTGAAGTTCCAAACCCGGCTGAAATAACTGAACGGTTAGAAACCGTATTAACAACCATCTATTTGTTATTCAATGAAGGATATTATTCCGAAAGTACGAATCACACACTTCGAAACGACCTTTGCATTGAAGCCATTCGTTTGTGTAATATGCTTGTTGAAAATAAACAAACCAATAAACCGGAAGTAAATGCATTGCTTTCATTAATGTGTTTTCACGCTTCAAGATTTGAAGCACGTATCAATAAAAATGGCGAACTTGTTTTATATAACGACCAGGATACCAACCTGTGGAACCCTGAACTGATAAGTAAAGGAGTATATTTTTTGAAAAGTTCGGCAAACGGGAATAAAATTTCAAAATATCATTTGGAAGCTACCATTGCATATTGGCAAACACAAAAAGCAGATACCAAAGAAAAGTGGGAAAACATTTTACAACGCTACAGTCAGTTATTGCAAATAGAATATTCGCCCATGGCAGCACTCAATAGGACTTATGCGCTTTCAAAAGCAAACGGAAAACAGGAAGCTATTACAGAAGCTGAAAAACTGAAACTGACCGGCAATCACTTTTACTTTGCGCTTCTTGGTGAACTATACACAGGAATCGATAACAAAAAAGCCAGACAACATTTCCAGCGAGCGCAAACACTTGCAAAAACACAAACAGACAAACAAACCCTTCAAAAAAAGCTTGACAAACTTGAATAAAATAATTTGTACAGAAAGGTAAATTCGACTCCGCTCAACGACCAGGAACACCGGACCGGAGTTGGACCCTAAATGCAGTCGAAGAGATCCTACCCACACATCACCCTTTTATAACTTTTTTCATAAAATAATTCAAAATATTGATTGGTTGTAAATATAAATTGTATATTTGAGTATTTAATTACCTAAATAATTATTTACATTTAATTTACTTATTTATAAACACATAGAAAATAAATCTCTGGAATAATAAAAAATTGTAAAGAATGAAGAGAGAAATTGTAAAAATTGATGAGGAAAAATGTAACGGTTGTGGCTCGTGCGTGCCGAACTGCCACGAAGGAGCACTACAAATTATTGATGGAAAAGCTGTACTGGTAAGCGAATTGATGTGTGATGGATTGGGAGCATGCCTCGGACATTGTCCCGAAGAAGCATTGGAAATAGAACTGCGCGAAGCTGAACCCTATGACGAAATTAAAGTAATGACAGAAATGGTGCGTAAGGGCAAAAACGTAGTTATCGCTCATTTAAAACACTTAAAAGAGCATAACGAATTTGGTTATCTCAAACAGGGCGTTGCCTACCTAGCTCAAAATCAAGATAAAGCAAACTTCAACTTCGATATTAAAGAGGTAATGAATGAGGTACATTTTTCGGGATTAGAACAACAACAAACGCATGCAGAACAACAAATACCTATTGTTTCAGCCCACAAGGGAGGATGTCCCGGATCTCAGTCACGTTCGTTCGTAAAAGCACCTTCGGTTAATACTGCCGAAACTGAAACTCCATCAGCACTAACACAATGGCCGGTACAAATGCACCTGATCAATCCAATGGCATCTTATTTCCAGGGGGCTGATCTTTTGTGCGCGGCAGATTGCGTTGCTTTTGCTTTAGGTAATTTTCATTCCAAATATCTTCAGGGTAAAAAATTATTAATCGCTTGTCCTAAGTTAGATTCTAATAAAGAGAGTTATCTTGAAAAATTGATCAGTCTTATCGAAGATGCAAAAGTTAATACGGTTACGGTAATGATTATGGAAGTCCCCTGTTGCGGGGGATTACTACACTTGGTAATGAATGCAGCTAAGTCTGCCAATCGAAAAGTTCCTATAAAAGCAGTAACAGTAGGCATCCAGGGTGAGGTTTTATCGGAGGAATGGATGTAA
>CAYZNC010000219.1:0-2291 GCA_964478555.1 uncultured Bacteroidales bacterium | reverse complement strand
CTTATGAGTATGTTTTGTTTTCAATGTCAGGAAACCGCCAAAGGTAGCGGCTGCACCATTAACGGCGTTTGCGGAAAAACCGGAGAAGTAGCAAATTTACAGGATTTGCTGGTTTATGTTGTAAAAGGGATTTGTTTGTACAGTACCGAAGCCCGTAAAGATGGTAAGGAATACCCCGAAGTTGACAAGTTTGTTTTCGACAGCTTGTTTGCCACCATTACCAATGCCAATTTCAGCAAACAGGTATTTATCGATCGTATACGGAAAGGATTGACCTTGCGTAATAAGCTCAGGAACGAGTTAAAAGAAAAAGGAAAAGAAATTGAAAGTAAACATGACGCAGCTTCATGGTATGCCGATACGGAAGAAGCATTTCAGGAGAAATCAACAAAGGTGGGCGTTCTCTCTACTGAAGATGTAGATATCCGCTCACTGAAGGAATTAGCTACATATGGAGTAAAAGGAATGGCGGCATATGCTGAACATGCCTACAACCTTGGCTACCACAGCAAAGAAATTTATGCCTTCATGCAAAAAACGATGGCACAAACCACAAACCATAGCCTTTCTGTAAATGACTGGATAGGAATAGTAATGGAAACCGGCAAATACGGGGTAGATGCCATGGCTATGTTAGACAAAGCGAATACTGAAACCTTCGGACACCCCGAAATTACCAAGGTAAATATTGGTGTGGGCAAAAACCCCGCTATTTTAATAAGCGGACATGACTTGAAAGATCTGGAAGAACTTCTCCAGCAAACTGAAGGAACAGGTGTTGACGTTTATACCCACAGCGAAATGTTGCCTGCTCACTACTATCCAAAATTTAAGCATTTTAAACATTTCATTGGAAACTACGGAAATTCCTGGTGGCATCAAAAAGAAGAATTCACCTCTTTCAACGGTCCAATCCTTTTCACCACCAACTGTTTGGTTCCTCCGAGAAGCGATGCATCTTACATTGATAAGGTTTATACCACAGGTGCCGCAGGTTTCGATGGATTTAAGCACATTGCAGACCGTGAAAACGGTAAACCCAAGAATTTCTCTGCCATCATTGAACAAGCTAAACAATGCCAGCCGCCAACTGAAATTGAAAAAGGTGAAATCGTAGGTGGTTTTGCACACAACCAGGTAATGGCACTTGCAGATAAGATAGTTGATGCCGTTAAATCCGGTGCGATCAAAAAATTTGTTGTAATGGCTGGTTGCGACGGTCGTGTGAAGGGTCGCGACTACTATACCGATTATGCAAAACAATTGCCGAAAGATGCTGTTATCTTAACTGCCGGTTGCGCCAAATACAGATATAATAAACTTCAACTAGGAGATATTGGCGGCATCCCGCGTGTACTCGATGCCGGACAGTGCAACGATTCATATTCACTGGCCTTAATCGCCCTAAAACTAAAGGAAGTATTTGGCCTCGACGATATTAACAAATTACCCATTGTTTATAACATCGCATGGTATGAACAAAAAGCTGTTATTGTACTGCTTGCGCTTCTGCACCTCGGTGTGAAAAACATCCATCTGGGACCAACATTGCCGGGATTCCTTTCTCCAAATGTAGTTAATGTGCTCATTGAAAACTTTGGAATCGGAGGAATTTCAACTGTCGAAGCTGATATGGCCTGGGTAAATAATTAAAAAAACATCTATATGGAAAATACAATCAACATAAGCGAAAAATTTGTTTTAACAGAAGCAGTTACCTATTCCACTCAATCTGTTGTAAGCAAAGCGGTTTTAAAAAAGCAAACAGGGAATGTAACCCTGTTTGCTTTTGACAGAGGCGAAGGCCTATCCGAACACACTGCCCCTTTTGATGCCATGGTTCATGTGCTCGATGGGTTGGCAGAAATAAAGATTGGAGGACAACCACATTTGCTTAAGGAAGGAGATGCAATCATTATGCCTGCAAACGTAACACATGCGCTAAAAGCAATCGAACGCTTCAAGATGATGCTGATTATGATAAAAGAAAATGCATAAGGTATATCATTAATTATATTTCAAAGGCCCCTTCGACTCCGCTCAGGGTCCGGTTTCGACTCATCAAGGTACTTAAGTGTAAATGGAGGTAAGGTGAACAAAACCGGTGGTTGAGCGAAGTCGAAATCATCTTCAATGAACCTAAACATAGCACGAACCCTTCAAAAATCGTATAGAGGACGAAAAGTACACGGTTGCGAAAGTATCAGTAGTAGGCTAAAAAACCCTCAGGGTTTTGAAAACCCTGAGGGTGGGGTGTAAGAAAGGTTGGTTTTTGAATAATAAATCTCTCC
>CAYZNC010000218.1:0-11077 GCA_964478555.1 uncultured Bacteroidales bacterium | reverse complement strand
TTGACGTGATGGCTGCAATCATCAGCGTTGGTAATAATTACAAACAAGCCATTCAACAGTCGGGTGTGAAGCGTGTGGTGCATCTCAGCAGCATTGGTGCTCATACCAATAAAGGCAATGGGATTCTTGCTTTTCATTATAATGTGGAAAATATATTGAGGCAACTGCCGAACGATGTTTCCATTAAATTTATGCGCCCTGTGGGTTTTTACATTAATATGTTTGCGTTTATACCATCCATAAAAACACAAGGGGCAATCGTTTCCAACTATGGTGGTGATGTCAAAAAACCCTGGGTTTCGCCTTTGGATATTGCCGCTGTTATTGCTGAAGAAATTGAAAAACCGTTTGAAGGCAGAAAAATTCGTTACATAGCAAGCGATGAACTCAGCTCGAATGAAGTGGCAAAAATTTTAGGTGAAGCAATTGGTAAACCAGACTTGAAATGGATTGTTATACCTGATGAACAGCTCCTAAACGGAATGATTGCCGCAGGAATGAACCCGCAAGTGGCCAAAGGTTTTGTAGAAATGAATGCAAGCATACATAGCGGGGTATTGTATGAAGATTATTACCGTAACAAACCAACATTGGGGAAAGTGAAATTGAAAGATTTTGTAAATGAATTCGCGTCGGCTTTTAATAGCAAATAGAAAACTTATAGAAATAGACTTTAGAATCAAGATACAAGACAAAGTGCAATTAATCAACACATTTTTGCTTTTGAAAACAAACAGTTGAGCAAGGGGCAGTATTTATTGTAAAATATGCAACCTTAGGCGTTGACGGACCAACAGGGGGATTTTTCAAAGAAGCGGAAATACCCTGGTAACTAAAAGTATAAAACGCAATCTATTTAAAATGAACGACAACCAAGTTTGCAGAATTAAAACCATAAGTGAGTTTCACCAATTAAGAGGTTTGCCTAAGCCGGAACATCCTTTAATTAGTGTGATAAATGTTGAGTCCATTAAGCATTTGTCCGACAATGAACCCACAAGCCTGGTGTATGACTTTTATTTCATTGCGCTGAAAAGAAATTGTAATGCTAAATTCAAATATGGTCAACAGCAATATGATTTTGATGAAGGGACTATGTTCTTCATTGCACCCAACCAAATCTTTGGAATTGTGCATGACAAGGATGAACCTTTGAAACGATCGGGTTGGATGTTGCTTATTCATCCTGATTTTATCTGGAATACACCTTTGGCAAAAGCCATCAGAGAATATGAATATTTCAGCTATTCGGTACATGAGGCTTTGTTTCTTTCGGAGAAAGAAGAAACAACGATTGCGGGGATTATTCAGAACATTGAGCAGGAATATCATTCCAACATTGATAAGTTCAGTCAGGATATTATCATTTCGCAAATTGGGACTTTGCTCAATTATGCAGACAGATTTTATCACCGCCAGTTTATCACCCGCAAGATAACCAACCATAAAATACTGGATCGTTTGGAAGATATGCTGGAGGAATATTTCAACAGTGATGATTTGGTGAATAAAGGATTGCCAACCGTTCAATACATTGCCGGCGAGTTAAACGTATCCCCCGGTTATTTAAGCGACCTGCTTAAAGTTTTAACGGGGCAAAGTACTCAGCAACATATACACAACAAACTGATTGAAAAAGCCAAGGAAAAATTATCTACAACCGATTTATCGGTGAGTGAAATCGCATACGAATTAGGATTTGAGCACTCACAGTCGTTCAACAAGTTATTTAAGGCCAAGACAAATCTTACCCCTTCGAAGTTCCGACAGTCGTTTAACTAGAATAAAAGACATAAGATAAAAGACATAAGACAGATAGCAATTTATCAAATTATTGGTACTTAATAACTGTAATGTATTTATGGCGTTTATTATAGCGATTGTATAAAGACTGCCTTTCTCATTTTGGTTACACAATTCCTCAATTAAGCCACATCTACCAATCGACAACCGACGACCTTTGTAATTGAAATTTTAAAAATAAAAAAAATGAAAAAAGCATTAATTACAGGAGCGAACAAAGGTATTGGCTTAGAAGTCGTAAGACAACTTGCACAAAAAGGTTATTACGTTTACCTGGGTAGCCGTAGTTTGAAAAATGGCTTAGAAGCCGTTGATATGCTGAAAGCTGAAGGGTTTAAAAATATAGAAGCCGTGGAGTTAGACGTAACCAATCAGGAATCGGTAAATATTGCCCGTACTGAAATAGGCAAAAAAACAGAAGTGTTGGATGTGCTTATCAATAATGCAGGTATCAATGGAATAACATTTAACGGAAATACACCTATAATGCACACTGCAATAGGTACAGATGTAGACGTGTTTAAACAAGTTTATGATGTCAATGTTTATGGCGTTATTAGAGTTACACAGGCATTTTTGGATTTATTGCGGAAATCACCGGAACCTCGTATTGTAAATGTAAGTTCCAGTCAGGGTTCACTTACTTTGCACAGCGACCCAACACATATTTATTACAACTTCAAAGGGGTTGTGTACCAAACTTCAAAATCTGCATTGAATATGTACACCGTTGTTTTGGCATACGAACTACGAGATATGCCTTTTAAAGTTAACGCAGTTAGTCCTGGTTCTACCAAAACCGATTTCAATCATCAACTTGGAAAAGGTTCTGTTGAAGATGCGGGGAAACGAATTGTTAAATATGTTATCATTGGCAAAGACGGACCAACCGGGAAATTTTTCTCTGAGGATATGAATACTGAAACTGGCGAAATTCCCTGGTAGGAAATCAATTTGTTTGCAACTTTCTCGCAAAGGCCGCAAAGTTTCTCGCAAAGATCGCAAAGATAACTTATGAGATTTTAGTACTTTGTGATCTTAGCGAATTCTTGGCGCACTTTGCGTGAAACAAATTATTCTACTATTAAATTTACAAGATGAAAAAAGAAGAAAATACTCCTTATAAATTTGAATCTTTATCACAGGTGCATCAGATGTATGGGTTACCAAAGCCCGTACATCCGTTAATAAGTTTAATAGATACTTCAAAATTCAAAATTCAGGCGAATGATTTACCCGGTTCTCATATTTCTAATTTTTATAAAATTTCATATAAGCACAATCTACATGGAAAAATAAAATATGGACAAGATTATTATGATTTTGATGAAGGGGGGTTGTTTTTTGTTTCGCCAAATCAGGTAAGTGCAAATAGTGATAATAACGGAGACCATTCTGGTTATACCTTGCTCATCCATCCTGATTTTTTGTTGACTTACCCAATTGCAAAAAAAATTAAGCAGTTTGGCTTCTTTTCCTATTCGGCCAATGAAGCACTGCATTTATCCGATCATGAAAAGAAAACGATCATTTCTATTTTTAGGATCATTGAAGAAGAGCTAAACAGCAGAATAGATGATTTTAGTCAGGATGTAATTATTTCACAAATCGAATTATTGTTAAATTATAGTAATCGTTTTTACAAGCGGCAATTCATAACACGGAAAGCAGTAAGCGGCGATTTATTACAAAAGCTCGAAGAAATTTTAGACGATTATTTTAACACCGAAAAAGCATTAAGTCTCGGAATGCCCACAGTACAGTATCTGTCGGAGCTCCTAAACTTATCGCCAAGTTATTTGAGCGATATGTTGCGCTCTTTAACCGGACAAAATGCACAGCAGCATATTCACAATAAATTAATTGAAAAAGCAAAAGAAAAACTTTCCACTACAAACCTTACTGTTAGCGAAATTGCTTACGAATTAGGTTTCGAGCAACCGCAATCATTCAATAGACTATTTAAGAAAAAAACCAACATGTCGCCACTGGAATTTAGAGCATCATTTAATTGACATAAAAAGCCTGTATAAGGTGGCAGCAGGAATTAATTAAAAAATTGAAAAATAACCGCATTATTAATTTTATTCAATGAACATAATCCTTTATTTGTTTTTCGGATAAATAGCGGGGGGTAATTTGTGGTGTATGTCCTCATAGGTGAAGTTATTGAATTAGCGTTGTTAAAAACCTCTATGATATTTTTGTTTAATAATCCAAAATAGACCTCCGTATTTGAAATACAAACATCAGAATAGATTCCATTAGTGTTTCCATAAGTGCCTATATAGGTAAAGCATTCACTAACGGATGAATTGGTAAATATATCGAAATTAATTTTACGGAGGTACGCGTCAAATATAAAATATGCTGAATCGGAAGTTATTCCTAATGAATTATAGGTACTATAGCCCGAATTAATTCCTTTAGAAGCTATAAAAATTGGATTATTCCCGTTGATGGTATATTCTACTAAATCGCAATAGCCATAATTTAATGAAACGGCTAAGAAATAATTATCTTTTAAATTATAGAAGTCGGCGCCACCTCCAAAAGAAAATTTCCTTAATGACCCTGTACTTAATGTAATTTGATTTAATGAAGAACGACTTAATGCATAGCCATATGTTGAAGAAAATAAATCGGAACTTCCATTGCTTTGGGTGTAAAAAATTACATCTCCTTTTTTTATTACAGAGGTTATATAATCTGTTGTATTTAAGTTTATTTCCTGTACCTTATTGAAAGTTTGTAAATCTAAAATAAGAATTTTACCGTTTCGGGTAGGAATATAAATTTCCTGGTTCCCGTTGAATTCACCAATGAAAGGGCGGCAACACGTATTATCTAAAACAATAGTATTGATAACTCTGTGCCTGCTGATATCATATTTAATTACTTTCTTGGTTTCTTTATCAACGAGTATTATATATGCTTCATCGGGTGTAACTAAGACATATTCGGGTATAAAGTCAATAACCAAATTATTTTTGACCTTGATAATATTTTGACTATACGACATATTATCACTATCAATTGCTTTTATTGCATAAAAAATATAAGGATTAACTGAGCTAATTTCACTATCTGTATAATTAGTCTGATCTTTTTGTGTGATCGAAGAAATCAGCGTTCCTTTTTTAGCAACATCAGAACTGGTAATAGAGGTGTCGGAACCATCCAGTTTATAAACTTCATATCTTTTGAATGATGGACTTTGTATTTTTTCCCAATCAATATTAATTTGTGATCCGGAGTCATTATAGCTACCGGAAATTACTGTGAAGATCAACGCATCATTTTTGAAAGTTAAAAAATTGTTGCTTAAGGTATAAGATATTTGTTTGCCGCCAAAGTTAACTTGTACGATATAATAGAAATAGTTTCCATAAGTCAAATTTTTATCGCTGAACTTAGTGCTATTTGGATCATTTAGTGTAGCAATAATAGTTCCCTTATCTTTTATTTCTTGCGGTCCAATATAATTTAAGGGATAATTACTGCTAAGCCTGATAATCTGATAATTGATAAAGTTCCTGACTTTTAATGGTTCCCAGGCTAATGTAATACCATCAATATCTTTTGATAAAGATGACAGATTCGCCATAGGAATGGCTTCATATGGTGTATCTTTATGACAGGATAATAGAGAAATCAAAAGAATTAGAAAAGAAATTATTTTTTTCATCATGTTCCGGGTTTGAAATAAGGTTAACATCGATTAGTCAATTAGCCTGAAGTTTAAGAACTTTATTTACTTTTTTATTTGAAAACTTTATAAAATATAAATCATGTTTTAAGCCATTCAGATAGATTTTGCTAATTTTTTCACTAGATAAATTATTGAGTGACGAAGATATTATTTTCCCTGTAGCATCTATAATTTCAATTTTTGTATCACCAGCATCGGAAGAAAAGTTGGTGTATACCGAAACAACAGAGGATGCGGGGTTGGGGAAAATCACTATCGATTGGTTTTGAACGCTGTCCATTTGCATATTAAATACTATGGTTACCATAATACTATCGGCATTTTTACATCCTTTATTGTCCATTACAGTAACCTTAAACTGATGTTTACCAAAACCGGTATTACTCCCGGTAATGGTTCTCGAACCGGATAAAAGCGAGTCTTGCCAGACGTAATTTTTGTAACCTGCAGGTAAACTGATAAATAAGTCATCAAAGTAGCCTATAGTTGTGTTATTCCCTAAAAAAACATCCGGTAATGGAAGCAGATTAACCACAATAGTATCACTTTTATGGCAATTATGGCTATCAGTGGCAGTTACGGAATATTTTCCTTGATCTTTAACACATATTTGAGGGGAAGTGGCATTTGTATTCCATTTATAATTATAGTCGTTAATGCCGGCAACAAGTAGCAGCGAATCTCCGTAACATATTGAGGTGTCGTTGCAGAGTTTAACATTAGGCAATGGGTAAACTGTTGATATTAATAAAGCAGAGGTATCTTTGCAATTAAATTCATTAATGAAAACACAATATACTCCTGAATCATTCCTGGCATAGGCATATTGAAAGGTATCTAATGGTAAATCAGAAACTGGTTCGTGTTGATACCATCTATATTTAATTTTTGCATTATAGTTGGCAACCACTTTAACAGAATCGCCATCACAAAATGCAATTGCATCTGCAAATTTAACAGTTTCTTTTGTTAAAGGTTTAAACGTAATTCTTGTTGTTTTCGATTCATATTCGCCTAAATCAGGGGAGTATATTTTAACCTTATAAGTACCTTGTGCTTTGGCCATCAAGTCGTTGCCTTTAACACTGTCAATAGCAATGTCATTGTAGTACCAATGGTACAGTACGTTATTGATGTCAGGCATTTTAAACAATGGAAACTCGTTTGCACAGGTAACAGTATCGCCAATTATACGAAAATCCGGTTCAATGATATTGTACATCTTGTTTAATCCCAGATTGGAAAAGTATGAGGTGTCTCCCGATGGCCAGTATACGATCAAGCTATCAATTTTGGGTGCATTCCCCAAACCAAAATGAAGCATTCCGCTTTCCTGTGCATTAATCCCTGCAATACAGTTGATCAGTTTAATTTGCCAAACATCCTTTCCTCCGATATTTGCTTTTATTCTCACCCTGGCACCAATAGCTTCATAGTTCGATTTGGTACCGTAGCATTTTATGTTAACCCACTTATATGAATTTCCTTTGTTCTCAAAAAAATACGGAGGAGTTGGGGGTGTACTATTGGTACTCCCTGTTATTTCTATAATATCCATATCGCCATCCATATCCATATCTTCTGAGATCAAAGCGGATGTCCAATCATTGTTTGCTTTTGTGAAAATATTACTGGTATCATTATAAAAAACGCCGTTCCCATTATTGATGTAACATTTGTTTTCCGTATAATTTTGACTGCATATGATGAGATCCTGCCTTCCATCATTGTTTATATCTGTCCAGTCTGCGCTAATAGGACTGCTGTAATGGATATCGTTTACGATAGCTCCATTCAATGCCTCTGTAAAAGAATATTGTCCATTATTAGTGAATAATTTATTTCCCTGACCTGTCAATCGAACCAGGTCAAATTTTCCATCGTTGTTAAAATCTCCCCAGCTAGCTAAATAGTCTTCAGTACCATTATTTACGGTGTTTAATTCAGGTATGGAAACTTCTGAAAAAATACCATTCCCTTGATTTATAAATATATGGTTTTTATCCTGGGCTACAATATAGAGATCCAGGTAATTGTCGTTGTTTATGTCCATCCAGGTTGCAAACAATGGATAAATAATATTACCAAAGTTTGTGCGATTATCGACAGTAAACGATTGGCCTTTATTATTATGGTAAAGCTTAGCAAAATTGTCATTTACGACTAAAACATCTAAAAAACCGTCATTATCATAATCGCCCGCTAAACAAATCTTACTTAGAAAAGGGATGACAGTTTGGATGCGGTCAAAAGAAAGATTTCCCTTGTTGATAAAAAGTGAAACAGGTTTATTATCAACTTGGCTAAGAACGTCTATGAAACCATCGTTATTAAAATCTCCAGCCAGAACACCATAATTGATCGCGCTGGAGAATGGGGTTGTAACTTCTTCAAAATCATTTCCACGGTTTATTAACATGTAATTCAAACATGCTCCGTTTTGTTTATGCAGCAGGATGTCGGGTTTGCCATCATTATTAAAATCCTTTACGATTATTTTTTTACTACCCGCATATTTGGCATTGGTGATGGCTAAGAACTTCGAATTTTGCAAGAAACCATTTGCATATGCCAGGCTGTCATTAAAAACAACTACTTCGCCTTTAGCTTGCGATGAACATGTTTTGTTTGTACTCGTAAGCAATACTTGCATATTCCCGCTTTGAGCATACAAATGTGAAGGGTTTTCAAGCGTGGATGTAGTATTATCTCCAAAATTCCAAAGTGTTGTTTTGGGGCAATCAGCACATGTTTGAGTAAAGCTAACCGGTGTGTTTGTGGCTAAATTTATAGTTTTTTTGTCTTGTGTGAAGGCGGCATCAAAAGTGTTGCAATTTGTATTGTAAATTTTTAATAATCCTAAATTGGTACTGGCATATACACATCCGTTATGTAGCCATATATCAAATATTTCTCTATTAACACCATCAAGGGTAATCTTTACAGGGGGGCCATACTTATAAATCAAGTATAAGCCGTCATCTGCTCCAACAAGATGATAATTCACATCATATGGCATAATGACATTGATCTTGTGGTTAGGCAAATAATAATACTTACTTTGATAAACACTAAGGTAGTATAGACCGTTCGTAGTGCCATAATAAAAACCTGCAAGATTGTTTGCTCCAAATTCATTATACAGCGGGTCAACCGCCAATAAATCATTGTAGATGATTTCTGATGGAGGGATAGTCCAAATTGTGGAGGCGGCATCATTCATTTGAACCCGCAATTCGCCATATGATAAGTATTTATAAATTGAATAACTTCCCCTTGAAACCAGCGATTCGCTATTTGCCGGACCTGTAAATTTTGTGATGTTTTTAAAGTCTGCAGTTGTATAAATACCTTGATCTGTTTGAATTCTTGTGGTATTGAAATAATTAGCAGTAATTAATTGAATAGAAGCACTGCCTAAACCGGATTTTGCATCGATATGAGTAAAAGTTCCGTTATTGTATTGATATAGATAATCACCTCCGGTACCAACGATCACATTGTTTGTACCCATGGTATGTATATCTGTAAATGGCTTATTGGTAATTGCCTGAAATGCAGTAGATTGATCTGTAATGTTTTTTTCAAACAACCGAAATATGCTTCTGTTGTCATTACCTCCTATTGCCCATATATCGGTAAGTCCCATCGAGCTTATTTTGGAGAATGTAATGGATGGTTTATAAATAGTATCCAGGACGAAGTTAGGTTGAGCTGTTAGGTAATTACTTACAAAACAAAGTATTAAAGTAGCTAAGGATCGGAATAAATTTCCCGGTTTTTTGATAATTTTTGGATTCATTGTTAATTTTAATAACTATTATTTTTTTTACATATCAAAACAATTACGATGGCTTTTACGACGGTTAATGTCATGAAGTTTCTTCTTTTTCTTTGTAAAAAGCCATAAATGATACAAATATGGCGGCTAATGTAAATAAAATATTTTAAAATCCTTTATTTACGCTGAGCGTGAATTGTTCAATTTATCGACTTGATTGATAATTCTTTTTTAAACAATTTAGAATAGACATACGTTTTTAAATAAGCACTTTCGTGCACTTTTAAAAAAATGAAAAACAAAAAGTTTAAGAGTGAATACATTCCAGAAAATATCTGGATTTACCTTTATGCATGAATGATATGGAAAATAAGGATGCTAATTCAGCAATTAACCAAGGCTATCAGGAGTTTACCTATAAGGAAAACTATGTTTATGATAAGGGATGGGACAAATATGCGGAAGATTATAGTCAGTTGCTAAAACCCGGAACCACCTACTATTTAACTAAAGAAATTGCCCATCAAATTGTTTCTGAGTTTCTTCCTGGAGATAATGGCATATCGGTACTGGATTTAAATTGTGGCACAGGCAACGATTTCCCATATTTTCTAAAAAATGGATGGAAAATATGTGGATGCGACGGATCTGATGGCATGTTAAATAAAGCGTATGAAAAATACAAAGCTGAAATTAATAATGGGCAAATAGAACTTTTCAATGGCAAACTTGAAAATCTGGATGAGCAATCTTTTGGAAATAGAAAATTTGACCTTATTTATTCCATAACAGGTGGTTATTCTTATATTGATAATGAAACTTTTATACATGTAAATACCACACTATCGCATTTTTTGAAGGAAAATGGTGTAATGATAACTGCTCATTTAAATAACTTTTGTTTGTCTGATACATTGTACAATTTATTCAGATTCAGATTAAAAAGTATTTTTCTAAGATTAGATAAAAACTTGAATGTCAATATAAAAGGTGTAAAATTTAGAATGTATTTGCGTAATGTAAACGAATTGAAAAAATTAACTCCTCCCGGGCTTAAAATGATAAGAACATTACCTTTATTGGTATTTACGCCTCCTTATCAGACAGGTTATCAACCAACAAAGCTATTGTACAAAATACATAGAAAATTTGAAATGAAACTTTTAAAAATTCCTTTTTTTGGTTTTATAGCCGACCAAATAGTAACTGTTTACCGAAAAACTTGATTTTAATTGAAGAATCGGAAGATTTTTACCACTATGGGCACGAAGGGCTTTAATCAATGAGCACAATGTAATTTATTTTTTATTCTTTCTTAGGGTAGCCACGCCAGACTGTCTAATCACTTATGTTTAATTATTTATCTTTCGGATATATTAGGATAAGAATTTAAATATATAATTCCGATAAGATAATTTTAGTTTTTAGACAGTCTGACGCAATCAGCTACACACTAGTGGCATCAAGCTTGGGTAAAACACCGTTGCTATTGGTACCTCAATTAGTTAGAATCATTCTTTTTGTATCAATTTCTTTTCCATCAACTATTAGATTATAGATGTACATTCCCGGGCTAAGTTCGCTTCCGTGAATTGTAATAATCCCTTTTCCACGATCAGGTATGAGAATTGATTTTATCTGAGCACCTTGCATACTGTATATACAAATAGTTGCCTTGTTTGCTTTCAAAGGTAAATAGTAACCTATATTCGTATTTTGGTTAAACGGATTAGTCGCATATTGATTAAGGGTTGAAGTTTCAGTTGGGTTTGTGTTGTAAA
>CAYZNC010000217.1:0-11085 GCA_964478555.1 uncultured Bacteroidales bacterium | reverse complement strand
TCAATATATTTTCTACATTATAATGAAACGCAAGAATTCCATTTCCTTTATCGGTATGAGCGCCAATGCTGCTGAGATGCACCACACGCTTTACACCCGACTGTTGAATGGCTTGCTTGTAATTATTGGCAATCTTGTTAATAGCAGCAATGGCATCAATGTTTTGATAAAAGAAAGCACCAGCGCCAAGTGTTTCCATAACATAAACTACATCTGCACCTTTGAACGTGGCTGATAGAAAATCAGCATCTTCCATTGTACCGATAGCAGCTTTCGCACCTATGGCTTCAATCTCTTTTTGTCTTTCGGCTTTGCTGCTGATAACCG
This sequence comes from uncultured Bacteroidales bacterium, assembly GCA_964478555.1. Taxonomy (GTDB): domain Bacteria; phylum Bacteroidota; class Bacteroidia; order Bacteroidales; family JAAUTT01; genus JAAUTT01. The sequence goes on along the minus strand of CAYZNC010000217.1, from coordinate 10,758 downwards.
TAACCAGATGTCCTTTTTGCACTAACTCTTTTGTCAGTGGCTTGCTGATGTTCCCTAAGGAACCTGTTATTATAATTTTCATTTTTTCTATTTTTTTGTTTCTACAAAGTTCCGCAGAAACAATGCAACGGATGTATCCAAATCTGCTTTTGTTGTAGTCAAAATGAGGTTTTTTTTAGTTAATTCTTCTTCCCGATCCGGCTCATCGGACTCAACTTGCTGTTATGTTAAATATCTGTAAGTAACGCTAATTTTGTATTGCTTAAGTCCGGATATCTCTCATGGGCGGATAAAAAGTAAGCATCGGTAGTGTATAATCCATTAATAGGGTTACGGCTTAACCTATTTTTTTTAGGAACGAGTCATAGGGTAAATTCCTTCGCGCAACTTCCTCGTCACACTCCCTGAATATCTCGTCTTTTTATTTTTTCATTGATAAAATCAGAAAATTGAGGATACCGGTTCTTTATTTTTGAAAAAACCCCGCTCATTTTTTCTTTGTCAGAAAAAGGGAAAATACCCTGGTGTAAGGCGAGATCAATTCGAACAGGGTCATTACCTTCTTCTAACCACATTTCGAGGGTTGAATTGAGTTGGGCACCATTTGTACTGCCGCTCCACATGGAGATTTCAAGAAATTTTCTTCCCTGCTCCAGGGAAAAAATTCTGCTGTTAACTGCATTTGCCACTATATTGCCTACATCCTCAGAGCCTAATTTTTGAAACAAAGCTTCAATTAATTCCGATATGCCTTCTATATCCAGGCGGTCATCGTCAACCTCAAACAGTGCCATTTGGCTTAAGATGTTTGCCTCATCACCACTGAAATTAGTGTTCGGTTTGGTTTGATCTTTCATCGTATCCTTTCTAATACATAGCTTTGTAAAGTACTTATATCAATGGGCCGCCCGTCCGTAGTAAACATTCTTTGGGCAATAATTCTGGTGTCGGTTACTGCTTGCGGACTTTGAACTACTCTAAGCCCCAATCTTTCTAACTCTTCAGCTGCGGGCAATCTTGCAAATTTGTTTGCTCCAAGCGCTCCAGTTACTGTTAGTCTTCCGCCGGGCCGTAGAACGCGGGCTGCCTCAGGTAACCATGTATTAGCAGCATTTGAGCCAGCAGGTAGTCCAGGTATATAAGGGTTTGTTGCTATTACCTCATCTGCAACACCACTTGCCAGAGGCAACCCTCTGGTAACATCAGCACGAATTCCACTTGTAGCAGCAATATCAACATTAATAGCCCCGGCAATTTGAGATGTCCTGCCTCCAAACAAATCTATAACAATACTTGCACCCGCTCTCCTTAAAGTACTTATGATGCCGGCAGCAAAGAAAGGTGCCATTTCCAAAAGAAAATTCCTAACCGAGTTCCAGATGCTAGCACTTGAGTATGTACTTACCCTGCTCTCATTGAAACCTCTGAGGGCAAAGTCAGACACGGCAGGATCACTAAATACTGCTGTCAGTTGCGGAAGCCGGTTATACTCCCGTATTACGTTGTTAGTAATTTGCTGACGTTCGGTAGCTGAAAGCCTGTCCCACAGGCTAACTCCTGCCCACTGCCTATGGATAACACCATTAAATTGTTCAAGATCAGCCTCAAATTGCCCATATATAGCTCCTAATCGTCGTCCCTCATTTAATGCAGCAGTTTGTTCAGGTGTTGGAGGAGGTGGAGGGGCCGGTCTTTCGTAGTCGCATGGACCATCGACCCCAGCTGCCCTTTCGCAAATAAACCCCCCGTCAGCTTGCATCCCTTTCCTGTCTGTAAGGATGACCGGATTATTTTTGGAGTAAATATAATCATTTATTCCGCCTTTGATGGAAATCGGGTCAGGACTCAGCCACCTGCCCAACCATGGCAGATAATACCTGGTACTATGATATTCCAGTCCTGTTTCTTCATCCCGTTCTAGGCCTGTATAACGATAACGTTTGGCCGCAGATTTTATGGCCGCATTATTTGCCTGGTAAGCCGTGGTACCAAATGGATGGTATTCTTCGTAGTTTATTACCTGTGCGGCAGAATCTAATTCCATGGCGGCAGAGCCAAGGTGGTTATGGAGTTGGTAGCGTGTTACACGTGCCCCAACGGCATCGGAAGGCAAAGGGACCGGAGCGGTATTTTGTTTAACGGTATCCACCATTACAAAACGGTGTCCGTCATTCATCAGGCTTAACGATTGTCGTTCAAAATTGATCGTGTTAGCCTGATAAGTTCTGAAGGTTTCAAAGCCTGATATGTAGATGCGTTCCTCCTTCTTTGAAGGAACGGCTCCTTTCGTTGCACTGTTCTCTGTTATCTTACGGATGCGTTGCCCTTGACCGTCGTATTGATAGTAAGTAGTCTCAGCAGTACCATTTCCCAGGTTTACTTTTTGCCGGATGCTTTTTACCAATTGATCCTTAAAGTCCCACCCTATTTCGTCGAGATGGGGCATTTCCATGATAAAGCCGTGTTGCGGGTGGTGTGTATAACTATAGGTATCAGCTCCAATTTGTGTGGTCTTTAATCGGTTGGTAAGCTTTTCATAGTCATAATTTCTTGTCCAGTCGTTACCTGCTGCCTGGTGTTTCATTTGCAGGATATTACCTACTTCATCATATTGGTAGTCTTGCGTATAGTTGCGTACGCCCATGGGGTCTCCCGGGTTCATTTGATGTATAAAAGGGGCATCGTTCCAATTGTCGCTGCCGTTAAATGTCAGTGCTGCATCGTTTTCCCTGCCTGTGGCTTCTGCCAGACGATATAGTGCATCATAGGTATATTCGGAAAGCCCGGTTATTTTTTGGTTATCAAAAAATACTATTGGAACGTCTTTGTCTTCGATGTGGGTGATATTGCCAACAGGGTCAAAGGTATAATTCCAATCCTGTAACGGATCGTTGTTTTGCCGTTTGGTTTCGAGCCGGTTAAGGCGAAAGGTTTCTTTGTCGTAATAAAACTTAGTGGTTACATCGTTTCCATAAATGATTTTGTTGCGTTGCCCTTTTTCGTTGTAGTCAATGTTTTTGATGTAGGTAGTGATAAGGACGGGATTGATATGCGATACGGTTTCCCCATTCAGTAAACCGGCTTCGTTGTAAGAGGGTGTAATGATACTTCCGTCAGGCGCAGTTTGTTTGGATATTCTTCCCAGGGCATCGGTTTCAGAGGTGAAAGTCAATTCCTCATTTTCCAAATCGTTTACAAGGTTGGCATCCGTCCAATTGGCAACTGATTTATAATTTTTAAAAAGTTTACGGGTGGTCGATTTTGGGTGCTCTTTAAAATCGTATTCGGGTGTAAGTACTACGCCCCCTGTATCGAAATGTTGAAGGGGCTTACCCAAAACATTGATGGCCTCCAATGCAGCTTCATTGCTCCTGTTGGGCAATAAAAGGCTTTCGCCATATATAATCCGCTTAAAAATGTTATCTAATGGGGCGGGGCCATCGCCGCCAATTATCTTGTTGTTCAGCGGCCTGTGCAAGTCATCATAAAAATACTGAAATTCGTGATTTCGTTCGTCCCAGGTTCTGAGCGGGTTGCTGATAACATTAGCGAGCAACCACCTTTGCCCTGCATCCATGCTGTTTTGGTATACCATGTTACCGAGGATATCATACTTGTACAGCATAACCGTATTTCCCAAATTGCTGTTTTCAAGGTTTTCACGGGCATCGGTAACGCTGCGGAGATTAGCTTCCACATCAAGTTTTAACTTGGTTTGCTGAAATTCATCGGCATCCGTTAAAATATTTTTATTGTGATCGATGGATAATACGGGCCTGCCCATGGTATCGAAATGCAGGATATTCGGTGTGTTGGCATGTTTGGCAGCCTTTTCGGCAGCGGCTTTTTCCCTAGCGGGGTCTTTGCCTTCTGCCAGAAGTTCCGTATCTATCGAATGGTTGATGCGGTTTTGGTACCATGAAGATCCCAAAATAGTATCATTGGCATCATATACTGTTTGTTTCCACGATTCAAATTCAGTACGGCTGAAGGTGCCATCAGGCATTTCGGTTTTTACCAACCTGTCCATGGCATCGTAATACATGATGGGTGTGACCCCGGATTCTACCAGTTCTTTAAAGTCCTCGTATTGTTGTGTTACCGAAAAGTAAGGTTCATATTTTTTTACCGCATTACCTTTGTTGTTGAGGATGGTCCTCCCGTTGCCAATCCATCGGAGTTGTTCAGGATTTAGGGTTGATGTGTCCACATCGGTAATAATGTAGGTGTTATCGGGATTCACTGTCACTAGCTTTGCCAAACCGGGTTCTGCCTGCGTTTTATTCATTACCACTTTTCCCAAACCATTGGAATATTCGAAGGTCAGTTGAATGGGAGAATTGTTGTTTTTTTGAAAATGTTCCTCCCGCACAATAGAAGCCACTACTGCAGGCTTCCCGGTATTTTTATATCCATCAAAATCATAAATAAAGCGGGCTGTGGCATGCTGTAATAAGCTTTTTCCCTGATTTACGAGATCTGTTGAAAGCTGTGTGGTAAAAAAAGTGTCGATGGCGCTTTGTTCAGTGGCAGAAGTGTATTCAGTAAGACCGGTCAGGTCATCGGCTTCATTGCCTTTACCCATTACTGCCAATGCTTTTACCAAACCAAGATCATCAGCGATCGCTTCGGAGAGATTGCCGTTAATATCCTTCATACGCTGTGGCGAAAGCGTGCGGAAATTGAAAAGGCTTACACTTGCTTTATTTCCCAAAGCGTCCTGCGTTTCCTCGATGAAGAGAAAATAGTTCCCGTAATATTTTACCTTGGTTGTTGATCCGAAAGGATCGATGTAGGAAATGGGAGTGTAAAATCTGTTTTGGGCATCCGATGGTGTTTCGGTAATATCTATAAGTTGTGCTCCACCAGAACGGATCCACCAGTTAGGATCGCCCTCGCTGTGGACAAATTTACCTTCGATCATCAGCGGATCAGTTATCTTTGCCCCCGCAACATTAATAGGCCCGAAAATATCAGCTAATAATTCAGGGGTGTAAGCCAGCTGATAATTTTCAAAAGGAACCGCTAGAGATTCGAGGTGATGCAATGCCAAAGCCCCGCTAAGGTCGTTACGGTAATAAATTGTGCGGACCTGTTCGATTATTCTTTTTTGGGAATTACCGGGAGCCGGTTCAGCATCGATTTGATGATAGGGCACTTCATTGGCAATTGCCAGTATATTTTCAAAGTCATTAACAGCATAATAAGGGCCGGTTTTAGCAGCGCCTTTTAATTCAAATGTTGTTACTTCCGAAGGCAACCGCAAGCGGTAAATATCGTCGCCCAGTACATCGTTGGTAAACTGATTTTGGGTATATATGATCAGTGTTTTATTTTGTTCCTGCTGTGTAGCAAGAGGTAGAGATGTATCCACCAAAACTCTTGGGTATGATACTGCTGCCGAATCCAGCACATTGCCATATTCATCAAGCTTAATATTGATACTGTGGGCTATACGCGGGTCTTCGGTATTTCGCTCATAGTTATAGGTGATGGCTTCACTTTCTTTAACTGCAAATATGGCATATTTGTTTTTCCCCCTGGGTTGGAGCAGTTCAATCAAGCAGTTATGGGCTGTAACGGAATAAGGGGTGAGTTGTTTTTTAATTTCGTCCGTTGTAGCCCCGGAAGTTGGCGCATCATATGCAAACACTTCGGAACGCAGCGTCATACTTTTACAAGCCCGCGAAGCTTCCTGCCATTCCTCCGCGCTCAATTGATCAATCATTGTACTTGAAATTCCCCGCACTGGAATAATGCGTGCATCCGGCAGCAAAATTTCATGGTTAACAACGGCAAACCCCTGCCTGGCCATTTCTTCATACCAATATTCATGCGCAAATTGGTTTAGAATTTTTTCGCGTCCCAGAAATGCCCCAGTGTGAAACCATGTTTTTGTAACCACTGGCTCCTGGTGAAGTTCCTCATCGACGATGTTGGTGGCATCACTTTTTGCCCAATGTTCAAAACTTTCGGAATCGGTTTGTTCAACCATGCCAAAGCCCCTGTATTCCCTTTCCGGATGATCGAAATACCCATGGTGGTATTTGTAAGACCTTACAAAATGCCATCCCGATATTGTATCCACAGTTTCGGTTCTGGAAATACAGTGAATTGGAAAAAATAGTTTTGTCACCCATGGCTTTCCGGCTAGTTTATCTTCGATATAAAACTTTGTAGAAGCCATGTACTCCAAAGAAACCTCTTTCCCCATGTTGTTTTTGTAAAAAACCATGATATGCGGTTTTTTACTATTCATCAGGTCGATGTATCTGAGCGGGGAATAAGCGTCCCTCTGTAAACTGCTGGACCAAACAATGCATGCGACCCCGTTGCCCAATAAATCGGTAACCGTAATAGATGCACGGTTGCTTATATCCGGAAACGCTTCAATTTCAATAGGTTTGGCGCTAAAGCTATTCCCGCTTAAGTTCGGCCAACATTTGAATGTATTTCGACCGAGATAAATAATATCCGTGGTCCCGGAACCGTCAATATCCGCCAATCTCAGGTAAGAAGGGTGAAAGTTATCCTGATAATCAAACCATGGCGAATTATCCATGGCCACTTTGGCCCCAAATTTTCCATAACCCATGTTAGGCCAGTAGCATACCTCCCCGTTGCGGATACGGACGATATCTGACAACCCATCGCCCGACATGTCGGCCAGGAAGATGGTTTGCTTTTCATCGGCAAATACCATATCGGGCCCCGCTTCTTCGTCAAAAGGCTGAGTGGTTTTATAAGCTTGCGAAAACCCATTTCTGCCTTCGGAAGGATACCAGGTAAAAATATTATCCTCCGTAATTAATACTTCAGGTTTGCCATCGCCATTCAAATCGAGCATTCGGGTATTGGCATCACCAAAATCAATATTCGGGAAGGACTGAAAATTTCTGAACCCCTGCCATTCATTGTCATCATTGAGTTCAAAATACCCTTTGGGTTCGGCGCCAAAACTCACTAACTGCTTGCCGCCATCTGCATCCAAATCTGATAAATGCAACCGGTTACCCAGGCCAACGAAGGAAGGTTTGGGAGTAACTAATTTTGCCTGCTCAAATTTTCCATCACCCAAATTGTGTTTGTAAAACCAACCATTTGCCTGTTCGGTGAGAATACCCGACAGGCCCTCGTTATATAAATCGGTAAATTGATATTGTTGCTCATCCAATCCCGAGGGTGCATGAACGATATCATCAGGGGATATGCTTTTTACCGCTTTGCTCCAATCATGTTTTTGATATTCAAATTCAAAGGACGGAAGATTTTTACAGGTGTAGGCCCCATCGGTTTGTTTGATATATCCGAAGGTTGTAATGGAACTAAGGAATGTAAAATCTTGTTCCGCAGAGGTGTCATAGGCAAAGTTGAGCGATTTTACCAATCCCTCATATTCGTTTGGGCCTGTGAAATGATGGAAAAGTAAGGCCCGTTTGCACAACCGGGTTGTCCGTATTTCAAAACCCGCTTTATAATCGGAGAAAGCATCGGTCCTGAAGTCCCAATCTTTTATTTTGTTGTATGGCGCGTTTTGATCATATTCGCCATAATCAAAAACGGTTTGAAACATATAATCTGATTCGATTGGAAAAGCATCCCCAAATTGCTTATAGGGTGTTTTGTTGCCATATAAAACTTTCTCAGGATAAAGATTGGTATAGGTGATAACGCCCTTTTCAATACGGTTTTTATGGTGAACGAGTGAAATATCAAGACCGGCAGCATCTTCTTTTTTATAAATATAGTTGGTGCAGTTCCCTTTATCGTCAAATGCATATTCAGGCAACCATTCATAAATTTTGCCGTTATCTTTCGGGTTCACAATTCTTGAATTTGAACTCCAACCATAAAGCGTTGTTTTATTTTGCTTCGTGATTACCCTCCATTTTATTTCGCCACTCGTCTTGCTGGTCCAGCGTTCTATACGTGCAAACAACCCTTCAATCCTAGGCTTGTAGAACCTAATGGTAAACAATGCATCAGCAGAGTCTTTCTCATTGAAGATGTATTCATTATTGGCATCCAATGAAAAGCTACCATTGGTTTCTTTTTTAAATTCGGGGACCAAATCTTCCGCATCGGATAAAAGAAAAGTGTCCGATTCATTGGCATCCATGTATTGTGGGAGTCCTTTGTCTGTTTTACGTTTGATAGACGCTAACCCCACATTCCAACCTAACCCGAAAATACTGTTTCCTGCCCCCGAGTTATAGGTTAAGGAAAGTGAAGGGGAAGTGCCCCTTGCCGGAGCAAAAGGGAGCGAAATGGAAAATGATGCGGTACCGTTAATGGCGTTTACCGAAAATTTCTCGTCGATGCCTTTGATCGCACCACCACCTTTCGGCAATGCAATAGAGGGGACCTCAATTGCATTCGGTTTGGTTTTGCCCCCATCCGTTTTCAGGAATTGAGAGGATGGTGCATTATCAGTTTGCTCGTTCATTAGACAAAATTGAATATTAAACCATTTTCCCTATCAACCTAAGGCATAATGCAGCACCACAAACAATTCCGAAATTTCTTCCGGGTCCGTATCAATTGAATGATAGTCAGCATCCGAATGATATTTGAACTTCATATTCAATGGTGAAAAGACATCTATATCCTGCGCTGTTATACCTGCAGTAGTATCAGCAAGCGTTGCTTTTTGCATGTTTGCAAGCGTAGGGTCTTCAGGCATTGTTATTTCCGAAGAAGTCACCGGCGTAGTATCGGTATCAATAACGGAAAGGATCATATTGTAATCGCCCGTTCTGTTAGCTTTCATGATTATTTCCATCTTACTTACGATGATATTCCGGTTTTGTGCAAAGAAGGGGAAATTTTCTTTTCGCAATGTTACAGTCAATATCTGATCGGAGCCAACTACCGGCGGGTTCAAAAATTTATACCATTCCGTCGAAAATTCATGTTTCATACTAAACATGCGCATTAATGGTTGTGTGCTTAAGTCGGCAGCATTGGTAAGGAAATCTTTCAGGTAGGTTACCGCATTATCCTTAAACAATCCTGCATCTTCACGTGCTGTGTAGCTTACGTGAAGGATAACATCCGAAATAGTTGAATAATCGAATTGTCGTAGTTCCACATCCTGGGTAAGTTCTATTTTCCAGTCGCTTATAGCCCCTGCACCTTCAAAAGGCAGATAGCGTTCGTCGCGGAAATTGAATTCGAACAAGCCTGCGTCATGCATTCCTGTACTTGATGCAATAGCTTTTACCGGTACATTGCTGTCCCGGAAACGAATATCATCGGTCCATACGCCTTCGTCGTTGTTGTGTTCGTAATTTCCATCTTCACTCATGGTGGTATTGATACGAACGGTGTTCTTCAAAAGGCGCAACGTACAATTAACGGTTGTATATGGGCCGGCAATGCAAGGCAACGATAAACTAACCGATTTGATCCTGCGGAAATAATGCCCCTGGTAGTCAAGGTCATATAATTCCTCGGGCATGGTGAGAAAACATTTTCCGGTAGCCCTTAATTCCTCTAATGCGAGCGGGTTCAGCAATGCCACAGAAATATTCTTTACCAGTTCAAGTTCACGCTTGTTTTCTTCGAGGTACGATTTCTCCATCTGGCGAAGTGCGAGCTGGAGTTTTTCGCCGGCCGTGAGCCCCTGCTGGGTATTATCCCAGTATCCGTATTGAATAAAATTGGTGATCTCATTTCCAATTTCGTAACGATAACATTTTTCAACTTTCTTGGCCATATCGTAGGCCATGTTATAGCTTTGTTTGTATACGGCAAATAGTTGCTCTTTCATCCACTGGTACAATTCCTGCCCGGTAAATTTATCCTGGAGAAATTGTTCTATTTTTTGGGCGTTTTCAATTTGGGCGTTATGAACATCCAGTTCTTTTTGTGCCACCTGAATCTTAATATCAGCAGAAGTAATTTGTTTGTCAAGTTGAATGATTTCTTTTGCTGCCAGATTTGCCTGTAATGTCCAGTCTTGTTCCCTGCGAATATAACCGGCCATTTTTTGGGAGGCCGCTGCCTGCATAGAGAGGAATGTACCTACGGCATGGGCTGCGCTTGCTATACCTTGGGCAATGCCTCCTATTTGAACCCCACCAAAACCAAAACCAGCTCCGACTCCTAATGGTTTCGCGTCAGCCGAGACTTGGGGAATCAACCTAAGCACCGCAGCAACACCCTCAGCTAATCCGGCACCACTGGTTACCCATTTCGCAGCTTCGCTCAAATCCATATCTTCCTTTTCCTTGGATATTATTTTAACCCCGCTCTCCCCACTATCAACCAATGATGTGTCAACACCTGTTGTTATTTCACCAATGGTGGTATCCGGAGGAAGTGCGCTATCGGCATTCAGGTTGCTATCGATGGTTGGAGACGCAGGGACAGTAATGTCGGTGGATGATAATAAAGCATTGTAGTGATGCAATTTAAATTCAGAAATTGCCCTCGTTTTTAATAGTACCTCTTTGTTTGCGTTGGCATCCAGAAGCTGTCGCTCCTTAATGGCAGTCATTAATTCCAGTATGGAAGTTTCATTTGAAGCACGCATCCGGCCCAGTTCTTCATTGTCTTTCTTTTCCAATACCGAAAGCAATGTGCCACCGAGCGATTTTACTTCGGCGCAGAAATCATTTGCTTTTTGCACTAAATAGGTAAATCGATAAATAGGAGGCGGACTGCTGAGGTCGGCCAGGATGCTCCCCAGGCTGAGGCCCTGAGCAGCAGCATTAATAAGCATACCCGGATCAATAGGTGGTGAAAAGAGGGCGA
>CAYZNC010000216.1:0-11099 GCA_964478555.1 uncultured Bacteroidales bacterium | reverse complement strand
CCCTGCTTTTCGTCTCAGACTTGAGGTTGCAATTTTATCAGAAGAAGAAAGTTCTATTAATTTCTTGTGATGCTTGCTAACCAGAGCATCACGACAATCGCCCCGTTCGAGAACCGCGCCAACCATAAAATCATCAGGTACTTCGGTAGGCAAATCTTTTAAACTGTGAACAGCTATATCGACATCTCCGTTTTGCAAGGCTGCTTCCAGTTCTTTAGTAAATAATCCCTTATCCCCAATTTTAGATAACGCTATATCTAAAACCTCGTCGCCCTTTGTTTTAATGATCTTTATTTCAACTGCTGTTTCACACCATAATTCAATGTTACTTTTGACTTGTGCTGCCTGATAAAGTGCCAACTTACTTCCCCTGGTCCCAATTTTTATTGAATTTAAACTCATCTGATACGTTTAGATTTACTGTCCCTGCTTCTTTTCAAACATGAATAAATCGTTGATTAAATTTAAAGAACTGGAAGAAGGGTTATTTTTTGATATCTCTTTCAGATTTTTAATTAACATGCCAATATATTTTTGCGTAATCCGGTTGGTACATTCGTCTATTATTTTGAACCCTTGTTCATCTCCGTTATTCTTATAATTTGTCATTTCGTTTTCACGAAATTGTTGCATATTCATGGTTATGGATTTAATAATAGGGCGCAACGTAAGACATTCAAACCAAACCATATACTCATCGGCCATTTCATTGATGATAGCACGTGCTTGGTCAATACTTTGCCAGCGTTTATCGGTATTTGAATCAACGATTTCCTGCAAATCATCTACATCAAATAGCTTCACTTTCTCCAGATCAGCAACTGATTTATCTATATTCCGGGGAATAGACAGGTCGATATATATCTGAGCGTTATGGTTCCGCTCAATAAGCGATGATTGAATATCTGTTTTACTGATAATATTATTTTGAGCGCTTGTAGCAACAATGACTATGTCGCATTGTGGAATGTAACGCTGTAATTCTTCAATGCCAATAGCCATGCCTCCATATTCTTTTGCAAGGGATAAAGCCTTATCGTACGTGCGATTTGCAATAAACGCCTTAGTTACTCCACGTTTCTTCATATTGTGAAGCGCGAGGCGACCAGTTTCCCCTGAGCCAACAAATAAAATACTCTTGTCGGATAAATCGTTATATATTTTTGAACATAAATCACAGGCAACATAACTTATAGAAGTGGGACCGTGTTGCAATGCAGTTTCTGTGCGTACACGCTTGCTTGTTTCGAAACTTTTTTGAAATAAGCGCATCAGCACAGCATCTGTTAAGGCTGCTTCCGTGGAATGCAGATAAGCATCTTTAACCTGATTTACAATTTGATCCTCACCTATTACAACAGAATCTATGCCGGATATTACTCCAAATAAATGCTTTACTGCTTCAATTCCATAATAATCATAAAAGGACTTTTCATAATTATGGCTTACCCCTTTAAAATTATGTAACAGCTCTAATAATACATTAGCTATCTCATCATTACAAGTTTTTTGATGGAAATAATAAACTTCAGTTCTGTTACACGTAGACAATACCACTATTTCAGTAATTTCTGTCTTTTGCTGTACCAGTTCCGAAAAGGTGAGTGCGTCTTCTTTTATAAAAGCGAATAACTCACGGATATCCTGCGAAGCGGTTTTATGATTTATTCCTAATACACCAATCATAATTCAGATATAAATGGAATACTTAATATTAATATATAAAATTAGAAAGTAAAACTATCTTATTCCTTACTATCACTAATGACGAGGAATAAATCAAACTTTTGTTTTTGATAGTTTCTTGAATTATGAATAAATACAAGGAGGAGGCCGGGAAAAAAGAACAAAGTTATCATTCAAACCAAATATTTTAATATTGGCAAGAATAATATATTTTCTTCGCTTAAAGAAAGGCCTGAGGTTTGCCTTTAAAGATTTTGTCGGGCAACAATTGTAGTGACCCTGCTTGCTTAATCTATATTCCTGAAACTGGTAGCAGGTACTATCCAATGCTTTATTTTGAACAAATTGTATTTCTTTTTCAGATTCCTTCCTGACCGGAAGTTTGTTACAGATATAATTGATAGAATATGTTCCGAAACCAATAGAATATAATATGGCCAGGATGACATATGGAATATGAGTAGAAAAAAGACCTGAAAAAAACATTTTATTGTTTTGGTTATGTTATCATATTGTTAAACAAAAATACGATTATATAGTTTAATTAAACCCTAAGAAATATTTGTTTTGATCTTCATGTGTTAATTCAAATCGCAAAATATAGATACGTAAGATAAAAAATGACTTTTTGAAGATATGAAAGCGTTACTTCGGTTAATTTTCTGCATAAACAAACCGGATTAATTACTGTTAATATAGCATCCATGTAAAAATAGGAAATTTATGAACAGAACCTTTGATAACGAAAAAATTTAGCTTATCGTATTTTATAATACCTAAAAATAATGCGAAACAAATAGAACAGGCTTACCATGTATGATTGACGACATGCATACCTCTTTCCTTCTTCTTCTCCACCCACTTGTAAAATTTAAAAGTAAGTAACGAAGTTCCAATTCCCAAAATAGCTCCTGCAAACACATCACTTGGATAGTGCATTCCCAAATACATACGTGAATATGCAACCATTGAAGCCCATGAATATGCTGAAACAATTACAAACCATTTAGGATACATGAGGCTCAATGTAGTAGCCGTGCAAAATGCGGACGACGTATGACCCGAAGGGAATGATGGAGTTGACTCGTTAGACCGTTTAATTATGTCGGGATAACTATCATAAGGTCTTTCTCTATGAACAATATATTTTAATAAAGTATAGGTGGTAACTGTAGCTGTAATTGCTATACCTGATTTAAAACCATTATCAAATGTTGTTCTGTCGCCTGATATCTGGCCCAACACCACCAGTGTAACGGGCAAACCAATACTCACGGGAGTAACTGTTGTGGATACAAAACGTGAAGTACCAACCAAACCGGCCGAATTATATTTATTGATATTGCGCAGAAGACCAATATCCGAATATTGTGCTTTCGCGGGCAGGACTAGCCCGAACATCATTATTAAAAATAAAAGTCTTATGCCCATTTATGTTCCAAAAAAAATTGATGTAAAGTCAAATATAAAAGAATAATCTTTCAGTTGATTCGTTTGTTGGAGTATAGCAGTTTAATTTTTTTTTCGGTTTTCAGTTTATTACCTTTGCCATCAGAATTTAAATACATTTTGTTTTCGAAAATATGGGTATGACAAGTATAACAAGAATTTTAGCCCTCATCATTTTGTTTAGTCCATTAAGCGCTTTAGCCCAGGTTCAAAATGCCAATGAAATAGTGGTTGAAAAATCTAAAGAAAAGACAATAATTGCGGGAAAAACTTATTATTTGCATACCGTAAAAAAAGGCGAAAATATTTATAGAATAAGCCGGGCCTATGGAGTTACCCAGAAGGACATTATTTATGCCAATCCCGATGCAATGTCGGGTATTAAAGACGGACAGATACTAAAGATACCCACTGAACCCAACGCTCCACGAAATATTCAGCAGATCGAATCGGATAAATATATTTTCCATATTGTAGAAGAAGGGCAAACCCTCTACCATTTAACCCAGCAATATAAAATATCGAAAGAAGAACTTATCAGGCATAATCCGGAGCTTGAAGTATCGCCATTGCAGGTTGGGCAAGTTGTAAGAATACCAAAGAATCCGAATGCCCCGGTGGAAACTGATAAAGTGAATAATACCCCAAACTACGAGGAACATAAAGTAAAACGCAAAGAAACCAAATACTCTATTGCTAAGGACTTTAACATTACCGTAGATGAACTTATAGCTGCTAATCCTATTCTGAATACTGAAGATCTGCAAATAGGACAAACCATAAGAATTCCCCTGAAGGCAAAACCTGTAACAACAACTGTTGTAACACAACCTGCAACATCTGTTGTAACAACACCCTTAAATGTTAAAAAAGATTCTATTCCAAGAACTCCAATAGCAACTAAGCCTGTAATGGATACGGCAACGATTAAAGCACCTGTAAATATCAAACCTTGTGGCACATATATGCCTTTTTCGGAAACTTACAATGTTGCCTTGCTTCTTCCCCTCTATATTGAGGAGAACGAAACCATAACGATGGTTGATTCCGCCAATACAGCTAAGGATGGTGAAAAACGAAGTATCGAAAATTCTGAAATATTTCAACGTACAGCAAACATTATAGAATTTTACCAGGGAGCTTTAATTGCCATTGATTCGCTTAAGAAGACGGGCATGTCATTGAAAGTGTATACCTATGACACTGGTAAAGACATGCAAAAAATTTCTAATATTTTAAGCAAACCCGAAATGTCAAAAATGGATCTTATTATCGGACCATTTTTTACTGAATCTGTCGAAAAAGTCGCCCAGTTTGCTCTGAAGAATCACATTAAACTGGTTTCGCCCGTTTCTATAAATAGTAATGTGCTTAAAAACAACCCAACCATATTTCAGATCATTCCTAACGATAGCATCAATGCCGATGCAATGCTGAAATATATCGGAACCCTGGACAAAAAGAATATTATTTTAGTCAATAGCAACAAATATGCCGATAGAGAACTTGTTGATTTATACAGGAAAAAGCTCACGATCAATTTCCCCGGAAATTTTAAAGAATATGTTTATAAGGCAAATGATACGCAACCAAATTTTTTTACCGTTGGTAATGTGGATAACATCATCATCGTACCTTCAGGAGACATCGTCTTTATCAACGATATTGTGAGTTTGTTAAATATTGCCGCTAAAACTGCTTCTGTTAAAGTATTTGGAATGCCTGTGTGGACTATGTTTCGAAATATAAGACAGGATTATTTTCACAATCTCGAATTTCATTATTATACCTCATTTTATACCGATTTTAACAAACCATACGTCAAAAACTTTTTGTTGAAATACAGAAAAGAATATAATTCGGAACCTTACTACCATAGTGGGGAGCACTATCCATATACTTTTACAAAAGAGGGATTTAATTTTGCCTTCTTAGGGTACGACGTTGCTTTTTATTTTCTACAATCGATGAGCCGGTTAGGTAAAGACTTTGAGAATTGCCTTGACTATCAAAAATATGATTTGTTGCACTCGAATTTCAATTTTCAACGCCTGAATCCGACAAGCGGATTTATTAATAAGGGTGTCAATATTTTAGAGTATACGAAGGATATTTCTGTTATTAAGGTTTATCCAAACCCATATTAATAATCAAAATCATAATCTATCTGCGTCCTATGATCATTAAACAAATCAACATTAAAACAAGGATAATAAACCACATTATAAAGATCTTATGCCACCGGTTGCGCTTTTTCTTTTGTTGAAGATTTGTGATATTCCCGATCTTTTGTATTAAACGTTGTAGCGCAACATCATTTTTTACAATGAAATCAAAAGCGCCAAACTTCATTGTATCCACAGCTAAATTAACATTATCCTGACCTGATAAAAAAATAAATTCCGTATTGGGCAGGATTTTTTTGGTGCGTTTTAACACATTTAAGCCACTGATACCTTGGAGTTGATAATCCTGGACGATAATATCCGGTTTCAAGTGAAGGCACTTCATACACTCCTCTCCGGAGACAAACAACCTCACATTGACATAGTCGTGAGCGATCAGATAATGCTCTACGATCTGTCCGAAAGCAATATTGTCCTCAACAACAAATATTAAAGGATCATTTTTATCGGCCATGTGACCTAAAATAATTAACTAAAATGCATGTAAATATCTTTCTACTAAATTACAAAAATAACCAATAAATAAGAATAAGGATTCACCAAAAGGTTATTAACTTTATTACCAATTTACAACATACGAATGCAACGAAAAGTAAATACCACCGGAAAGCGCAGAAAATACCAAAAACATTGGTTTTTCAGCTACATTATGGTAGTCATGGGGGCTTTCATTGTAGCTTTAGGTTATGTGTATTTCATAACTCCTTACAAAATAGTACCAGGTGGAATTTATGGTGTGAGTATCATTATTCATTATCTTACAAAAGGTGTATTTTCCTTTATGCCTCAAGGGCTTCCTGTGGGTACTATGGGACTTATTCTTGATATACCTATTTCTGTGATTGGACTTCGGCTGCTTGGTTCCAGATTTGGCCTAAAAAATATTTTCGGGCTTGTAATGACATCCATATTTATAGATACTTTAACGGCAATTCACGGATATTCCCCGCTTATACCCAATGATGCCATGTTGTCGTCCGTTGCAGGCGCAGCTTTGTTTGGCGTAGGTTTAGGTTTAATTTTCAGGGCCAAAGGTGCCACCGGAGGAACCGATACAATTGCCATGATTATTGCCAAAAGAACAAGGCTTCCACTAGGACAGTTGCTCATATATGTTGATTCTGTCGTTGTTTTATTAGGTCTATTGGCCTTTGGGGATTGGCGTATTCCCTTTTATTCATGGATTGTCATTTTCATTACCGGTAGGGTTATCGACGGGATCATGCAGGGTTTTGGCTATGATAAAGCGTTATTTATTATTTCGGAGAAACATGAAGATATACGGAAAAAAATACTTATTGACTTAAACCGCGGAGGAACTTATTTTCTTGCTGAAGGAATGTCGGGCGGCAAACGGAAAAAAGTGATTTATACGAATATTACACGCCGGGAATTGCCTGCCCTTATCGATTATATCAAAGAAATAGACCCGCACGCCTTCTTAACCGTAATTGATGCTAATGAGATTATAGGACATGGTTTTAAGTTGATCAAGGAGGATTGAAGATTAGTTGTGAACTAAAGTGAAGAATTGAATATGTTAGAACGAAAAGCCCGGAGGGCTGGCATATCGGTAGTATCGAATTTGTTGATGTTCTTTTTAAACCCAGAGGGTTGACATATTAATAAACAGGGCTTGTCGCAACGATATCAGGCCTATGGGTTTTCCGGGTCTATCATTCCTTTTCTACCGATATATCAGCCCTACGGGCTTAGGAATTAACATACTAAATCCTTAAATAGCCGTAAGCACAACTAAAATCACATGGGTCTATCATCACCCACTCTCTTATCTAAACATCTTAGCTTTATTTAATGCTTTTTGATAGCGTTGAGCATTTAGATTATGTTGTTCCAACGTTCGGGCAAAGTTGTGGTAGCCCGAAAAATCTTCCTTGGCACACATATATAAATATTCATTTGGTTGACGATTCAGCACTGCATCTATGGTAACTATAGAGGGTATGCATATCGGACCGGGGGGTAAACCAGCATTCAGATAGGTATTATAAGGTGATTTGATTTCTTTGTATTTACCCCAAACCCGTTTAATACCAAAATTGCCAAGTGCATAACGAACCGTAGGATCTGCCTGCAGGAGCATTCCCTTTTTAATACGGTTTAGGTACAGACCTGCAATAATTGGTTTTTCATCGTTTTTTGCAGTCTCCTCTTCGATTATTGAGGCTAATATGGAAGCTTCAATAGGAGTTATTCCAAGGCTTTCGCATTTAGTGATGCGTTCCTCATTCCAGAATTTCTTATACTCGCCGTGCAACTTTTCAAATAAACCTTCAACCGAGGTATTCCAATAAAATTCATAAGTATTTGGAATAAACATGACCAGAATATTTTGCGCGTTGAAGCCAAACTTACTCAGAAAGATATCATCATTGAGAAATCTCCATATGGAGAGCGAATCAGGTTCAATTTGCTTAGATAAATCCGCGGCTAACTTACGCTTTAACCTTACATTTTGAAGAACAACTTCTACCGGAACTTGTCTGCCTAAACGTAACATGCCAATCAGCTCCCTGTTGCTCATACCGTTTTTAATAAGATATTTCCCGGGTTTAATATGGTTAGTGTAGTTCATCTTCACAGCCATCCACTCGAACGATTTTACATTGCGCAAATATTTATTATCGGTGAGGCTACTTAATACTTGTTCAAATGTAGAGCCGGTATGTATATATAAATAGGTTTGCCGGACATTCTTTTCAATGTGAACATTTGGTGTATAAAGCTTCCGGTAACCGATATAAATCACAATCAATCCGGTTACCAATGTTCCAACAACAATTTTACCCAGTAAGCCACGCTTCTTCGGCGCACTTTTGCGCTTTGTTTTAGTTTTTGCCATTCATGTATTCTTTCATCTATTTCAAAAAAAAAAGCCTGCATACGAAGTTATAAAATGTATGCAAGCTTAAATATAAGAAAATTTAAATTTATTTCAATTTGGATAAGGCGTCTTTCATTTGTTTCATAGCTTTTACAAGCTTTTCATCGGCATTTGCATAGGATATACGGATACATTTAGGTTCTCCAAAAGCGCCGCCTGGCACGGTAGAAATGAAGGCTTTATCTAAAAGGTAAAGACACAAATCCATGTCATTCTTAATCGTTAGGCTACCATCACTTTTACCATAATAATAACTTACGTCGGGGAATACATAAAAGGCACCCTCAGGAATATTGCATCTCAAGCCTGGAATCTCTTTCATCAGATTTAAAACCAAATCCCTACGGCGTTTAAAAGCAATATTCATTTCCTTTGTATAGGCATTATCCATCGTTAGTGCAGCTACTGCGGCTTTCATGGAGATTGTTGCAGCACTGGATGTTACCTGGCCCTGGAGTTTCGAACAAGCTTTGATTAACCAAGCTGGTCCTGCCATATAACCAATTCGATAGCCAGTCATAGCATAAGCTTTAGAAACTCCATTAATCAGAACAACCCGTTCTTTGATTTCCGGAAATTGTGCTATGGATTCGTGTTTGCCAACGAAATTAATATGTTCGTAAATTTCGTCGGTAATAATAAAAATACGGGGATGTTTAGCAAGAACATCTACCAGTCCTTTTAATTCTTTCTTACTATATAAACTCCCGGTAGGATTAGATGGAGAACATAACAGTAGCGCTTTTGTTTTTGGCGTTATAGCTTTCTCTAGCTGGGCAGGCGTGATTTTGTAGTCGCTTTCCAATGTAGTTTCCAGGATAATATTGGTTCCCTGTGCAAGCTTTACAAGTTCTGCATAAGTAACCCAGTAAGGAGCGGGCACAATAACCTCATCTCCTTCGTCAATCAGACAAAGAATAGCATTGGCAAGAGAGTGTTTAGCTCCGGTGGAAACAATAATCTGCTCAGGTTTATATTCTAGATCATTTTCAGTTTTAAATTTATTTACAATAGCCTTAATTAAATCGGGGTACCCATTTACAGGTGGGTAAAAAGAAAAGTTATCATCAATGGCCTTTTTACCAGCTTCTTTAACGTGGGGGGGCGTAAAGAAATCGGGCTCACCAACCGTAAGGTTAATGATGTCGATGCCCTGAGCCTGCAAATCGCGGGTTTTCTGATTCATGGCCATCGTTTGAGATTCGCTCAAACTGTTAATTCTCTTTGAAAGCTGTTCCATATTATACTATCAATTATGTTTAGAGATCATTACTAAATTATTTTAGCACTTAAAAATACGGTTTTTAACAATAGAATAAATATTTTTTTTGTTGCTTTGTGGAAATTTTGATCGTTCATTGGTTCAATCGTATCTTTACACATAAGATTAACAGGTTTTACGTGTAATTGTTAAAAAACATTAATTAAAACTATCATGCTGGAAATTTTAAAATACGTGGTGCCTTCATTGGTTGTCTTCCTCACCGTTTTCTATATTTTACATTCATACTTTGAAGACTTGGAAAGAAAGCGAAAATTTAAAACCTCGCTTAAAAATCAAAAGCTTATCACGCCTCTCCGTTTGCAGGCATATGAAAGAGTAATTTTATTTCTGGAAAGGATCTCTCCAGAGTCTCTCATTATGCGAGTTAGTCAAAGCGGCATGAACAGTAAGCAGTTACAGACTGAAATGTTAGCCTCTGTTAGAGCCGAATTTGATCATAACCTTTCGCAACAACTATACCTTTCTAATGAAGCCTGGGAAATGGTTAAAAATGCACGTTCCAATACGCTAAGATTAATTAATACTGCTTCCGATCAGGTACCTTCGGATGCTCCTTACATTCAATTGAGTACCACCATACTGCAGATGATGATGGATATGGAAAAAAATCCATCCAGTATGGCAATTGACTTTCTAAAAGAAGAAGTGCAGAAATTGTTTTAGTATCTGATCCAAAAAAACTCAAAAAAAGCCTGTCACGTTATTGAAACCTGACAGGCTTAAAGGCTTTTAGATACCTCATCCTTATTTTTTAATCAATTCTACGCTACGTTTAATAAATTTGGTAAGCTCCTCCCCTTTCAGCATATTATTGGAGAGTAATGCAAGATCAACAAGTTGTTTTACAAGTTTATTGCTCTTACCGTATTTTTTAAGCTCATCCTCACGCTTATGCTTGATGTCATCGATTTTCTTTTCCAAACTTTCGCGAAGATCTTTCTGTTCCTGCGAAATTTCTTCATCTTTCTTATCTTTCAGGTCTTTTTCAAGCAACGCTTTTTCTGCTTCAACAGGACTTAATTCTTCTTTAATCTTAGCAAGTTCATCGCCTAGTTTTTTATCCTTACCTGCTACAATCTCATTTACCAGATGATGATTGGTATTAACCACCAAATTATAGCTATCGGGCATTTCACCATAAAAGTTCATTCCGCCTCCACCTCCCATTGCTGACATGTCTTTCATACGGCGCATAAATTCATTCTGGGTGATAATCATAGGTTGATCGGTTTCTGATAGCCCTTCAAACTGAACATGAAAATGAGCGGTTGAAGGTAAAATACTTTGAATCACCGGCGTCAGATCATCCTGTTGTTCTTTGGATAGTTTGGATTCTGAAAGATCGTCTTTGGCAATCAGCCGGTCCACAATATCTGAGTCAACGCGTAAAAAACGGGAATCTTTGAACTTACTTTCCAGGTGATTAATGAAATGTGCATCAAAATACCCATCCATGGCAAGCACGTCGTAACCTTTAGCTTTGGCAGCTTCCACAAAACTGTGTTGTTCCACAGGATTTGAAGTGTAAAGATAAATGAGCGTATTGGTTTTATCAGTATGCGTATCCTGGATGAGTTTCTTATACTCC
>CAYZNC010000215.1:9440-11131 GCA_964478555.1 uncultured Bacteroidales bacterium | reverse complement strand
ACTTTGAACCTTGAACTTTAAAACTTATTAAGTATGATTACAAAAACCTCTGCCGCTCATCCCTGCTTTGATGCTGAAGCCAGACATACCAAAGCACGTGTTCATTTGCCAGTAGCACCCAAGTGCAATGTTCAATGTAACTATTGTAATCGTAAGTACGATTGTGTTAACGAAAGCCGTCCGGGAGTGACTTCTGCAGTATTAAGCCCTTATCAGGCGCTAGAGTATTTGAAAGAATTAAACAAATACCTTGAAAATATTTCAGTAATAGGAATAGCAGGACCGGGTGACCCGTTTGCAAACCCTGAGGAAACGATCGAAACCATAAGATTGATCAAGCAAACATTTCCCGATAAAATATTTTGTCTCTCCACCAATGGATTAAACTTAAAACCCTATATCAACGAAATTGCACAACTTGGCGTTACCCATGTCACTATTACCATCAATGCTGTTGATCCGGAAATAACCAGCAAAGTTTATTCGTGGGTCAGGCATGATAAAAAGGTTTACCGAGGTGTGGCAGGAGCAGAATTACTGTTGAAAAGGCAACTCGAATGCATACCATTGCTTAAAGCCAGAGGAATTGTAGTAAAAATAAACACCATCATCATGCCTGGTATTAACGATGATCACATTTATGAAGTGGCAAAAACCGTGGTCGCCCTTGGCGCTGATGTCATGAACTGCATGCCCATGGTACCCAACAAGGACACTGTTTTTGAAAATATACCAGCACCCTCAAAGGCAATGATTTTCAAAGCCAGAACTCAGGCAAAAGAGTTTATCGGCATTATGGAACACTGTTCGCGTTGCAGGGCTGATGCAGCAGGTCTTCTGGGCCAGGATTATAAAGATGCTTTTGGCATGATTCAGGAATTCGCCTCACGTCCTTTGTTTCCCACCGATGACCGACCTTATGTTGCAGTGGCAACCTACGAAGGACACCTGGTTAACATGCATCTGGGAGAAGCTGATACATTGTACATATTCAAGCAAACACCCAACGGTTTTCACTTTGTGGAAGAACGCATGACACCTCCTACAGGTACAGGTGACTTCCGGTGGATAAACCTATCGAACACATTGAAGGACTGTCGTGCAATACTTGTTGCAGGAGTGGGTGAAAACCCAACCAATATCCTTAAACATTCCGGTATTCGTGTGATCCAGATGACAGGACTGATCGACGAAGGTCTCGATGCAGTTTTTAATGGCACAACCATTAAAACCATAAAAAAGGCTGATGCTTTTAAATGTGGTGAATCGTGCAGAGGAAATGCTCAGGGGTGTGCATGATAGAAACAAGAATCAAGAAACAAGCAGTAAGATAGATTCTTTTTACTTAATACTATATTTTCATGAAAAAACCGACTTATCACATTTTGGTATGCAACTCATACCGCATTGCAGGTGATGCACAAGGTGCATGCCATAAAAAAGATGCTCCTGCGCTTATCCAATACATTATGGAAGGTGCTGGAGACAGGGGCCTTGATGTAACTGTATCGAGTACCGGTTGCCTTAATGTTTGTGCACAAGGTCCCATTATGGTTGTCCATCAAAATAATCATTGGTATGGAGCAATTACAGAAGAAGCTATCGATGAAATACTCGACGGATTGGAAGAAGGACAAGCTGTAGAAAAATATTTGATCAGTGAATAATGGAGGAATATTCGACTCCAAACC
>CAYZNC010000215.1:0-9340 GCA_964478555.1 uncultured Bacteroidales bacterium | reverse complement strand
CTTATGAAAAAAATTCATCTTATCGATACTACATTACGGGATGGAGAACAAGCACCTGGAGTTGTTTTTTCGCTGAAAGAAAAGCTACATATTGCTGAATTGCTTGATAAAGCTGGAATCGCGGAAGTGGAAGTAGGTACACCTGCTATCGGTGCCTGTGAAATTAATGATATTAAAACCATCGTTGCCGAAAAGTATAAATTTAAAACTATGGCATGGTGCCGGGCTACACGGAACGACATTGATGCTGCCATTCAATCAGGGACCTGTGGAATCAATATATCATTTCCGGTATCGGACATTCATCAACTTGCCTTGGGAAAAGACAGAAAATGGGTTTTTAAGACTTTGAAGGAGACCGTGAAATATGCCTCCTCTCATTTCGAATATATTGCCATTGGTGCACAAGATGCTTCGAGAGCCGAATTCCCTTTTTTGTCTGATTTTATTGGGGAGGCAATTTATGTTGGAGCATCACGGGTGCGTATAGCAGACACTGTTGGCATATTGAATCCCATGTCGACTTCGCGGCTCTTCAGAAAAATTAAAAGAAATTTTCCAAACGGAATATTTGAATTTCATGGTCATAACGACCTGGGTATGGCTACTGCCAATACCTTTGCAGCACTGCATACGGGTGCCGAAGCGGCAAGTGTTACGGTTAATGGATTGGGTGAACGGGCTGGAAATGCTGCCTTTGAAGAAGTGGTAATGGCACTCGAACTTAGCAGTGATATACGGCATGGTATAAGAACTTCCATATTGGGCGAATTGTCGCAAGCCGTAAGTCAGGCCTCGGGCTCTCCCCTACCATCTAACAAGGCAGTTACAGGCAGTAAAGCATTGTGCCACGAATCTGGTATTCACACAAACGTTATATCAAAAAATCGCGAAACTTATCAGATTATAAAGGCTTCGCAAATTGGCCGTCAAGAGCAGGATTTTGTCTTTGGAAAACACAGTGGTAAAGCTACGTTGATTGATTTCACTATAAAAAACAATATAAAGCTTTCCGGCACCTCCTTTGAGATTGTTCTGTGCCTGATTAAGGAACGGGCTTATATGCTTAAACGAGGGCTATCATCAAAAGAAGTATTTGAACTGATTGACGATTTTGCGGAAAAAGGCCTGATTTCAAAAGAATATTAAAATTTCTTATCTAACTTCATTTGAAATTCAAGTCAGCACTATTTAAGCTTACTAATGATTGGGTTGAATGCCTTTGTAAATACCATTACGCTGTCGCCAATATGTAAGTTCTCTAAATCGTTATCGAACGCAATTACTTTTATGACTTGATTGTTGCCGGAAATAACAGTTACAATATTAATGGTGTCTTGCTTTTCAATATGTGCAATTTGTCCTGTTATTTGTACTTTGCCACTTATACTGTTATCTGAAAATACGTCTTCCGGTTTGCCATTCCTGATGATTATACCGTTTTCAATGCAGAGAACACGGGTTGCTAACCTAAATACCTCATTTAAATCATGACTAACCATCATTATGGTAACTCCTGATAGTTGATGAGTTTGTGAAATATGATTTTGCAACATACTTCTCATTTCAGCATCAAGGGCAGAAAGGGGCTCATCCAGTAACAATAATTGGGGTTTACGCGCAAGGGCACGTGCCAATGCAACGCGTTGCCTCTGTCCTCCGGATAAACCGGATGGTTTACGTTTTTTAAGTTCAGTTAAGCCAAAAACCGAGAGCAATTCATTTACCATCTTAGTACTTTCACGAGGCAGCGCAAACTTAATGTTTTGTTCAACGGTCATATTGGGAAACAAAGCATAGTCCTGAAACATGAAGCCGACATTCCTGCTTTGCGGAGAGGCATTAATCTGTTTTGCAGAATCAAACCAAACATTCGGGCCAAATTTCACCATACCTTTATCCGGTTTTTCAAGTCCTGCCAGGATTCTTAAAAAAGTAGTTTTACCCGCACCCGATGGACCAAACAACGCAACCAATTCTCCTATTTGAACCGTTGTTTTAATAGCAAGATTTATCTTACCATTAGCAGTAAGCATTGATTTTTCAACATCAATATGAATTACATCATTCGCCATGGTTCATATTTTTTATTCACGCTGTAAATAGTCGTCAGCAATATCAAAGAAACAACGAATAGAATTAGTGCATATCTATTAGCGGTGGCAAAATTGAGTGACTGAACTTCGTCATATATTGCAATAGAGGCTACTCGGGTCTTTCCGGGCATATTGCCTCCCACCATAAGCACAACACCAAACTCTCCAATACTATGCGCAAAGGTAAGCGCTATAGCTGTGATAATGGATGGCTTAATATTTGGTATCAAAACCCTGAAAAATGTAACGGTTTTTGACTTGCCCAGTGTAAAAGAGGCTTCGCGTAAACTATTGGGCAACGAACGCAGCCCATTTTGCAAAGGTTGAACCATAAATGGCAAACTAAAAATTACAGAAGCTATCAGCACCCCCTCAAAAGTAAACGCCAAACGTATATCGAACACATTCCCAAGCCATGCTCCAAAATAGTTTCGGGGACTGTATATCACCAACATATAATATCCAAGGACGGATGGTGGTAAAACCATGGGCATACTAACGAGGGCTTCAATGAATGGTTTTATCCTGAATTTGGAATAGGCCAGCCAATAAGCAATGGGTAACCCAATGATAATTAATATTGCTGTTGTTGAAACAGCTAGTTTAAGCGTTACCCATAATGTTTGTAGAAAAGTAGCATCCATAATTTAAACTAATTTGTTAATGGGCTAATTATTTTTTCATAAGTGAGATTTCGTTGGCTTTTACCAGTGCTTCGATTTCTTCTCCAATGATTATTTGAAGCGAATCTACAGCGCGTGTAGTAATAGCCGATGTAATAACGAATTCCTGAAACTGCATTTTAATTGTGCTTAATAAGGCTCCTCTATCAATTTTCAGAACCTTACACATCATTCGGTTTCTCATACTTATTTTTCCTGACAGACCTTTGGCCAATGACACTTCGGTTTCTTTAAACACAAGATCAATATTATTCCCGGTTTTAAGCCATTGCGGATTGGATACTGATTTGATGAGCATGGCCGAAAAGACATGTCCATTAACATCAACATCAACAAGCATAACAGCTCCGGATTGCTGAATCTGCGTTATGGTACCTGGTAATTTGTTCATAATATAGATATTAGATGCTAGGCATAAAAAGTACTGAGTACTGAGTATTAAAAAATTCTATTTACTCAGTACTTGGTACTCAGTACTTCATTTAAGGAACCATAAAACCGTACTTTTCAAACAATGGCTTGCAATCAGAGCTCAATACAAACTTCATAAATTTAGCCGCTTCGGGATTGCTTTGCCAACTTTTCATCAGCACCATTGCCTGTTCCACAGGTTTGTAACTTTTGGTATCCAATACATAATAAGTTCCTTTCATTTCAGGAGACATCACCAATGCAAGGGCAAGAAATCCTACCTCAGCATTACCTGTTTGGGCAAACTGAGCCGTTTGGGCAATATTATCGGCATATACAATCTTATCTTTTACTTTATCAAATAGTTGATAGTATTTAAGACACTCAACAGCTCTCGCACCATATGGAGCAACCTCGGGTTTGGCAATAGCTATACGTTTAACCGATTTCTCAGTAAGAATGTCCAAACCTTTTGAAACGTCGACCGAATTGCTCCATATCACAAGCTTTCCAAAAGCATATGTTTTTACTTCGCCCGAAACCATTCCCTGAGCTTTTAATTTATCGGGATAAATTTTATCAGCTGCCATAAATACGTCGAAATCGGCTCCGTTGGTTATCTGTTGAAACAACGCCCCGGAAGAACCCAAATTCACAACTATATTAACTTTCGGATTAATGATGGCGTACTTCGTTTTTATGTCATCAAGAATAAAGCGAAGGTTTCCAGCTGCCGCTATTTTTATGGTTTGCGCCTGAAGGCTTATGGTTAAAGCCATCGAAAGACATATCAATATTTTTTTCATCTTAATTTTTATGGTTATCATTAATTTATAATTGACTCGACTCCAGTAATCTTTGATTCCTTACTTCTTGTTTCTGGTTTATCTATTTATTTTCAGTCACCACAGGAGTCTTATAAAACTGTGGTCGTATGGTCAACATTAAATATGCCCATTGTTGTGAATGGGTGCCAACTCCCTGCATTTTGAAATATTTTTCCGTTGAGCCTGAATTAAAGTATTTGCTATACCCGCTCTGAATGGCAATTTCTTTCGAAACCATATAGTTGATAACAATATCGGTTTCCGTACCGAGGTTTTGTTCGGTTTTAACTCCATTGTACAAAAAGTCTTTGTCAAAATAGAAAAGATGTGTGATCAAATCGATTGTAATTTTCGGTGTAATTTTTGCATTGATGCCGCCGTAATAATCAATTAATCCCTGCGTTGGCAATGTGGTAAAATACTCCATGTAACCATTAAAACTATGAGCTGTTCCATATAAACGGTTGAAAGTGTTTGATTTTTCAGCATCGACCGTTGATGAAGAACCCGAATAATAATCCAGGCCAACATTAGCCGTTAATTTTTGTAAAATCTTATAAGAAAATTTAGCTGCTAAAAAATAAGTCTTTAAATCGGCATATCCGGTGCCATAACTTTTATTCGGGTCCTTGCCTCGTTGCATATAAGCTGTAAGGATTGCACCCCAGGTTGAAGAATCGGGAGTATGAACTAAATTTCCGCCAAATGTTATCCTGGGATAAACAATTTTGTAATTGTTTTTTTTCTCGAATCCTTCGGAAATACCAATGAGCGAAAGTGTTGTTCCTCTAAAAATTTGTTTCGAAAGCCAAACATAACCCATCGTCTTATAATTTTGTTTTGGTGTATAGGCATAGGTTGTGCTTAGTGTTGTATCCTTGCTGTTGTTATATGCAAAACCGGAATGCACCTTAATAAAAGGACTATTATACTTAAGAACTAACGCATCGTGAGCAATACCGGTATTACTCCAGTTAGAGAGACCAAATAATCGCTGATCATCGTAATTCAATGTCTGACGACCCATTTCTGCCGAAAATCCTGATGTAATCAAATATTCAAACCAACCTTCATAAAGCTCTATTTTGGATGTGTTGATTTTATTATCACTGTTTCCCCAAATACGAGCATCTTGTAAGGAAATGCGTGCGTTTAGTATTTTCCCTTTATAATCGGCATTCAATCGTGTACGTTGTAAGGTTGTAAAGGCTGGGTTTAGACTGTCGGCCAGAGGTTTACGAAAACCTTGCCTGAATTCCATACGCGGTCGCAACTCGGCGTCAAAAGTTGTTTGTGCTAAGGCTTTTGAAAAACTGAGCGAAACAACAAAACTAAGGCCCAGTAATAAGTGATTCTTTTTCATTTTTTGTACTTTTAAGTGTTAAAATTTATTGAATTTTAATAGTCCGGAACGTCAAATCATTCGCACCGATTGGGTTCCGGACTTTTCGTTATAAACAGCATTAGATAACGGTATGCAAAAAAAATCAAAGGTTTATATCCACATTAATCTGGTTAATGAGTTTTTTTACCTGTGCTTCAATCAGCTTATATTCGCTGAGTATTCTTACACCATAGCTTGAAATCTCCGCCCCTCCCCCATTAACGCCACCTCGTTTCTTAATAACCATTGGCTCTGGAGCAACGTGATTCATTTCATCTATCATGGTCCAAGCGTGCTGGTAGGAAATCTTCAGCTTTTTTGCAGCCGCACTTAGACTACCGTTTTTAATTATTTCGTACAATAGCTCGGTTTTAATGGGATTTAAAAAACAATTTCCATCTTTTTTGATAGCAATATGACATTCTACTTCGATCATGGTCATTTGCAGTTACAATCACCATCCTTACACTCACAAGGAGTTCCAATGATAACTTCGGTAGATTTGATAATGGCGAAAGCCACGTCTCCCGGTTTCAGATTTAGATCCGCTATTGCATCTTTTGATATAATAGCAGAAATAACATTACCATTACCCAGGTCGAGCATTACTTTGGCGGTAATCAATCCTTCATCGACTTTTAAAATTTTCCCTTTTAGTTGGTTTCGTGCGCTTAATTTCATATGGTTTAAGTTTTATGGTATAATTCTTCCACTATGCTTGACAAACATTATGCCAAGCTACTAAAGCATTAATTATCAAAATACTACAATAAATACAATGGATGTAAAACCTACATTTATGTAAGTAAATAAACTATTCTCTACAAAAATGTAATAGTTCTAATAATTCAACATTTATTTCCCTATCATTACCTCGGTGGATTTCACAATTGCATATACTTCATCGCCAACTTTCAATTTCAAGTCTTCTACGCTGTCAACGGTAATAACGGAGCTAACAATTGTAACATCGGCAATTTGTATTTCAGCTTTTGCCATTACGCTACCAAGTTTCATTTCCTTGATCTTTCCTTTGATTTTGTTACGGGCGCTTAGTTCCATGATTTTAACAATAATTAAACTTTAAAACAATAATTAATAAAAAAAGTTAACTAATTCATTTGGTCAACACGTTGTTTATTGTCCACAATTTTGCGTGTTGAAGCAAGAAGTCTTAGGAGATGATGTATATAACTGCATGCCTGTTATACCCAACAATGATACCGCTTTTGAAGCAATAGAATTGCCAATTTTCTCTTCTCGTATAATATAACCAAATTTATTAAAATAAACTAAATTTAAAGTTTATGTTGATGAATTAAATAGAAAATCTATTTTTAATTATTATATGTAAGTTTTTGGCTATATTGTCTTAATATTTATAATTTATTAATAAATTGCAATAGTTTAATAAGGTTTTGCTACAACGTAGTGGTGGAGATGATTACTTGTATTTTACAAAACGCATATCGCTAATTTACAATATTATAATTAAATTAAGAACATTATGGATAACAAGGCAAATATTGTCTTACGGATGTCAGAAGATGTAAAGAAAGCTTCTTTTATTTCTCCTGAATTATTTGAGAAATATGGCGTAAAACGAGGCTTACGTAATTCGGATCATACAGGTGTCCTTGTTGGTCTCACCAATATAGGCCATGTAGTGGGTTATAATAATGAGGGAGGACAACTTGTCCCCGTTGATGGAAAACTTGTTTACCGGGGAATCAATGTTGAAGATCTGGTAATGGACGCAAAATTACAAAAGCGACATAGTTTTGATGAAGTTGTTTATCTTTTGTTTTCCGGAAGGTTACCAAATCAGCAAGAACTGAAGGAATTCATGGACTATATGGGATCTTTACGTGCGCTACCAGACAGTTTTACCAAAAATATGATCCTTACGCTTAAGGGTAATAACATCATGAATATGCTTGCCAGGACCATACTTGGAATTTACACACTCGATCCAAAAGCTGAAGATACCTCTGTAGAAAACCTTGTTGATCAATCGCTTAACCTGATTGCCAAGCTTCCTACTATTATAGCTTATTCTTACCATGCCATGCGACATGCATACCAACACAAAACACTCTCTATCCGGCACCCTAACACAGAACTAAGCACCGCTGAAAATTTTCTTTTAATGTTGAAAGGGGAAGAAAAGTACACAAGGCTGGAAGCGGATATTCTTGATCTTGCACTGATACTGCATGCTGATCATGGTGGAGGAAACAACTCAGCTTTCACAATCCGTGTAACGAGTTCGACTGGTACTGATATCTATTCAGCAGTGGCGTCTGCTATTGCTTCACTTAAGGGGCCAATGCATGGCGGAGCCAACCATGAAGTTCTTGGTATGATGGACAACATAAAGGAGAATGTCAAACATTGGGATAATGAAAGTGAAGTTAAGGACTATCTACATAAGATATTAAAAAAACAAGCTTATGATGGTTCCGGTAAATTATATGGAATAGGCCACGCAGTTTATACAATATCCGACCCCAGAGCAATACTGCTCAAACAGATGGCACAGGAACTTGCAAAAGAAAAAGGAAGACTGGAGGAGTTTGAATTATATCTGATGATAGAAAAATTAGCCCCTCAGGCATTTTATGAACACAAAGGCGACAAAACAACCAAACGAGTTTGTGCAAATGTCGATTTTTTCTCAGGTTTTGTGTATAACTGTATTGGAATTAAAGATTCTGTTTATACCCCTTTGTTTGCTATGTCGCGTATCGCAGGATGGTGTTCCCATAGACTCGAAGAGTTGATCTTTGACGCAAGGCGTATTATCCGCCCCGCATATAAAGATGTTTTTGGCGAACAGCCTTATGTTAAACTTTTTGACAGAAAATAAAATTAGATGCTATGAAATAATGGACCAAAACCATTTAACGTCTATGAATCGTTGATCGGCAATAGTGCCAAAGATTGCAATGGTTGGGGTACCTCTTGTTCAAATAATTAAATATGTAAATATATGTCTATGTGTAACGCAATACTATTGCTTAAAGCAATTGATGACATTCCTGCCTTAAAAGAAGAGATTTATTTTTGTGAGGAAACGGATCAGGTATTACCCTATCTCAAATCGCAAGGTTTTCATTTTAACAAGAATGAACTTGAAGATGCCATTTATGATTTACAAGTTCAGTGTCGAACAGAGGAAGATGTTCGATGCTTGCGTTATAAAGCCAATTGGGTGCGTTTTTTAACAGAAATGAACGAAAATATGGCAGCATTCTCTCCTTCGGGTTATCTGGAATAATCAGCGATCTTGTCAATTCTGTTGTGTTCCTGATGCAATCATTTAACATAGGTAAATAAAAATTGGGAGCGCCTTGCGCCCCCAATTACCAATTACACATTAGAATTAGAGAACTTTTGTGGATTGGATTTTATCTTATAAAGGCTGTAGGCTGTAGCCGTCAGAAATAAGAAGTACTTATTACCTTCTGCCTACTGCCTAAACACCTATTGTCTACTACCTACTCAGCTTCTGTATAAGCAATTTCCTCATGTTGACTAATATCGAGACCGATTGATTCTTCAGCTTCCGATGCGCGAATACCCAAAGTTTTATCAACAATTTTAAACAATACAAAGGTTAAAACTCCGGAATAAACAATGGTAGTCCCTACGGCAATAAACTGGACTATTAATTGGTGAGGATTCCCATAGAAAGCCCCACTACATCCTGCTTGAACAAAAGGTGTAGCAAATAAGCCTGTAGCAATAGCGCCCCACATTCCACCTATACCATGCACTCCAAAGGCGTCCAGAGAATCATCATAACCAAGTCGTGGTTTTACAACCCCAACCATGATAAAGCAAAATACGGACACCATTAAACCTATAATGATTGCTCCGGAAACATCAACAAATCCGGCAGCAGGAGTAATAGCTACCAAGCCTGCAACTGCTCCT
>CAYZNC010000214.1:0-11142 GCA_964478555.1 uncultured Bacteroidales bacterium | reverse complement strand
GGCTTCAGGGTGCCTGATACCGAAATAAATTGATCTACTACAGTTGGTTTAACGACAAATCCTTCTAAAAAAGAAACCGTGCCTGATTGTTTGGTTGACTTAGCGTCTTGTTTTGGAGGATCACAAGCTATTAATATACTTATAAATGCAAGGATAAATAAGAGATTGATTGATTTTTTGTTCATTATAAAATATTTTGTTGATTAAGTTACGACAAATTATTAAAATGACATAAATATTTACGATTCAAAGGATTACTAGTAAATGTCTACGATTTGTTAATTGTTGAGTTAACTATACTGCATTATTTGACTATTTTTTTCGAAGGGTCAAAGATAAGGAAGATATGGGTTCGTTATACCATGAATGCCCAATTATTCTTATATTTTTACCAAGAACCACTTTTTCATTTGTTAGCGCTAAGTTTATTGTTATAGTTAAACTCAAGTACATCAATTAGTTAACAAAATGATATAAAATAGATTCTGAACAAATGAATAAAATGACTTTGGAGGAAATTGGGATCAACATTCCAGCAATATATAGTGTAAATCATTTTGATATTTATATTGCAAAGAAAGTTTAAAAATCTTGCATATTTCATTGGCTATGGCTAGTCCTAATCCGGTTGAATCTTTTGAATTGCCTTGTTTTACGAAGCGCTGAAATATCTTCCTAGGGTCAATTACCACTGGCACACCGGTATTAGCAATTGTAATTTGCCGGTTTTGTGCTGAAACACTAATTACGCCATTTTCAACATTATGCTTCAGTGCATTATTTAACAAATTATTGATTAAAATATCAGCTAACATAGGATTCATCGATACAATCACCGGAATATCCAAATCCAGGGTCACGTGGATTTGTTTAAGTGCTAACAGTTCTTCGAGATAATCTATTCGTGATTTTATCAGATCACATAAATCAATATCAATTTGTTCAGTAAACTGACGGTTTTCAATTTTCGAAAGCAACAGCAATGTCTCATTTAGCTTAGATAACCGTATAGCCGATTCATAAGCAATATGCATCTGTTTATGTTGATTCTCGTTAAGTGATTTATCCTGTAAAACAAGTTCTAGTTTGGATTTAATAATTGCTAACGGTGTTTGAATCTCGTGTGAGGCATTTTCTGTAAACTCTTTCAGATTGGTAAAATCTGTCTGAATCTTTTGAATCATGCCGTTCAAAGCTTCGTTGAGCTGTTCGAACTCGTAAATATTTGTTTGCTCAAAACTCACATCTGATGTTTTCCCTATCTTAAACGTTTTAAGTTTAGTTAACGTACTGAAAAACGGTCGCCAAGTCGATTTAGATAACCAACGATTAAGAAAAAACAAGGCTAACAAAATCGATCCAAAAAGTATGATCATAAAAGTAAAGATCACTGCTACAAGATCTTCCGTTTCTACCAACGACTGAATAACAGACACCTTATAGTACACTCCCCTGACTTGCGTAGTCACCGTGATTTTTCTACAATGTATAAGTTCTTTTTCGTCTTTATCGTAAATGAGGGTGTCTGTATATTTTTTAAATTTTTCGTGACTTCCTAATCTTTTTATACTGATCGAATAATCCGGCGATTCATAAATGGAGTCGGAAAAATTATGTTGATTGAGATATGATTTTACGAATTCCTTCCGTAATTTTAAATTGCTATCCAGGCTCCTGTCTATGAAATTATTCAATGCAAAGTAGAAGATGGCTCCCGCAACTGCAAATACTAAAAAAGTAATGATTAAAAACCGAATGTTTATTTTAGTTTGAAGCTTCATGATAAAATCTCAATACTGTTAATTGTTCACTTAGTCCGCGAGAAAAGTATATCCTGAACCATATACATTCTGGAAGTAATTGGCACCTGATTTTTCAAACAACTTACGGCGCAAGTTTTTGATATGCGAATATACAAAGTCAAAGCTATCGGAGGTATCAATAAAATCGCCCCACAGATGCTCTGCAATTGATTCTTTGGTTAAAACACGTTTCGGATTAGCGATAAAAAACAACAAAAGATCGAACTCTTTTTTAGTTAGAGTTAAGAGCTCATTATTAATATAGGCCTGTCTGTTTTCCGGAACGATTCGGATATTGTCAAAGGTTATTTCTTTTTTGCCGTCGAATTTTCTTCTTCTTAGTAAGGATTTGATTCTGGAGTTAAGCTCAGACAAATGAAAAGGCTTGGTAAGGTAATCGTCTGCACCAAGATCCAATCCGGAAATCTTATCATCGAGTGAGTTTTTAGCCGAAATAATAATGATTCCGGTACCCGAATGAAGTTTTTTTAACGATTTTACAAGGTTAAGACCATTGCCATCGGGTAGGCCAATATCCACCAAAAGACAATCGTATTCATACAAATTTATCTTTTCAGTTCCAAACTCCAAACAATCTGCCTGTTCACAAATATAACCTTCTTCTTCAAGAAAAGAGACTATCGTTTCCCGCAGATATTTCTCGTCTTCCACCACTAAAATTTTCACCGACGTTTGATTTTAACAAAGATAACGGCAAATTTTGTAGAAAGTTAGAAGATTTTCAATCATTAAATCGCTCGTGTACGGCGACCGAATTTTCCAATATGTTCAATAATTATAAAAAAAATAGCATAAATATATTTTGAAATGAGTTAATATCAAACTATTGTAGTATTTTCGTTTTAATTCATTAAACATAAGTCCCCTTATTGTAAATTTCTAATTTTAAAAACCATGAAACATTCTCTCTTAAAAAAATTGATGCTGCTAAGCATATTATTTTTCATTTTTGTAGAAGTTGGAAATGCCCAAAACACACCCATTCCTGTGGACCAACAGGTAAAAATAGGCAAATTATCAAATGGAATGACCTATTACATATGCAAGAACGCAAAACCGGCAAAACGTGTAGAACTTCGTTTGGCCGTTAATGCAGGAGCGGTGCAGGAAGACGACAATCAGCTTGGTATGGCCCACTTGGTAGAACATATGTGTTTTAATGGAACCAGTCATTTTCCAAAGAACGATTTAGTTCATTACCTTCAATCCGTAGGTGTTGGCTTTGGAGATGGCATAAATGGTTATACTTCTTTCGACGAAACCGTGTATAAACTCACCGTACCGAGTGACTCAGCTAAAATACTAAACAACGGTTTGTTAATTATGGAGGATTGGGCCAATGCTGTTACTTTTGATACTGCTGAAATTTCCAAAGAACGTGGTGTTGTGCTGGAAGAATGGCGTCTGCGCCTGGGAGCATACCAACGTATGCAAAATAAGTACATTCCGATATTGTTAAAGGGCTCTAAGTATGCCGACCGTTTACCAATTGGTACAAAAGAATCAATTTTACATACCAGTGCCGATAACATTAAACGTTTTTACACGGAATGGTACCGTCCTGAATTAATGGCTTTAATCGTAGTAGGCGATATTGATCCTGATAAAATAGAACAGCAAATTAGGACTAATTTTGCCAAACTTAAATCGCCTGCAAATCCACGGCCCAAAGAAACATATAGCATTCAGGAAAATACAGAACCCTTGGTGTGTGTTGTTACTGATAAAGAAAATACAGGAACACGTATAACCCTGGCATACAAAACATCATCCATACCTAAAAAAACAATCGACGACTATAAGCAATCTATCATAAGCAACATGTTCTGTGGTATGCTCAACCAGCGCCTTGGAGAGCTTACCAAAAAAGCGGATCCTCCATTTTTAGGGGCATGGTCATATTATGGCAACCTTTGGGTTCGAACCTGCGATGCTTTCCAGGTTTCAATCAGTGTGAAAGAAGATGGTGCAGATAAAGGAATGAAGGCTGTATTAACCGAAACCGAAAGGGTAAAACGTTACGGTTTCACACAGCCTGAACTCGACCGATACAAAAAAACATACTTAAAAGAGGCCGAAAATCAGTATAACGAACGCGACAAGCAAGAATCGTCTAATATCGTTTCGGAATGCGTATATAACTTTCTGGAGAATGATCCCATTCCCGGGGTTGAGTTTAACTACGAATTTTTAAAAAATAATCTTGGTTCCATAACGCTTGCGGATATTAACAAATTCTCTGGAGCATGGATTAAGGAAAAAAACGAAGTGGCTATTATCATGGGAGTTGAAAAGGAAGGTGTTAAAATGCCTAGTGAGCAAGAATTAAAAGACAATCTTTCCTGGTCAAAAACCATTAAAGTCGACCCCTATACAGAAAATGCCATAGCTTCGAGCTTAATGACCGACAAACCTAAACCAGGAAAATTGGTTTCGGAAAAACAAATTACGAACACAGGAATTATTGAACTTACCTTATCAAATGGAGTCAAAGTAATACTTAAACCAACTGATTTTAAAAACGATGAAATTTTAATGCAAGCCTATAGCGAAGGAGGATGCTCATTGTTTGGACCGGAATATAAGTTATCGGCAAACTTTGCAGCAAGTCTTATCAGTGAAAGTGGTATTGATAAATTCTCCAAAATTGATCTTGATAAGGTGATGGCTGGCAAAAATGCCTCAGCTCGTCCATTTATCAGTGATCTCAAATGTGGTTTTAAAGGAAGTTCCTCAGTTTCAGACTTCGAAACCATGCTACAACTGGTGTATTTATATTTTACCAAGCCTCGTCGCGACGAAGCTATATACAATTCTATTTTTGAGCGTTACTCAGCCATGTATAAAAATGCACTATCCAACCCCACCAGCTATTTCTTTAACCAGGTGCAACTTAAACTTTACAATAATAATCCTGACGCTCCCGGTTTGTTTCCTGTCGAAAAGGATTGGCAACAACTGTCGCTCGACAAAGCGATGGAAGTTTATAAACGTAATTTCTCGAATGCCGGTAACTTTACTTTTATGTTTGTTGGCTCGTTCAAGGTTGACCAGATTAAGCCTTTGATTGAAACTTACCTGGGCAGTCTTCCTTCAACAGGAAAGCTTGAAACATTTGTAGATAAAGGATTACGACCTATCGACGGGCCTGTAAGTGAAATCATTAACAGAGGCAACGATCCTAAAACTTATATTTATTTGACCTTTAGTGGTTCATCCAAGTGGTCAAAGCACGATTCTCACGCCTTATGGAGTCTTGGTAGGGTATTACAAATGATATATATTGATAAACTTAGAGAGGAAATGAGCGGCGTATACGGTTTTGGCATTCAAGGTGGAGTGGACCGCTTTCCTTATGAAAATTTTCATTTGACCATGACCATTCCTTGTGCACCTGAAAACGCGGATAAACTTGTAAAGGCAGTAGTAACAGAAATTGAGCGTATGAAAAGCCAAGGTCCCACAAAAGAAGAATTACAAAAAGAAATTGAAACCCAACGCCGGAGTGTAGAAACTGATGTAAAGGAAAATAACTGGTGGATGTTTTGTATCGATCGTATTTATAGTACGGATAAAGAATTTGGACGCGCCGAAAAGCCTTATGAACTTTGTGAAATGCTCACCCCTGAATTGATGAAGGAAATGGCTACAAAATATTTAGACACCAGTAAAATGATACGCTATACCTTGTATCCTGAAAATTATAAATAGGGGTTCAGGAATTAGACAATTAGGGGTTTAGGAGTTATTATAGCTCTTAATCCCCTAATTGTTTATACTAAATACCTACAGTCTAAACACCTACTGCCTATTTCAGCGTTTCAATATCGAGAATAACAAAAGAATTAGGCTTTAATGGAGGACGGCGGTTTGTACCGGAAGGAGCCGACTCATATTCAGCCGTTGGCAAATACAGATGGTGTGTTGTTTTATCAATGGTTATGGTTCTTGCCCCCAGTTGCGTTGTTATCGTTTCAAGTACTTTAAAGCTATTGCTGTTTTCTTCCTGCACTACGGTTATGGTACCTTCGCCATTAGAACTGTAGGCCCGTTTTTTATCCGGATCAAAAGTTACCCCATCACAACGATCGCCTATGGGCAATGTTGTAACTATCTTGCCCGTTTCAGCATCGGTAACTACCATCAATTTGTTACCGCAAACGCTGAATAACCGGTGGTTTTGATTATCTAAAGCCAACCCGCTTGGCTCTTCACCCGGAGCAATAGACCAGCTATGCTCTACTTTCAAGGTAGTTACATTTATTTGATCGACTAAACTTTTGTCTTCGATATTCACATAAATTTTCCCTTTGCCATCGGTGACGGAAAATTCAGGCTTGCCTTCCAATGGAATGGTTGCAACTACCTTATTTTCTTTAGCATCGATAACTGTGGAATTGGAACTCCCACCATTAAAAGTAAAAACTTTCTTTGAAAAAGGGTCATATAATATTGCATCAGGGTTGCGGCCCGTTACTTTTACTTTAGTGATTACCTCCAACGTTTTAAGATTAAAAACAGTAATTGATGAGTCGCGGCCATTACTTGTAAAACCCCTGTTTATATCAGCAGCAATGGCAATTCCATGTATTCCCTTGGTGTCAGGAATAGTACCGGCTACTTTACCTGTTTTAATATCTACGGCTTGAGCTACGGTAGAATGAGAAACGAATATCCGGCTGTTTGCCTCGTCCACACTGATATAGTCCCAGCCTCCTTCGCCTTCGACGTGAATTTTATTTACAATTTTGTAATTTGACTGAGCACTTAACGATAAGCTACAAATAATCATAGCTGTAAAACTCATGGTAAAAAACAGTTTTTTCATGGAAAATAATTTAGGTTAATATTTAAATTACGGTATAAACAAATGATCAGATGAAACTATCATCCGTTTCTTTGAATTTCCTTAAAAGTAATTTTCATTATTGGAGAAAATTGGTGGAACAAGTTACAAGTTCAAGGTTTAAGGTTGTTCAAACTTCTTTGTACTTTATACCTTGTACTTGGTACTTCATTAACTTATCAGCTGTAAGCCTTCCTTAATGTCCTGAACCAATCTGTCGATATACTCCTCCCTGGTATCCCATGAACACATAAAACGGACGCCTCCTAAGCCAATAAACGTATAAAAGTGCCAGCCTTTCGCATATAAATAATCCTTGAGTGCAGATGGCATAGACAGGAATACTGAATTGGCCTGACGTGGAAACATAATGGATAGTTCCGGGAGTCCTTTAATTTTTTCTTCCAATAGCGCAGCGGAGTGATTTGCATGCCGGGCATTTTCCAACCAAACGTTATTTTTTAACAGTCCGATCCAAGGCGCAGACATAAATCGCATTTTAGATGCCAGCTGCCCGGATTGTTTACACCGGTATTCAAATTCTTCAGCCAGTTTTCTATTAAAAAATATCACCGCTTCTCCCACCGCTAATCCGTTTTTTACACCCCCGAAACAGAGCACATCAACTCCGCATTGCCAGGTAATAGCTTTTGGCGAAAGATTCAATGTTGCAATTGCATTAGCAAAACGGGCACCATCCATGTGTATTAACAGACCATATTCTTTGGCTGTCTGGATAATTGATTTTAATTCTTCCTGTAAATATATGGTACCTACTTCGGTTGCTTGCGTTAAACTTAAAACCTGCGGTTTGGGGTAATGAATATCGGTACGTTTTGTTACAATCTCCCTGATACCATTACTGGTCACCTTACCGTCCTCTCCTCTTGTTAAAAGTATTTTGGCTCCATTGGAAAAAAACTCAGGAGCTCCACATTCATCAGTTTCGATGTGAGCCAGCTCGTGACATACAACGCTGTGATATGATTGGCACAATGTCGACAATGCAAGTGAATTGGCCGCCGTACCATTGAATACAAAGAATACTTCACAGTCGGTCTCAAAAAGCTCTCGAAAAAGATCCGCTGCTTCGGCCGTCCAACGGTCATTGCCGTACGATAAATCATGATCCGTATTGGCTCTAACAAAATACTCGAAGGCTTCGGCGCACATACCCGAATAATTGTCGCTTGCAAACTGCTGAGGAATGGTGTTCATATTAAATATTAATAGTTAAAAAAGTGTTACAAGTTGCAGGTTTGAAAAGGTTATGGGTTACAAGTGCAAAGAGAACGTTGTACGCTGCACTTTTCTTTCTTTTACAATATTACAAAAAATCACCCATAATGTTAAGATGTAACTAGTCAAATGTATACTTGGTTGAAGATTATTGAGCCGAAATATGAATTGAATGGGTTGGATTAACAAAAATAACTCAGATGAAGGCCCTAAAACCTCAAAGGTTTCAAAGATGCAACCTTTGAGGTCTTCTCCCTACATACCGGAATTACCTCAGATTATAACGGGCGTTATAAATAACTAAACATGATTGCGTTCATCTTTCCATATAAGAGTTGAATTAGCTTAATATACATTTAAAGCAAGTCGTTCGAGACTATTGGCAACCACCAGTCCAGTCCTGGAAATAGCAGTTTTATTAATATCAAATCTTATTTTTCCTTCTGCTTTTACAAAGCTAATGCCTGCTCCATTTTTAGTTAATCCGGGAGATTCAGTAATAATCAGTATAGGTTTGTTTTCAATTTTGCTTTTAATGGATGCTAAATTGCTTTTTTGACTTTCCGGAATAAAAATAATACTACATGATCCTATTTCACTTGCACTCCCCCATTCTTTTATCACAATAGCACTTGAACCCACTTTCTTTTCTTTAGCTAACTGTTGCAGATACGTTGTTACATTCGAACTCCCTATCACACCGATAACAAATTCACCGGAATTGGATGGCCAATTAATATAGTTGGTAAATTGATAAACAAAGGCCGCCAAATACTTTTCCTGTTGAGCATTAACGTTTAGTACAGATAATAATGTCAATGCGGCAAAAACCAATTGAATCTTAAGGATCGTTTTCATATGAATCGGCATTTAAGTATTTATTACTATTCCAAATCTAAATAATGACTTATCCACTTATAAAGTTAAACAAATATGCTTTTGCATCCCAATAGATTACCAATGATATATATCATCAGTATCAGGTTGTTTAAATCATTGACAAGCGTTTAATTATGTTGTAATTTAACTTACTAAAATCAATGTCATAAAAAGAATATATTAAGCACTAACTAAATAATGGAGGTACCAACCATGAAAAACGGAAAGACACTTACGAAAACATTAGTAGCAATATTTATACTTGGAATTCAGGTAAATCTGTTTGCACAGGAAGCCGCCAAGAAAGACTCTGCAGATGTTTTTAATTTGTCACTTGAAACACTTCTCAATACAGATGTGACAACAGTTTCAAAATCAGCGGAAAAGCAGTCAGATGCTCCGGGAATTATCTCGGTTTTAACAAAAGATGAATTACAGAGATTTGGTGGAACAACATTAAAGGACATTTTGAATCGTATTCCCGGGTTAACCACCTCAAGTGCATATTTTACAGACCGGAGTATGATTGCCGCGCGCGGAGATCAGGTTAAGGTTTCTTCAGGCCACGTTCTACTATTAGTAAATGGTAGACCTGTTAGAGAAATATTAGAGGGTGGAGTTAGTAGTGAAATGTTTGAGAGTTTCCCGATAGATATTATAGAGAGAATAGAGGTTGTTAAAGGACCCGGATCCGTTTTGTATGGTTCTGATGCTTTTTCGGCTGTAATCAATGTGATCACAGAGAAAGCAGAAAAAACAGGGGTCTCCCTGACCGGCCTAATCGGAAATAAAAATGCCTATGAAACTTCAGGAACCATTAACATTAAAAACGGAGATTTAAATGTTGTAGTTTCGGGAAGATACTTGAAAAAAGCAGATTGGGAATCTAATTATTTGTTTAATAATACGGCTACTAACCAAGTCGATAATTTAAAAATCGATGAATCCGATAAAGGCACTGGTGCCTATCTTGGTGCAAACTATAAAGGGTTAAGCCTCACGGCCGCTTATGCCGATTGGCAAAACTGGTACCAGTTTAATGGAGCCATTGGTCCCAATAAATGGAATAAGAGTTTCGCTAACCTGGGATATAATCATAAGGTTTTTGAACAATGGAATTCAGACTTAAATGTTACCTATACGAACTCTAAAATGGACGGTTCCGGTAGTGCACCTTTTGTAAAAAGAAATTCAAATGATATAGTTGCAGAATGGACAAATTTTATTGATCTCTCAAAAAAATCGAAGTTGATTATCGGAGGATTGTTTAACAGTAGAAATGGTAAGGAAACAAACTATGCTACTGGGACTCCAATCACTTCTTCAGATTCCAGTCAAACGGGTTTCCAACTATATGCTCAAATGGATTATCGTTTATTGAAAAGCCTTAAACTTATAGGGGGATTTCAGGTAAATAAAATGAAAGCAATGGATGCGGGCCTTGTTCCGAGAATTGGATTAATATGGTACCCAATCTCTCGCATCAATGTAAAAGCATTATATAGCAGCGCATACAGGGTTCCAAGTATTAACGAACTTTCTTTAAGTGATCCATTTTTACATGGTTCTCCTAAACTGAAGCCGGAGTATATTAATACAATAGATATTGGTGTAAGCTATCAGGGCGAACAAGTACAGGTTGGTGTTGATTATTTTCAAAGCAAGGAAACAGACATCATAAGGTCAGATTTTTCTAAAGGTTTGCCAGGTATTTATGTTAATCAGGGAACCGTTGATATACATGGATTCGAATTTGAAGGAAAATATTACGTTAATACCAGTTTATATCTGAACGGATCACTTCTTTATCAAGAAAATAAAGACGAAACGGGGGAGTATAATGTTACTCCCGTAGCAAATTTAGGTACAAAAGCAGGTATAAGTTATGCGTCAGAAAAAGGTGTAATCATTAGTTTATTCGACATCTATCAGGGTAATTTAAACAACCGTTTTCGTAATACAATAAACCCACAACCAGGTGCTTATAATTTACTCGATTTGCATGCTAAACTTGACATAAATAAAATCTTTAGTATGCAATTAAAGCAAAAAATAGCTATAATAATTCAGGTTGACAATTTACTTGATAAGAAATATTATATACCAGAATGGGGCGGTACTAATCAAGATGCGGTACCTGGTACAACTGGAAGAAATATCTATGCTGGTCTAAATCTCACATTTTAAAACGCACACGAACATAATCTTCCTGATAAAAAAAGGATTATAAAAGTCTGGACCTTTTAAAATGACAAAGCTACATATGCCAAACATTTTTGTCCTGAATA
Source organism: uncultured Bacteroidales bacterium (assembly GCA_964478555.1). Lineage (GTDB taxonomy): Bacteria > Bacteroidota > Bacteroidia > Bacteroidales > JAAUTT01 > JAAUTT01. The sequence continues at coordinate 67 of CAYZNC010000214.1, read as the reverse complement.
TATCTTCGCATTCCAACTCCGTTCAGGGATCGTCCTGAACGGAGTTGAATTGGAGGTATTGTTATAC
>CAYZNC010000213.1:0-11178 GCA_964478555.1 uncultured Bacteroidales bacterium | reverse complement strand
TCAATTAGATGAACTCCTCACGACCAAAGTAAGTGATGACAGGGTTGTTTGAATTAGAGACTACAAGTTCTGACCAAAACCGTATTTTGATGTGAAACCTCTACAAGGTTTTAAGAGATATGATTTCGAGTTTTTTATTACATTATGGGAACTTCTACGAAGTTCAAAATTACCTCATGGAGGGTACAATATTGTAGTAAACACGATGTGTCCATAAGTTATTTCATCTGCAAATTCCTCTCCACCAACTAAACAATCAATCCTTTTCCGCTGTTTAATTCACAAATTGGCAAACGCAATCCTGGAATTTCAAAAAGCCGATTCTATTCAGCCGTTTTATGTAACATTCAAAAGAAATGATAATGACTAAGGAAAAAGAAACCATATGGCCTGAGTTGCCTTTGGATAAATGGGAGAAGACATACGACCTGCTGCATTTACTTACGCAGATTGTTGGGAAAATAAAGCTTCAATTTGTTGCTTACAAAAATCACTGGTGGAATATTACTTTTTTCCCAACCGTGCGGGGGTTTACCACGGGGATTATTCCCTGTGGTACCCGGTGCTTTGAAATGGATTTTGATTTTGTTGATCATAAAATAAACATAAAGATCGATGATGGAACCTCGGATTTTATTGAATTGAAATCGGGGACCGTTGCTCAGTATTACGATGAAATAACATTCAAGCTCAAACAATTGGAAATAGCCGTGAATATTTGGCCTGTACCGGTGGAAATGGAATACCGGCAACCCTTCAATACCGACAATATTTATCGCCCGTATGATCCAGAATATGCACAGAAACTGCACAAGATCATAGTTCAGGTGGCCAGGATTATGGAAATATTCAGATCGGGTTTTACCGGCAAGGCAAGTCCTGTTCACTTTTTTTGGGGCGCTTTTGACATGGCGGTTACTTTCTTTTCAGGCAGACCCGCACCGGAACACCAAGCGGTACCAAACGTAGGGAAAAAAGTAATGGTTGAAGCTTACAATGCAGAACTTGCCAGTTTTGGTTTTTGGCCTGGAAAAGGCTTCGGAGAACCTGCATTTTACGCTTATGCCTACCCGGAACCAAATGAATATAAAAATTATAAAATTGCTCCTGCAGCTGCTTATTATCATAAGGATATGGGTGAATACATTTTACCTTATTCAGCAATGATTAAGGAGAATGTTCCCGGAGAGGCAGTAGTTGAGTTTTTTATAAGTGCCTACAGAGCGGCGGCTCGATCCGGTTATTGGGATAGTGGACTTTGTAAGTATTGAGGTTAAATATTGATAAGACAGGCTACAGAGAGACGGCTTGACTAAAGTGGCTGTTGCACCAATTCATATAAGAGATTCCTCGCTTCGCTTACCAATGACAGATTTATATAATTTGCATATTGATAGGCTTTTCCGTCGCTGTTAGATATATGTCAGCCCTAACGGGCTTTGAAAGCATAGCGCTCATTATGATTTTCTACCGATATACCAGCCCTAACGGGCTTTGACAAAGCACATATTTTCTATTTATCAGGGACGTAAGCCCAGCGGGCTGAAATATCGGTAGAAAAGTATAAATATATGAATTTCACAAAGCCCGTAGGGCTGGCATATCAAACCAAAATTCACTAAAAGTTAACACAAGTACGCCTTGCTTTCCAGTGTTACCAAAGCATTTACCTTCAAGTTCTCTAGCTAGTAAAATTTTCCCTGTCATTTTCATATTATGGCCAAATTTATTGGGGTAGGATCTACCAATGACATACCTTTTTTTACATACGGTAGCTGTCATTCCAACCAGCGGGAGGAATCTCCTTTTTTGCATTGCATCCGCCAATGATCGCACAAATTTCGCTGAGTTAAGCAACAGCCACTAAAAGATTGACCGTATGGATTTATTTTTTAGCTTTGAAGTCTAAACGCTAACCTATGAAAAATTCTATCAGGTTTAACATCAAAATTATTTTCACATTAGTTGTTTTATGGAACATATCGTGTTCAAAGGAAACCGGATCTCCGGACAATAGTCTAACCAATTTACCTAAAGATGAGGGAGGGCTACTGAAACCAGTATATTATAATTCGGCCGTAAACCTATATGGGTACTATGTTTACACACCCTCAACGTATGTGCCAAACAAGTTTTTGTATCCGCTTTTAATTAGTTTACACGGAACAGGTGAAATTGGAAATAGCATGACCGATACTACCGCTTTGAAAAAGTTACTTAATAATGGCCTCCCTTATCTGATTAAAAATAAAAAATGGGCACCCCGCTATCCGGTGATTGTGGTTTCGCCACAGTGCCACGATTCATGGTGGGATGCAAAAAAAATACACCAATTTATCGGGTACATCATCAATAACTACAGCATAAACACACATCGAATTTATTTAACCGGATTAAGTATGGGAGGTTATGGAACCTACAGCTATGTTGAAACATGCTCTGATACTGGCTATGTAGCTGCTGTAGTCCCAATTTGTGGTGGTGGCAATAAGGGATTGGCATCGAAATACCAGCATATCCCTTTATGGGCATTTCATGGCGATGCCGACAATACAGTATTACCCAGTAATTCGATCGACATGGTAAATGCGATTAATGCGCTAAACCCCGCTGTAAAAGCTAAACTTACTATTTACCCTGGTGTGGGGCACGACTCCTGGTCTAGAACTTATGATGGATCTGGCATGGGAACTGAGAGTAAAAGTTATGATGCATTTGATATGAATATTTACGATTGGATGTTTCAGTATACGAAATAGATGTGAGACCTAAGACACAAGATATAAGGAACAAGACACAAGACACAAGATATAAGACACTGGAGATTTCAACATAAAGCTTAAAAAAATGAAGATGCATAAAACATGGCATGAAAAGCACCACGATTCACTGGGTTTTGCTCAGCGACTGGCAGATAAGGTAGCAAATGGGATGGGTTCCTGGAATTTCATTATCATTCAAACAGTTCTGGTAATGCTTTGGATGGGGTTTAATGTAGTAGGTTTTGTTAATCATTGGGATGTTTACCCGTTTATACTTCTTAATCTTTTGTTCTCCACACAGGCAGCTTATGCTGCTCCAATTATAATGATGGCACAAAATCGTCAGAACGAAAGGGACAGAGCCCAAGCACAGGCTGATTACCAAACTAATCTGGATGCCAAATTGGAAATTGAGACCTTACAAGAAAAGCTAAACAGCATTGAAATAGATAAGTTAGATAAGATTATCCGCTTGATAGAGGAAATGGATAAGGGCAAAGCATGACCGACCTTTTGCCAAAAGAGATCCTTTTCATTTCTATCAGTTCGCGTGGGATAAGCTGAAAACTACTGGTATCACAAACATTTGGTTAACAACTTTGCCCCCCATTTTACCAGGAACCCATTTTGGAGAGCTCCTGATGATTTTAATAACTTCGGCATCACAGGAAGGGTTGAGCGAATTCAAAATTTTAATCCGATCCACATTACCTTCTGTGTTAATCACAAACTGGACAATTACTTTTCCTTGAATATCCTTATCCCGGGCATCCTGAGGATATTTCATACCTAGCATAATCCAATTTCTGAAAGTATTAATGTCACCTCCCAAAAATGTAGCATTTTCTTGCTATAAACCTTTCAAATTTATTCATTATTAAACTAAATAGGTCTCCTACAAAGTTTTCCCATTTTCGCAATTATTTATTTTGATCATATGTTTTAAGATTCTTAAGATAAAGACGTTGATAACGAACATCACTGCGGGGAATTGTGAATCATTTAATTATCAATAGTTGTGCAACCTTTTACAGTAAAGGTTTGCACTTTTACGGTACAGTTTTTGCCTATTTGTAGGAAAAGACCATATGTAAAACTAATTTAAACAATTATGAAAAATTTAAATAATAATTATAAAGGAATCAGAAAGACTGCTTACTTAGCAATTGCAATTGTTTTGATGACTGTTTCAATGACATCTTGCTGTTGGGGACGTTATGGATACGGTGGTGGACGTGGTGAGCATCATGAGCACCATGGAGGTCACGATCGTTATTATAATGTTCAACCATCAAATAGATAATAGATCCAGGTTGGCATTTTTATTAGGTAGTTCTCATCACCTGGCAGGCCTGCCGGATTTTTCAAAAATCTGGCAGGCCTTATTCGTTTGTATTGCAAATCCTTGATGACCTTCGTGCAATAATTTATCATAAAAATCGAATTCAAATTTCAAAATTTCTAACTTGCAGCACGAATTTAGATACACCTCTAAAATATAAATGTATGAAGAACAAAACTTTACACTACTTGATTTGCTGTTCAATTTTCTTCGCTGTTTTATTATCATTGTCAAATACTGTGTACGGAACGAATTATTATGTTTCTACTACCGGAAGTAATTCTAATACTGGAACTTCTGTAGGTTTGCCTTTTTTAACGTTGGCATATGCAGTGAGTAAAGTAGTTCCTGGAGATTCGATTTACATGAGAGGTGGCACTTATGTTACTTCAACAACAATTTCAATTTCAGGTTCAAAAAGTGGCACAAGCGTCAACATGATTTATCTGTTTGTTTACCCTGGTGATGACAGGCCAATTCTTGATTATAGGGGAATGGCGTTAAGTAGCGGCAATAGAGGTATTAATCTATCAGCTAGCTATTGGTATATTAAAGGTATCAGAATAAGGGGAGCCGGCGACAATGGTATTAACATTAGTGGATCCTATAATATCCTTGAATATTGTGATTTTTTTGAAAATCGCGATGGAGGATGTCAACTTGGTGGTGGGGCTCATGATAACCGGATCATCAATTGCGATTCCTATCATAACGCTGATTTTGGGCCTGGTTCCACCACCAGCGGAGGAAATGCCGATGGGTTTTCCCCAAAATTAGACGTTGGTACCAATAATTATTTTTATGGCTGTCGTTCCTATTATAATTCCGACGACGGATTTGACGGTTATCTTCGTCCGTCCGATAATATAACTACCACCCTGGAAAATTGCTGGACATGGCATAATGGATATGTAAGACTTGCTACACACGACACCACAACTTCTTCGATGAATGGCAACGGATTTAAATTAGGTGGAAGTGATGGTAAAAATTTGAGACATAATTTTATTGTGAAGAATTGTTTGGCTTTTAACAACAAGGCGAATGGCTTCGATCAAAATAGCAACGTTGGATCGATTACTATTTATAATGGAAGCTCAGCCAATAACGGAGGTAGAAATTTTTATCTGAATAGTAGCGTAACATTTCCCGCAACCAGCCTTTTTACGGTAACTAATTGTGTATCCACGGGCACCGGTAGCACTGCTTTCAGAGCAGGGACAGTATTGAATACTGACCAGTTTGGGTTAGCTTCTACGAATTTTGTTTCTATGGATACTACAGGCGTGTCAGCACCAAGGAAGGCCGATGGAAGTTTACCCGATATTACTTTTATGCATTTAGCCAACGGTAGCGCTCTTATTGATGCCGGCACTGATGTTGGTCTACCTTATAATGGTTCTAAACCCGATTTGGGATGCTTTGAGACCGGTAACAGTGCTGTTCAATACACATTAACAACCGGTGTTGCCAGTGGTAGTGGAACCGTTGTTCCTTTCGGGGCCACAAAACTTTTATCGAGCAATTCAATTTCTGTTACAGCCACTCCTGCTGTTGGCTATGTGTTTGATAAATGGACAGACATAGGTGGAGCAACACTGGGAACTACAAATCCGTACGTGGCATCTATGGGTGCAGGCGATTTGAAGGTGAATGCCAATTTTATAACGGTGCCAAAATATACATTAACTATCGGTGTAACCAATGGAAGTGGCACAACTTCCCCCGCAAGCGGATCACAAATTTATGCCGGAGCTTCGGTTACTTTAACGGCTACCCCAACTTATGGTTATACATTTGATAAATGGACAGATACCAATGGTGTTACATTAAGTACCTCCAATCCATATACTTTTGTTATGGGTAGCGCTGATTTAACGGTGAATGTTAGTTTTAACAGCCGTCCCCAATATACTTTAACTACCAGCGTGATAAGCGGTAATGGCACCATTACTCCTGCCAGCGGAACAAAATTTTATGGTGACACTACAATTTCTATAGCAGCAATCCCTTCAACTAATTATGCATTTGTTGTTTGGGGAGGCGATGCCTCAGGCGCTGCAACGCCAACTTCATTGGTAATGAATGCTGACAGAAATGTTACGGCGTCATTTGCGTTGATTAAAAGGAACCTTACTATCACTATTAACCCTGCCAGCTCTGGTACCGTGGTTCCGGCTACAGGAACAACTTACGATCATGGATCGAGGGTTAAATTAACGGCTACTCCGGCAACGGGTTATATTTTCGACAAGTGGACTGATAATACCACTGCAACATTAAGTACCTACGATACAATAACCATAACCATGGACGCTGATAAAGCAATTACTGGAAATTTCAAATTGAATACGGGCGTTAATACTATAAGTACCACTGATAATTCATTTAATGTATGGCGAGAAAGTTCCGGCGAAATAAGAATGGCTTTTGATTTAAGCGCCTCAGCATCCGTAGCTATTAATTTATATAATACACAGGGAGCTATCGTATACGCTGTTCCTGCTAAAATTTATGCTGCAGGGAGGTATCAGACTGGTTTGTCGGCTGGTTCACTTGCACCAGGAATTTATTTATGCAATTTGATCATCAATGGTAAGTCTGCAACACGCAAATTAGTGGTAGAATAATCTATGTAAATTCTTTTATAAATGATGAAGCGGGTGTGACTGTTTTACAACTCAGTTCGCAAAGAAAAATGAGGAGATTGCTCCCTCCTTACTACAATTTAAGACGACAGTCATTCCAAGACCCTACCCCAATAAATGTGGCATAATGTGAGAATGACAGTAATTGGGTTAACTACAATACTGTCGTTCCTCCGGAACTTAAAAAAAGAGAAGGTTTCTACCATACTGTCGTCGCTCTGCGACTAAAACATACAAACGTATATTTTGTAGTGTGAAAAGAATCCCAGAGAGATGGCCAGTATGGTAGAAAAAAATCTATTTGATGTGTTGATGAGAGCTGCGTAGCTGCGGAAGATTGATTTGACGTCATTCTGAGGCCATACAAATGCCTATAAATGTGTTAATTATACAAATATGTCATTGGTAGTGAAGCGAGGAATCTCCGCCAGTGTCGGCCACATTCGCTTCGTCATTTCTAAACCTCCTCCACCTTCCTTTTAAACCATTTTTTTGGATTAAAATAGGTTTTATATTTGGTAAACATTTCTTTTCCAACTAAAATACCTCCTGTCCAAAATAAAATTTCCCCAGTTACAACGATGATCGCAGTGACCGTTAATTTACTTTTGGGTTCAATTTTAAGAAAAGGGATTAAAAGTAACGATATGAACACGAATATTGACAGTATCATTGAAAATATTCCAAATTTCAATTTCCAGTTCTTTTTTTGCATTTTCTTTAAAGATTACCGGTTTAATTAGTGAAATTTATTCGGGTGATATTTCTTATTAGGAAAACATCATAAAGATCATTTTTGTTTAAATAAAACCTAATTGTAAAATATTCAAAGTATACTGTAGATATCTAAAATAAAGCATTTTCAGTCTTAATCCTTTGTCTTGGGTCTTGCGTCTTGTATCTAACGTCTATTTACAGATGAGCTTAGCTTTTGCACAACAATATCATTGCAATCATTGGTAAATAACTTTTTAAACTTTCGCGTAAACGTGTTAATGCCCTTTGTAACTGAGTTTTTACAGTGTTGACGGAGATGCCTAGTTTTTCTGCTGCTTCCGCATAGGTAAGATCTTCATGACGAATCAATAAAAAAACTTCGCGGCATTGATCGGGTAATGATGATAAAGATGCATTGATTTTTTCCTCTAATTCCTGCACCAACAAATTAGCAATTGGATAACTGTCTGAAACGGGTGAAATTAATTCGCGGTAATTTTTTACCGTTTCGGCGGTATATTTCTGTTTTACCTGAAGATGTTCGAAATAATTAATACATTGATTATGCACAGATCTATATAAATAGGCTTTAACCGATAATTTTATCGTTAATTCCTTTCGATTTTCCCATAATTTAACAAAAACCTCCTGAACCATCTCTTCTGCAGTATTTTTGCTTTTGAGGATGCCACATGCAAATACGCACAATTCATTATAATAATTTAGAAAGACATATTCAAACGCATCTTCGTTACCCAGTGTGATGTTTTTAAGGATTTCCTGATCGGAAAAGCGTTTCATTATTTGTGAGTTATAAGCTGTGCAATTTAAAAAAAATACATGGACGATAGATCAATTTCATTTTAATTTAGGTGGATTGAATAGCCTGTTTATGAATTTATCTTATAACATAAATACTTTTATATTAGTTCATTATTATTTTATTTGAAAAAAAACTATTGGCTTGTCACCCTTTCTTAAGGTATAGCTGTCATATGCCCGAATTAAATTTTTTAGACCTTGGATCACGTGAACGAAAAAATATTAGCATTGTTGATAGAACATTTAAGAGGCGAATGTTCAGTGGAAGACTTTCAGGTTATCCGCAATTGGCTTAGCGAAAGTACAGAGAATAAACGTTTCTATGATGAATTGGGTGATTTATGGAATGCAACAGCCAAAAATGATCATGAGATTTTTGATGCATTCCGGGCATTAAAACAGGTAAAGCTTCAAACGGGTCAATATGGGACAGTGAAGTCAGGTGGAGTAGTTTTTAGTCGTTTATCTTCACTTTATAGCGTATTAAAAATTGCAGCCATATTTTTGATGGCTATAGTTATAGGTATCCTGGCGAATCATTTGAGTTCAGGAAAAATAGTTGCTACAGAGAATTCAATAACCGAAATCACAACCCCGCTGGGTTCCAAAACCATTATTACCCTACCTGATAGTACTAAAGTTTGGTTAAATGCGGGCAGTAAAATTCGCTATGATTCTCATTTTAATCAAAAGAACAGGGTAGTTAGTCTGGAGGGCGAAGCTTTTTTTGATGTTACAAAAAAAATGGGCAGATTATTTCTTGTAAAAACAAACGACATTACTGTCCGTGTGCTTGGTACTGCTTTTAATGTTAAAGCATATCCTGGCGAAGGTTCTATAGAAACTACTTTGGTACGAGGCTCCCTTATAGTTGAGCAGCGTTCAAATGGTAAGGCAATCAATCAGGCAGTTTTAGAACCAAACCAGAGAGCTATTTTAATTAAAAAAGAGGGTAAGCTTTATCTTTCCGAAGCCGAAAATCAATCATTAAAACATGAAGAAGCCGGTAAATCAGTTCGTGTAAATGAAAAACTTCTCTTGTCAAAACAAGTTGATACGGATATTTTTACAGCCTGGAAAGATAACCAGTTAATTTTTCGTAATGAAGGTTTTGAAAGTTTGGCTGTTAAATTGGCACGTTGGTATGGTGTTCAGATTATTATTAAGGACGATGAAATTAAAAAATATCATTTTAACGGTACCATTGTAAACGAAACCATTCAGGATGTCATGGAAATAATACGGTATACTTTACCTATCAGTTACTCCATAGAACATAATATCATTACTATTCAAAAAAATCCCCGACCATAAAAAAATGAAATGCCTATGATGAAAAAACGATTATTAACAAAAAACCGGAAGATGCGCTAACATCCTCCGGCCTCTGAAAATTTTCGTTTCACAACGCTAATTGTGAAACAATTGTAAAATATTAATACCTCACAAAATTATGAAAAAAAAATTACTTTCCTTCCTGGCTCGGGAAGCAATAACTAAACTAATAACTATTATGAAGCTCCTCATCATTCTAATATTAATTGGTACTCTTTCTGTTTCGGCTTCAGTTAACATGCAGGCTCAAAAGCTTACACTGAACATGGGAAATGCTACTATCCGACAGGTTTTTGATGAAATTGAAAAACAAACGGGGTTTAAATTCTTTTATATCGATGAACAAGTTGATGTAAATCGAACGGTTAATCTTGTCTTAAATGATAAACCTGTGGAGGAGGTTTTGGGAGAATTATTTGATAAAGCCCAGCTAAAATATAAGGTATTCGATAACAAACTGATCGTATTATCGCCTTTGTTAACCCAACAAAATAAAATTTCAGGAAATGTAACAGACTCTATTTCAGGTGAACCTCTGGTAGGGGTCAATATTGTAGTTGAAGGCACTACAATAGGTGTAGTATCGGATGTAAATGGTAAATATTCAATTGATTTGCCGGATCAGAAATCTGTTCTTATCTTTTCTTATGTTGGCTATAATTCGGAAAAGGTAAATGTAGAAAACCGTACAAATATTGACGTAAGTCTGGCACCTAGTGTCAAATCGCTTGATGAAGTTGTAGTGGTGGGTTATGGAACCCAAAAGAAAAGAAATGTTACAAATTCTGTTGCATCGTATAACGCAGAAAAACTGGATGAGGTGCCATTATCCAGAATCGACCAGGCATTGGTTGGTCAGATGGCTGGTGTAGAAGTAAAACAAACAAACAGCACCCCCGGTAAAGCATTTAGTATTTCTGTACGAGGATCAGGGTCTATTTCGGCAGGAAATGAACCATTGTATGTAATTGATGGTTTTCCTCTCGCAACTGCCCAAATGAATTCGGCGGGTGGTTTTTCAACCGGAAATCCTTTAGACAACATTAATACGAACGATATTGAATCTGTACAAGTTTTGAAAGACGCTTCAGCAGCAGCTATTTATGGTTCAAGAGCTGCCAATGGTGTTGTTTTAATTACAACCAAGAGCGGAAAATCCGGAAAACCAAAGATTAGCGTCAATGCATACGGAGGTTATACACAAGCTATAAGGAAGATTGATATGCTCAGCCCTGCAGAATGGGTGGATAGAGCTGAAGAAATAATCAACGCCTCATGGGTAGCATCAGCCACCGGGAGAACAGCCGATCAAACTACGGATCAACGACGCACACTTTTAGGTTTAAAACCAGGTGTTTATAATACAACTTTAATGATTGATGATCGTTGGAATATGCCGGGACATCCAGGATTAAATTACATTGACTGGCAGGATCAGGTCCTTAGGAAAGGTCAGATTCAGAATTATCAGCTTTCTGCCAGCGGGGGAACGGATGCAGTTAAATATTATATGTCGGGAAATTATTCAAAGCAGGAAGGTATCGTTAGAGAC
>CAYZNC010000212.1:0-11257 GCA_964478555.1 uncultured Bacteroidales bacterium | reverse complement strand
GGGTGATAAAATATTTATAAATATTAACCTTTCTTACACCCCACCCTGAGGGTTTGGGCTTAGCGTGAGCCCAGTCTCTAACTACGATCATCAATTATTTATTTCGCAATATCAAAACTAACCTTTACGCCTGTAGATTGATATTTACCGTCTTCAAATGAAACAAATACTCCTAAATTGCCCAAAGCAGCAATGTTTCCCAAACCATAACCCACTTCTACGTAATTATGCAGGGAAGAAGTGTTGAAGTAGTTCACGAAAAGATTCTCCGTCCATATTCTTTTGCTAATGATAGGCAGGCGCTTAAGAAATAAAAATCGGGATTTGTAATGAAAATGACCTTCGATATATTGATCATCCGTACTGTTTTTGTAAAAATCCAGAAGCTGGAAGGACTTATCGAATCCCGATACCGTCACAGGCAAAGGTTGTGTACTAAGATGTTTGAATTCCGAAAAGTGGATGCGGTTAACATCGAAAAATTTTCCGTAGGATAACATATAATCAAAGCTGGCTTGATTTCGTAATGAAATAAAATGATCAAGACCTGTGTTAATGTGTTGATAAGATGAATTACTACCGAGAATACCGGTAAGTCCCCGGGTATAATTCGCATAAAAAGTAGGGTATTTTGATGGTACGGTTTGTTTAGCTCCCTTCACAATCCGGTAATACGATTTGGGTGTATAACTTAACCCAACCGTAACAGCCGTGCTTTTGTAAGTTGAAATTGAATCCTTAGCTTGTGGAAAATAAGCATTATTCGGCACATTTGAGGTATAGAAACGACTTTCTTTGTAAAAAAATGAATAATCACTGTTATTGCCAAGATTAGTAGGCTCGAAATATTTTGCATCCGTTTTCAATTGTAAACCATTTGCAAGATCTATTTCATTTTTCAAATAAATATAGCGGTTGTCAAAGAGTTTCATATAATTTCTACGGAAAAAAAGCGAGGCAATGCTATTGATATGCTTGTTGATACCCGATTCCTGGTTATAATCACTGGAATAATGCCCTGCCCCAAATGAGAATTTTCCTCTGCTTAGAGGAGCATATTTAAAATTACCATCGATATTGCCCATCCAGGCTTTGCGGTTAAAAGCATACCCAACCCTTGGAGATATTGTCAGACTGTGCACTGAATCCATATTCCAGGTAAAATTTAACTTTTGGTTGTACACCCAACCATCAACCGTATTAAACCAAAAATATGCCGGATTTAACAAACCATAATACCTGATATTCAGGGATGAATCACCCAAAAACCATGTGCGACCAAAAGCTAATTGTTTTAAAGGTTTAAATTTCCCTTTTTTTACACTGGAAATGCTATCATGCGAGGCTTTTGACTTCTGTACCAATAAAAGAGAATCTTTTTTCTGATAACTTTTTATTTCCTGCAAAGTCAATGGCACGGGGCGGGATATGCTCCAGTATTGGCTATCGCGTTTTACCGCATCCCGCTCAATGGTATAATGTTTTGTATCTATAATTTGGCGAGATTCTGCTGTATCCGCTTTTGCCAGTTTTTCCTCCTTACGGGCAGCTCGTAAAAGCTTTCGCATATCACTGTAGCTAAGTTTATCCTTTGAAGCAAGCTGTTCGATTTCAGCTTCTCCCTGCAACTTTTTTCTTTCATTAACAATAGGATTCTTCTCTTTCTCAACCGGAATTGGACCCGATAATTTTTCATTAATTTTGATATCGTTGTATTTTACTGAAGCCACATAACTAAATTCTGCTTTAAAACCCATGATAGATGCATCAACTAAAAAATTATGGGTCACAGGCAGCCATGCATCATTTTTCACCGGACTAAAAAGTTGCTTAATGTTTGCTTTGCCCCAAAACTGACTATTGGACAGATCAACCGAATACAAACACCAGTACTGTTCAACAATATAAATATAACCCTCAAATAATTGCTGGCTTTGGCGGCGGGGTATTACTTTTATTTTATCGATAATATTGTCGCCGTCCTGGCTGAATCCTTCATAAACGAATTTATAATGAGAAAAAGCCTGCTGCGATAACGGGGAAATTCCTCCCAAAATAGCTGGATCGTAAAAACTTGTTTGAACATAACCCATAGGCGAACCCTGCTTACTATCATCAATCGGAAAACTCGATTGTGAAGATTTTACCTTTTGATGATATACGTCAGGTGCTTCGAAAGTGATTTCATTGATCGATTCTGAAACAAAAGTTTGCCCGCTTTTCATCTTTATTTTCTGCCCGTTAATATCAGCAGCAGTGAACTTTTCCATTAATTTGGGAATATTTTCAATTGAAAGCCGGCCTTTTAAATAAACATCTGATTGATAATGACTTACCTGATTAAGATGAAAGTTAGACCAGGCAATCACTTTTCGCATAATGGAATAGGCAAAATCTTCACCATTGGGGGTTATGGTTACTTCTTTCACCATAAATGCTTGTGTAACTAGAGTAATATCGAGTGTTACTGGAGAATTTTGTAATTCAACGGTTTTGTTAACCGGCTTATAGCCCAGCGACCTGAAGTTTAACTTGTATTTGCCGGGTTGGAGGTTTATTTCGTATACACCGTTAATATTTGCCATCGTCCCTGTTTGAAGGTTCTCAATATACACTGTTGCAAAAGGGATCGGATGTTTACTATCGTCGGTTATAGTACCTTTAACAACTTGAGAAAAACCGGTATTTAAGTGGAAAAGTAAAAACAGACCAAAAATTGAAGGCTTCATGGGGTATGATATTGTTAGTCTTTAGCTATAAATCGTTTAACAAACTTACGCTATTTGTAATCATAAATATCTTAACAATTGTTAATTATGCTTTAATAAAGTTAATTCTCACAAATTTCAGGCCACATTCCTTTTGATGAAGAATTTTGTATTAAACGTTGACAAAAAAATTAAGTTTTATAATCTCCTGCTAAAAGACATTGATGGTTCGTACTGGTAACCGTCAGGTAATTTCACGTTTTCAAGTGCAGATGGAAAAGTAATGGTTGAACAGCAGGTCAATGAAAATTTAACAAGAGTAAATGAAAATCTCTCCCGCGGAACTTATTTCATAAAAATAATTAGTAAAAAAGACGTGGTCCTTAAAAAATTAATAGTTCAATAATTAAGAGGCATATTTTCTAAAAGCGGTTCGTTGACAGTTGTGTTCGACGAACCGCTTTTTTTCTTTAATTTCCAGGGTCTTTGATTGATAAAAGAATAGTTTGTTGCTTATGAAAAAAGGTGCCTCAAAAGCTTTATGATAGATGACATCTAAACTACCGTAGCGTTATTTCTTTTGAGACACCAACCTAACTGCTTCAATTTAAGACTGGTTTTGCTTAATCAATAGAAATCGCGACCCTACCTTGCCTTCAGGTAGGCAGGCAGGGTCGCAATATTAACTAAGGCCTGGGTTTTGTATCATTGCTTACTTATGTTCTCAGAAATTTTCGATTGTTGCCACAAACATATGTTTATTATTTTATGATCGATCAAAATGCACCTCACTAAAACTACTATCGCCTGATAACATGAAAATTGAAAATTGAAATTAAGGTGGTTTTAATGAAGCATTAGATATAAAGTAATAAATAACGGAGGTTGGGCATTTGTTAATGTTGCCACATGAAAAGGAAGATAGATCTTTTTATTAGCATAAACTGCTACAAACTTGTCTGTCAACTGGCGAATAACGGCTTAAAACGTTGAAATTATTTCGAATAAGTTATCCTGTAGCGAAAGATTCATTTTTTTTCGAATACTATAACGGGTGTTATCCACACTCCGCACGGTTTTTCCTGTTATATTGGCTATTTGCTTGCTATTCAGGTTGAGTCGGATAAGAGCAGATACTTTTAGTTCATTCTGTGATAATTCCGGGTAATTTTGTTTTAGGTTTATAAAAAAATCAGGATGAACCTCCACAAAATACCGCTCAAAATCTTCAAATGCATTTTGTTTCAATTGCTGGTTAATGCCTGATAATAAGCTCAAAATAGTTTCCTTTGTTCTTGAATTCTCAGTTTTGAAATTTTCCAGTTGATCCCTTATGTGCGATAAAATATTTTCCTGTTGTGATATGTGTATAGCTTTATATGTCAACTCTCGTTGTTTAATTCCAACTATATGCGACGCTTCCTTTAATTCCAATTCGTGCTTATACGCAGTTTCATTCATTTCTATCTCACGCAATAATTTCCTTTCTTTTGCCTTCCTATATCTATAATACAGAACCACCATTATTACAACAAACAAACCTATACAGGAAGCTATAATTTTATGATTTGTAAGTTGCTTTTCCTTAACCAATAATTTAATTTGCTCATTTTTTAAATTTACCTCGTATTTAGTCTGTATTTCAAGCAGTTTCTTATTATTTAAATCTTCATTAATTGAATAGTTTACACCTATGTAATTTTTATAGTAAGCTAAGGCTGATTTTGCATCCCCTTTTTTTTCATAAACCTGATAAATAGTGTAATATATCCTTTCATCAAATTTGGAATTTTTTATTTGCTTGTTCATATCAATTGCCTTGTTTAAAACAATGATAGCTGAATCCAGCATATTGGCATGATTATAGATGTCGGCCAGACATATATTAGCACTAATAAGATTATTCAGATTTTCCAGTTTGGAATCGTAATATATGGATTGCAAGAAGCATTCCTTGGCTTTTTTGTCATTTTTCAATGTAACATAAAGATTTCCCAGGTTAATATAGGCTTTCCCCAACGCACTAAAATCGTTTACTTCTTTAAGAGCTGGGAAAATACTGTCTACTAACATCAATGACTTATTATATTCTTTGGTATAGTGATAATAAATAAATAGGTTCAGATATAATTTTGCCATCTCGGGTTTATTGCTTTTATCAGCAAGCATAATTGATTTTTTGGCAAATTCCACGGCCATGGTGTCTTTCGTTTGTTTCCAATATATTTTTGCCATGCTCTTATAACAGAGTGACAGTCCCTTATTGTCCTGTATAAGTTTATATAAATTCATGGCTTCTGAATAATAGGTAATTGCATTACTATAATTTGCCGAATCAAAAGCAATATGTCCAAGCCACAAATAACACTTGGCAATTTTACTTTTCATATTGATACTCTTATATATGGATAAAGCTTTTTCAATTTGTGCTAAAGCCTTTGGAAAATCGGTTTCATTGAAAACTATGATACCTTCCTGTAATAGAATATCGGCCATGTACTTTTGATCATTAACATGCTCAGCAATTTTTTTGGCTTGCATTATATAGTTGAAGGCAATTTTCGTATCCGAGTTGCAATATTCATCAGCAATTGCCAACAATATCGGTATTTTCCCGGTATCTGATCTTTCTTTATTTAACTTTAACTTCAAGTTATCGACTAATGAGTAATGCTGTCCCAATAAAAAATGAGAACTGGTAAGAAACAATAAAGTTAAAAAACAAAATTGCCCAAATTTTTTCATTTTAGTAGGTGTAAATACAACACTGTTTTTTGAAAGTTAATTAGCAATCAACTTGTTGGTAAAAATATATAATTGTTTTTCATAACTAACTTTTTTGCGCAATTTCTTGATTAAATCCAAATCGTACAAATAAATTTCATAAGAAATATGAGGGTCAAAATAATTTTATATATTTGGCGCGCAGTAACAAAAAACCTTGGGAGGTTTATCAAAAATACAGACCTTCAATTATTTATAAACGCTACAAACCAATTAAATTACTATGGAAAATTCTAGCAAAGTAAAGTTTTTTAACGGAGAAGATATTCCCCTTGAATTACACAAAGTAAGAATAGTTCAAAAGCTTTTTTTAAATCCTATTGATCAACGTCTAAAAGCCATGCGTAACGCCGGCTTTAACACTTTTCAGTTGAATACACTGGATGTATTCCTGGATATGCTTACCGACTCAGGAACCAATGCGATGAGCGATAATCAAGTTGCATCAATGTTGCAGGCCGATGATGCCTATGCAGGATCGCAAAGTTTTTATCGTATGGAAGCTGCTGTTCGTGAAGTATTCGGAACAGAGCATGTGTTACCTGTTCACCAGGGACGTGCTGCTGAAAATATTATTTCACAAACTTTTATTAAAAAGGGTGATATCATCCCCATGAACTACCACTTTACCACTACAAAAGCACACATGGAAATTAATGGTGGTACTATCTTTGAAATATATACTGATGAAGCGCTTAAAATCAAGAGCACAGTTCCATTCAAAGGAAACATGGATATCAATAAGTTAAAAGACCTCATCAAGAAGTATGGAGCTGAACGAATTCCTTTTATCCGTTTGGAAGCATCTACTAACCTTATTGGCGGTCAGCCATTCTCAATTGCTAACATGCGCGAAGTTCGCAAAGTTGCTGATGAACATAAGATTATGATTGTATTGGATGCCAGTTTAATTGGTGAAAATGCATATTTTATCAAGGAACGTGAAGAAGAATTCAAGAAAAGCCATGTGAAAGATATTCTTCTTAAGATGTGCAGCCTTGTTGATTTGGTTTATTTCTCGAGCCGCAAAGTAAGTTCAACCCGTGGTGGTGGCATCTGTACCAATAATAAGGATTTGTTTATGAAGATGCGCGATGCCGTTGTACTATTCGAAGGATTCTTAACCTATGGTGGAATGTCTGTTCGTGAAATTGAAGCTATGGCTGTTGGACTACGCGAAACTACAGATGAAACTGTAATTAGCCAATCACCTTCATTCATTGCATATCTGGTAAACTCACTGGATAAACTGGGTATTCCTGTGGTTACTCCGGCTGGGGCATTGGGTGCTCATATTGACTGTATGGGTTTCCTACCTCAGGTACCTCAATCAGAATATCCTGCAGGAGCTTTGGCAGCAGCCCTTTATATTATATCCGGTATTCGTGGTATGGAACGCGGAACAATTTCAAGCGTTCGTGATGCTAATGGCAACGATGTTCTCGCAGATGTTGAGTTACTTCGTTTAGCTTTCCCACGTCGCGTATTTACCTTATCGCAAACAAAATTTGCACTCGACAGATTAACTTGGTTATATAAAAACCGCAGTTTGGTTGGAGGCTTAAAATTTGTTGAGGAACCGACTGTATTGCGTTTCTTTAACGGTCGTCTGGAGCCTACAAGCAATTGGCCTGAAAAACTGGTTAAACAGTTCAAAGCTGATTTTGGAGACAGTTTATAATCAAATATTACCGGTTACGGGTTGCAAGTTATATGATAAGCAACCTGTAACCTGCTATATATTTTGACTTTAATTATTAAAACTTATGGAATATCTTCCGCTGATCCTCTCCGTAACTTTGATAAATCTCTTCGCCGCCATGAGTCCAGGTCCGGATTTTGTGATGTGCGTGAAAAACGCAGTTACTTACTCGCGGAAAGTGGGGATTCTCACTGGCATTGGCATAGGACTGGGCCTATCAATTCATATTGCTTATTGCATGGCAGGTGTTGGTCTGATTATTTCAAAGTCAATTATTATTTTCAATATAATAAAAGCACTAGGCGCCATATACCTGGTTTACATGGGAATAAAATCGATTTTGGCGAAGAAATCAAAAATGAATGTGGAAGAAAATCAAAAAAAAATTGATTTATCAGCTTGGGGCGCCATAAAGTCGGGCTTTCTGACCAATGTATTGAATCCTAAAGCAACCCTGTTTTTTCTGGCATTATTCTCCATGGTTATTGGTCCCCACGTACCAACTACGGTAAAAATTATGATATCTGTGATTATGATATTAACCGCCATGATATGGTTTACCATCGTATCATTTCTGTTTTCACAGAGTTGGGTAAGAACAAAATTCCTTAGGTTCGAGAAAGCAATTAATGTTACATTTGGAGGCCTGCTGATTGCCCTGGGAATAATCGCCTTTACCCATAAAATGAGTTAGCGGGTTCTGCTATTTTGTAAAAAATCAATTTGCAGTTTCGGAGTACTCAAAAAAGTCGAATGGTATTTTAATCTCCGACTCAAATTCCTTACCTAGTTCAAAAGTATCATCATCACCTTCTTCATAATACCAATGAACATTCACATTCTGGATGCTTCCATTTTCGTGGAGCAGGTTCAAAAGGGTAAAAATTTGTTTTGAACTGGAAGTATTAATATATTCCAGTTTGATCTCCACTTTAAGTTTGTTGCAGGTGCTACTCTTTGCCCAATCCAGAACCGGTTTGTAAAAAGCGTAGGAATCTTCTACTATAGAACGTCCTGTGATACAAATGTTACCTTCAGGGTTAAGATCAACTCTTGGTGAGTATTTTGTGGGCTCGATAATTAATTCTTCCATGGTTTTTAAATTTTCGTTTCTATAGGTTACGCAAAATTTAAAAAATAGATAGATAATATTGATTTGGGAATCAAATACGTTGACCAGTGAATTATTTTATAGGACGAAAGGGTTTTTTAAGATTTGATATGGGAGACACAAGGGCCGAGACAGTAAATTATTAATTGTCAGGCAATAACTATTAAAAATGCTGCAAAATGAAAAAACAAAGTTAAGTGAATGGCAGAACTTCCAGAGGAACGACAGTATTGTAGTTAATAAAGTAATCGATATTCTCCATGTCATTTTCACATTATGCCACATTTATTGGGGTAGGCACTCGGAATGACAAACTATAAATTAGTTGTAAGGAGGGAGCTGTCATTCAAACCAGTGGGAAGAATCTCCTTGTATGTATGAACTTATAAAAAATCAGAAGGTAAAATTCCCTGAATTTTGCAACAGCCATAAAAAACATTCCAGTTAGCTACAAAAGGAATTAAATGTCCATATAATATCCTCTGTGGGTCCCTGCCTGCTGTGCGTATGTCTGTGTATTTATTTAAAAAATTTCCCCTAAGCTGAAGATAAAACCTCTTGAACCGCCTTCTCCTAAACCATAATCGATGGCTACATTGATGTTCGAGCGCTTGTTAAATTTAATGCGTAAGCCGGGACCATAACCAAACGCCATAGCATTAAACCGGTTCGATGGCCATTCCGATGCCGATTCTGCATTCACAAATGCCACTCCTCCGAGCAATCCATTTCTGGTTAATGCAAAACGATACTCCGATTCAGCATAAACAAAATTTTTACCACGATACCGTCCTTGAACATAACCCCTGCCAGTGTTGCTGAAGTCGTCTCCTCCTGTGCATGGCAAATCGAGGTATGGTGGATTTCCTTTTAGGGTGATATAGTTATAGCTCCAAAATGCCAAAATATTCCGCGAATGGGTCGGGAATCTGCAGTATTTCCTGGTATCGATCAATAGCGACTGCCATTTTTGATCGCTTCCCAAAAAAATCAAATTTTTACGATAGGCCACATTACAATAAAATCCTTTCTCAGGATTATTTAAATTGGTACGGCTGTCGAATAAAATATCAACAGAAAATCCTGATGACATCGAATTTTTCGTTAACCCGTATTTTACAAAGTCAGTGGTTTGGGTACTGTCATCTCTATCTCTTATACTTGAATGATAATCTAGCATATATCCGATACCTGCATAAAAATCCCTTACAATTTTCTTTTTTGCTTTCTGATACAAACGCAGATATACATAATCTATAGGTTGAGCTTTTGATATGGAATGAGTACCCAACCCAAAAGTATAGGTAGGAAACTTGTATGCCCGCCAATCACCTGATAGGTTCAGGCCGGGTCTTTCCGGAAAAATATTACTATTAATGGTAGTCCAATATTGATTTTTAAGTGAATAGCTAAAATTAACCATTACTGTAGACATTTTGTGTCTGTCTGAATGCGTAAAAAAGGATGTTCGTGTAGTAATTGAAAATAAATAACCCGAAGACATGGAATATCCAAAAGTAGGAACAGCAGTGAAAAAAGGACCAAGCCCCATTTTGATTTTTGGCGCTTTAATCACAGCTTTTTGGGGTTCAAAAACAATATTGTAAACATCTATAATATCCAATTCATTGATATCGGTATCTTTTTCTGCAACAATTACACTATCCCGAAAAGCCCTCTCCCCTGAAAAGGATGCCTTAACCGGATGATGGATCATAAGTTCAAAAAAAATAACCCAAATAAAACAACACGTCGACTTAAATTTAAGCGGCAACATGTTCCTCAAAATACCAGTAAATCATAGTGTTTCTCTCTCTTAAAAGGTAGTCATAAACGATTCCAATGTAATATTTAATTCCGAATCTGATTTTATTTTCAAAAAATAATTTAAAAATGGCTCATCAGATAAACCTGATTATTTTATTTAATAAAAAATAAGGGTCAAAGCAATTTTTTATATATATTTTTTAAATCATTAAATAATTTTACGGGGTAGTTATTATTTTTTATATATTATTTATAATTCATATCTTGTATTTTAGGGGGTATGTTCAGATTTTTTAATATTTTGAAAACATTTAGGCTTTTACTTTTGTTAAAGATATAGGTCTATGTTTAACTAAAAATTAAAATTATGAAAAATCTAAGTAAATTTTTTGTTGCGGCTCTGTTAGGGAGCCTTTTGGCGGCGGCCCCAGTGCTTGCTGTAATGAATGGAAACAAAACAGACAAAAATAAAGTAGCCAAGGATGTAGTAAGAATGCAGCTGGAAGACGCTTTGTCTGATGTAGCTAATACAAACAGCGGTTCAGTGGCTGTTTATTTTGATATTACGCCAAAAGGTAGTTTTGAATTGGTGGAAGTAAAAGGTGCTAATCCTAGTTTGAATGCAGATGTAGCAAAAGTCTTGAATAGTCGCACTATCCGCGCATCTAAAACAATGGCTGGTAAATATTCTATTAACATTGATTTTGTCGACAATGAAAGTGTTACTTCTTCAATGTTATCGGCAACAGATGAATTGCGAAATGAACTTTGCGGTATTCTTTCTTCCGTTAAAGCCGATGAAGAAGGCTCTGTTAACATAGTATTCCGGGTAAAAGACGGAAACTTTGAACTGACAAAAGTGAAAGGAGATGATCAGCTGGCTTCTGCAGTCAAAAAGACTTTATCATCCAATCAGGTAACTGTGCCCAGCGAATTGTCCGGTTACTATCAATTAGATGTACGTTTTTAAAAGTATGTTATTGTAATCTCTAAAATCAGGACAATATGTGCTTATTAAAAAATTTAAAACCCACATATTAGATTTGGCCGAACCCAAACTAATAATGTGGGTTCATTATTTGCACAGGTCCTGTAATTTTTAATCGTTTCCTCCCAAATTTATCCGTTTTCATCTGATATTTAATTACCTTGTATAATAATTTAAAAGTCTCAAAACAAAACCAA
>CAYZNC010000211.1:0-11279 GCA_964478555.1 uncultured Bacteroidales bacterium | reverse complement strand
TCCTCTGTCAAATGATATGCTGCATAGGCGGTTTTCTTTGCTTCCGAAGTAAGGCCCTTCTTCCTTCCTCCAATACGGCCATTCTCTTTTGCCCTTTTAAGTCCTGCCATGGTCCGCTCCATGATTAGTTCTCTTTCAAATTCAGCAAACGAAGCAAATAAATTGAAAATAAGTCTTCCTTGAATGGTTGTGGTATCGATATTATCATTGAGGCTGATGAACTCTACTCCTTTTGCCTTGAATAACGCCATTAAATCAACAAGGTGCCTTAATGACCTTCCTAGCCTGTCAAGCTTCCATACTATGACAATATCGTCAGTTCTAAGAATATTTAACATCCTATCAAGTTCCGGACGATCTTTAACTGCACTTTGCTTCTCCTGGAATAATTGTTAGCAACCATATTTTTGCAAAGCTTCAATTTGAAGTTCTAGATTTTGATCGCGGGTAGAAACTCTGGCGTAACCTATTTTCATTTGTGTACTAAAAAAACGGTGAAAAGTGAGATGTTTTTGTGAGACGGTTTTGTGAGACAATTATAAAGAAAAAATTGGGAAAAAGCAAAGTATCATTAAACGATCAATTTCGTTGTATATATTAAGTAAAGCACTTTGTCTATAATATGGGAAAGATGTAATTTTTTTTAAAACTTATGTAATAACTTTTTGTTATGACATATTTACCTTTGTTTATGAACTTTAAATAGGGTTTAGCCCTTCTCGCAATATTTTTTTAAATGAATAACTTTTCATCTAATAAACATGTTCTTACAAAAGAAATTGACGATTATTTCATTGGCGTTCATAAAGCGTATTTATTTACCACTGCTTTCTTTAAGGAAGTTTTTAAGAAACCATTTCACCTAAAGGAAATTATTAACCAAACTTTCGAAACCGGGTTAAAGTCTCTCGCTTTGATTTCTCTTACGGGTTTCATTATAGGTGTTGTTTTTACCAAGCAATCCCGCCCATCATTGGAGGAATTTGGTGCCACCTCTTGGCTGCCTTCGTTAATGGGAATTGCAATAGTAAAAGCATTAGGCCCTTTAGTAACAGCACTTATTTGTGCCGGCAAAGTGGGGTCAAGTATCGGAGCTGAGCTTGGTTCCATGCGGGTAACGGAGCAAATAGAAGCCATGGAAGTTTCGGCCATCAACCCGTTTAAATATTTGGTTATCACACGAGTGTGCGCTACAGCGTTAGCCCTACCCATACTGTCAATATATTGCAGTTTTGTTGGGCTATATGGTTCTTATGTTAATGTGCATTCCGAAGAAATGATAAGCTTTGTCAGCTTTTTTCAAAATGCATTTAAAACCATCACTTTTTTGGATATTTTTTCATCCGTGTTAAAGTCAGTTGTTTATGGATTTACCATTGGTATTGTGGGATGTTATAAAGGATACAATGCCTCGCAAGGAACACGGGGAGTGGGTAAAGCCGCCAACCAGGCTGTAGTACTAGCCATGTTTTTAATATTTGTGGAAGAAATTTTGATTGTTCAGGTAATTAATTGGATTCGATTTTTTTGAACGATATGAATAGGGCAAAACAAGACGGGGTTATCAATACCAATGATTCAGTTATCTACATTAGAGGGTTGTATAAATCCTTCGGAGATCTGGAGGTTTTAAAAGATATAAATTTTAATTTGTATAAAGGTGAGAATGTTGCTGTGCTGGGGAAATCGGGTACAGGAAAATCAGTGCTGATAAAAATTATTATTGGATTGCTTAAGCCTGATAAGGGAGAGGTGGTGGTATTAGGAAAAAGAATCGACCAGTTGATGCGAAATGAACTGGATGCCGTAAGATTGAGAATCGGATTTTCATTTCAAAACAGCGCATTGTACGATAGTATGAATGTCTATCAAAACCTGGCTTTCCCTCTTACAATGAATAATAAAAAATTAACGAAAAATGAAGTTGATGATGCTGTAATTGAAGTACTGGAAGCTGTGGGGTTAAAAGATAAATTAAAACAAATGCCATCTGAACTTTCCGGAGGGCAAAAGAAGCGAATAGGCATTGCTCGTACATTAATTCTTAAACCTGAAATTATGTTGTACGACGAACCTACTTCAGGTCTAGATCCCATTACCAGTGCCGAAATCAATGATCTTATCAACGAAGTTCAAAAAAAATACAATACCAGTTCGGTTATTATCACTCACGACCTCACATGCGCCAGGAATACAGGGGACAGGATAGCCATATTATATGAAGGCCGATTTTTAAAGGTTGGTAAGTTCGACGAAGTATTTGATAGTAGTGAGGAAGTAAAAGGGTTTTTTAATTATAATTTTATTCAATAAATCATGAATGAATTTTCAAATAAACGTTCGGTAATCGTTGGCATATTTGTTTTCCTGGGATTAGCATTGCTGATCGCCGGGGTTCTTATTGTAGGCAATCTTCATGAAACGTTTAAAAAAAAGATGAAAATTGTGTCGCTTTTTGATGAAGTGAATGGCTTACAAAAGGGCAACAATGTTTGGTTTTCCGGAGTTAAAATAGGCATCGTTAATTCACTCCGTTATTATGGAAAAGCACAGGTTGAAGTTACAATGAAAGTAGAATCAACTGCACAACAATACATTCGTAAAGATGCAAAGGTTAAAATTAGTACCGATGGCTTTATCGGAAATAAAATATTAGTTATTTACGGTGGTTCTTCCAAATCAGAACAAGTTGAGGAAGGAGACACTTTGAAAGTGGAAAACACTGTTTCTACCGACGATATGATTAAGACCTTGCAACAAAATAACCAAAACTTTTTGGCTATTTCCAGTAATTTTAAGATTATCTCTGAGAAGTTGGCTTCCGGAGATGGTACCATCGGAAAGCTTATTAACGACAATTCCTTATATTCAAACATCAGCAATGCTGCCGCTGCACTTCAGGTTGTATCCCAAAAGGCTAAACAACTTGTTTCTTCAATCGATACTTTTAGTGCAGGGCTTAATAAAAAAGGTACGCTGGCATATGGATTAACAAGCGATACGGTTGTCTTTCGTTCCGTTAAAACGTCTATTCTGCAATTTCAGCAAATGGCCGATACGGCATCTGTATTTGTTGCAAATCTCAAGAATGCAAGTGCAAATCCCAATACTTCCATCGGCGTATTGCTGCACGACGAAGAGTCGGGCAACCATTTGAAAAGCATCATCAAAAACCTGGAAAGTAGCTCTAAAAAGTTAGATGAAGACCTTGAAGCTGCACAACATAATTTTTTACTCCGTGGCTTTTTTAAGAAGAAAGCAAAAGAAAGTAAATCAAATCCGTCTCGCTAAACGGTCCTTTGATGTGATGTAGCTTTAATAGATTACATTTAATCAACTCGTTTTATTCCTTTAACAATAGTTAGCAAATTAATAAAGAATATACTTTGTAAAACAACCTCAAAAAAGCATATTAAAAGTACGATTGGTAAAGAGTTTGGGCTTTATTCCTGATCTCTCGAATGTTTACTAACCCAGTTGCTATTCTGCCATCCTTTTCCAAACCGGGATAAAAATTGGTAGAATGTAGAATACAGGTATAATGGTAAAAATGATCAAAGGAATGACGGTATTCACAAAACTAAGGAAAATGGCCAGCGTATAAGCCATTACAGCAAAAATAATTCGGATTTTTGCATAACGTATCACAAAGGTAGGTAACGCTTCGTCGATTAACCTATAACCACGTGTGGAATAATACCACTGCCAATACATGGTCACGCCTATGGCTATCAGGTTGAGTCCATACAGAATGATCGCTCCCTGATCATGATAATATTTTGCTATCATGGATGCCGAAAATGGAACAATGGACACGAACATTAACGTAAGAATACCAAGCCAGTGAAAAACATGATCGGCATTTTTAATAAAATGAATTGCTGTGCGATGGCCAAACCAATAAACTCCCAATAACAAAAAACTTCCGAAAAAGGTGAGTAAATTGGGCCATATCTTTACAATGGAAAGAAATACGGATTGATCAATCGTTTCAGGTATTTTAAGATTTAAAACCAATAACGTCATTGCAATGGCGAACACCCCATCCTCGAGGGCTTCAAACCTGAAAGTAGTGAGGGAAGATGTTATGTTAGGAGTATTTTGTTTCATATTCAATAATTTTAATCTGTATCCGGGATAACAATAGATTGTATTTAAACTTGAAGGAATATACAGCCTAAGTCAGAAAAACCTACCTATTTTACGACATACCATTTAAGTAAACAAGTGTTCGTGTCAATTGTTATGTACAAATTGCTTGATCGAAAAAACATAGTAGACTAATTCGAACTAAACTTTGTCATTATTTCAATGATAAGGTTAAACAAAATGTAACCGAATTTGTCTCAATAGTTGAATTTTATTGTTGTAATTTTATTTAATAAAGGCTTAGTAAAACAAATGGAACCATTTTCATACC
This sequence comes from uncultured Bacteroidales bacterium, assembly GCA_964478555.1. GTDB lineage: Bacteria > Bacteroidota > Bacteroidia > Bacteroidales > JAAUTT01 > JAAUTT01. Next base: position 6,859 of record CAYZNC010000211.1, on the reverse strand, counting down.
TGGGAAATAGTGAAATAGAATCAATTGATGAGCTATATACGAAATATCTTCAGAATCCTGAGTCACTTGATGAAAGCTGGCGTAATTTTTTTAAGGGTTTTGAATTTGCCTCAAACAATACTTTTATCCAAAGTACTGAAAGCTCAAATGTTTTTGATAAAGAATTAAAAGTTTTAAATCTTATCGATGGATACCGGAGAAGAGGTCATCTTTTCACACAAACAAATCCGGTTCGTGCACGTCGCCAATACACGCCTACGCTTGATATCGAAAACTTCGGACTGTCCGAAAAAGATCTGGATATTGTATTCCACGCCGGAAAGGAAGTTGGAATTGGTCCGGCCAAACTGAGGGATATTCAGGATTTTCTTCAGCAAACATATTGCAGAAGCATTGGTGCTGAATACGTTTACATCCGCGATCCTCATATTTTGGAATGGCTACGAAGCCAGATCGAAAAAACCGTCCATGCCCTTGTATTTTCAGCAGAAGAGAAAAAGAACTTCTATTATCAATTGGTAGAAGCCGTTGGGTTCGAACAATTTATTCATAAAAAATTCGTAGGACAAAAACGATTTTCCTTAGAAGGTGTTGAAACTATAATCCCTGCGATATCGGCCGTAATTGAAAAAGGCGCTGACCTTGGCATTGAAGAATTTGTAATTGGCATGTCACACCGAGGCCGTCTTAATGTACTTACAAATATCTTACGGAAGCCATACGAAGACATATTCCGCGAGTTTGCAGGCACCAACTATGAAGATGATATTGAGCTGGGCGATGTCAAATATCACTTGGGCTTTAATAACATAGTGCAAATTAAAAATGAACGGAGCATAAATCTCAACCTGGTGCCTAATCCCTCCCATCTGGAAGCTGTTGGACCGGTAGCTCAGGGTATTGCCTATGCAAAAATAAGGAAAGAGCACAATCAGGATTATAATAAACTCGCTACTATAATCATCCATGGCGATGCGGCTATTGCAGCACAGGGTGTCGTTTACGAAACCATTCAGATGTCGCGGCTTGAAGGATATCAAACTGGCGGAACTATTCATATTGTGATCAACAATCAGATAGGATTTACGACCAATTACCTCGAAGCCCGTTCCAGCACTTATTGTACCGATATAGCAAAGGTAACGCTATCGCCTGTATTTCATGTTAACGGCGATGATGTGGAAGCGCTTATTTACACCATTAAGCTGGCGATGGAATTCAGGCAAATTTTTCACCTCGATGTATTTATTGATATTCTCTGCTATAGAAAATACGGTCATAATGAAGGCGATGAACCCCGTTTTACCCAACCACAACTTTACAAGGCAATAAGTCAACACCCTAATCCACGTGACATATATAGTACACAACTAGTCGACCAGGGAATTCTCAGCGCTGATGAATCAAAAGAAATTGCCAAAACCTTTGACAATCTGCTGGAACAACGATTTGAACTTTCGAAGCAGAATCAGAAAATAAAAGTCCATAAGTTTTTGAAGAAGGACTGGAAAGGATTTCATTATGCCAATAGCCAGGATGTTTTCAAATCAGTGAATACCGGATTAAGTAAAAATGTATTGTTGAAATTGGCTGATCAGATCAATTATCTGCCTGAGGATAAAAAGTTTTTCGACAAGGTCCATAAGATCGTGAACGACCGCAAAGAGATGATCGTTCAGAACAGACTCGACTGGGCACTTGGAGAACTGTTAGCTTACGCATCACTTATTTCGGATGGACACCCGGTACGATTAAGTGGCCAGGATTCGGTAAGAGGAACATTCGCCCATCGTCATGCTGCATTTGTTGTAGAAGATTCTGATGAAAAGTACTTTCCTTTAAAAACCATCAAAGACCAGAAAGCAAACTTTAGGGCTTACAATTCGCCCCTAAGTGAATATGCAGTTTTAGGTTTTGAATATGGTTATTCCCTCGTCATGCCTCATGGTTTGACCATTTGGGAAGCACAATTTGGAGATTTTCACAATTTAGCACAGGTTATTATTGATCAATACATTAGTTCTGCAGAAGAAAAATGGGGTTTAATGAATGGGATTACCCTTTACCTGCCACATGGTTACGAAGGCCAGGGACCTGAGCACTCAAGCGCACGCATTGAACGTTTTTTGGTGCTTTGTGCTAATTACAACATGCAAGTAGTTGTACCCTCCACCCCAGCGAGTATGTTTCACCTACTCCGAAGACAAATGCAGCGCGATTTCAGATTACCGCTGATTGTTTTCACTCCAAAAAGTCTTTTGCGGCATCCAAAATGTACCTCTACGCTGGAAGACCTTTCAGATGGTCATTTTATGGAAGTGATCGACGATTCTCAGGTAAATCCGGTGGAAGTAAAACAGGTAGTATGTTGTTACGGCAAGCTGTATTACGAATTGATTGAGCAAAGAACTAAACTCAATGCCAATGACACCGCAATCCTCAGGATAGAACAACTCTACCCTTTCCCCGCAGCACAACTTACAAAAATCATAAAGAAATATACCAATGCTGTCCGTTGGGTATGGGCTCAGGAAGAGCCTGAAAATATGGGGGCATGGTCCTTTGTACAAAGAATTTACAAAGACATCGATTTTATGGTGGTCTGCAACCCTCCTAGCGGAAGTCCTGCTGTTGGCTTAGTTGAACTTCATAAAAAAAGAATGCAGAAAATTCTCGACAAAGTATTCATGAAGTGTTCCTGCGACAGAGCTAAAGACTATTGTGGTATGCAATGTGAGCAGGTTACAACCGGTGATTTTGTGAAAAAATTGGGTGAAGTTCCGCCACAAATTGGAAAGGCTTTAGGGCGAGGAAATGGAGAGAGTAAGTAATAAAATATGAAGCGCTAATCAATATAGAAATTAAAAAATAGGGAACATGCCTGAAATTAAAATTCCAAGCCCGGGTGAATCTGTTACGGAAGCATTGTTAGCCAGATGGCTTGTTAACGATGGTGATTATGTTGAAAGAGATCAGGAATTAGCAGAAATTGAATCCGACAAAGCCACGCTATCACTTATTGCAGGTGACAGTGGACAAATAAAAATTTTAATAGCTGCCGGAGAAACTGCTAAAATAGGTGCCATTGCTTGTTCAATCGATACTTCTGTTAAAAAACCCGTCACTAATACAGAGAAGAAAGTAACTAAAGAAACTGAAGCCTCTTCTGTGGAGGTTAGCACTAAACCTCAGGAAGTGAAAAGCGATAAACCAAAAACAGCCACTGAACAGAAATTTACCCAAAGCACCCAGGCAACAACCAGTATTCAGCCTTCAACAGTAAATATTAAGGAGCCGGAGAAGGTTAAAATATCCCCGGTTGCTCAAAAAATAATGGAGGATGAAGGGCTATCGGTGGAAGATATTATCGAAGGACTGAAGCGTATAGGTAAAAAAGAAGTAGAAGCAGTGGTTGACTTCAGAAAAAATCATCAATCATCCATTGTTACCACGAATGTGGTTCGTACCGAGGATCGGAAAAAGATGACTCCACTCCGGAAAAAATTAAGTGAAAGACTGGTGGCGGTAAAAAATCAAACTGCCATGTTGACCACTTTTAACGAAATTAACATGAGTGCAGTGATTGCGCTTCGAAAAAAATACCAGTCACAATTTGAAGCAAAACATGGCATCAAAATCGGATTCATGTCTTTCTTTACTAAGGCAGTGGTGCAAGCTTTAAAACTTCATCCGAATGTAAATTCGATGATTGATGGCGACGAAATAGTAACACCCAATTATTACGACATTGCAATTGCCGTGCAATCTGATAAAGGACTCATGGCACCTGTACTTCGAAATGTAGACGCAATGTCAATGGCAGATATCGAGCACGGCATAGCCATTCTTGCAGATAAGGCCAGATCCAGTCGCATAAGCATTGATGAAATGACAGGTGGAACTTTTACCATTACCAATGGCGGTGTGTTTGGTTCGTTGCTTTCAACCCCAATAATCAATCCCCCGCAATCAGCCATTCTAGGTATGCACAACATTGTAGAACGACCTATTGCGGTAAATGGTAAAGTGGAAATAGCACCTATGATGTACGTTGCGCTTTCGTATGACCATCGCATCATCGATGGCAAAGACTCTGTGAGCTTTTTGGTACATGTAAAGCAATTCATAGAAGATCCGGTAAAGCTTTTGTTTAATGGTAGCGAACCAGATAAGTTGTTGCTGGGTATTTAAAAGAAGTACTGAGTACTGAGTACTAAGTACTAAGTAAGTTTATCAAGAGCGGCCCACAGCAAATAGCCAAAAGCTAACAGCCTACAGTTTAATAGCCTAACAACCTAATAGTCTAATAACACAACCACTGCCGGGATTTCACACAATTCATTATCTTTGCAGAACTGTTAAATGAAAAAACATGAATCAAACCGCAACTGTATTTGGAGCCACTGGATTAGTGGGAAAAGAGCTAATATTCGAATTACTGGAAAGTATCCCTTACCTAAAAATAAAAGCAGTGGTTCGAAACACATTGCCAATTGCACATCCAAAGTTAGAACAGATTGTTATTAAGGACTTCAACAATCTTAAAGACCTCGCTTCTCATCTCACTTCCGATGTGTTTTTCTGCTGTATAGGCACCACTATCAAAAAAGCCGGAAGCCAGGAAGCATTTAAAAAAGTAGATCTTGATTTACCTGTAAAAATAGCAGCCATAGCAGAATCGATACACGTACCTAATCTTATCATCGTTTCTTCCATTGGAGCTAATGCACACGCTTCCAATTTTTATTTGCGTACCAAGGGTGAAATGGAACAAAAAGTGCAAGAAGTTTACCATGGAAATTTAAAATTCGTACAACCTTCCTTTCTTATCGGCCACCGGGTCGAATTCAGGTTTGGTGAAAAGATAGCTAACGTGGTAATGAGGGTATTTGGGATCTTCATGTTTGGCCCGCTGGCAAAATACAAAGGCATTCACTCCATAGATGTAGCCCGCAGTATGATTAGGCTATCCGAATCAAGCAAAGAAAAAATTTTCGTTAAATCCGACGAGTTGCATAAATTGGCAGGAGAAAAGAAAAGACAGAAAGCTCCTATGTTTCCGAGGATCTGAAAGCAGAAGTACTGAGTACCGAGTACAAAGTACTGAGTACAAAGCGTCGAAATTGTTTTTTATTTTTTACTTTTTTCTTTGTACTTTTTACTTAGTACTCAGTACTTTTTTCATTCTTTTCCAAAACATTCCAATACCCCCTAAAATTATGATCTCCGCAAGCCAAAACAAGATCCAGTTGAAGGTTCGTGGGATATATTGAAACGAAAGTGCCATCAAATCCGCTGAAGGAACTGCGAAAACTGCACTTAACCTATAATGCTCAAGAATAAATGCCCCGTAGTCCCAGGTAAAAGCCACAATCAAAATAACAGAACCTGCAACGAGTAAAGTCAATTCCTTAAAGTTGAGCTTAATATTGGTTTTATGAGCATGGTGAGCATCGAAGTGAATAATCATTGCCGCAAAAATGATCATGGTAATAGAGATAATGACTGGAGAAATTACGGGACCTATCCATGCCAAAGGAATAAGGAACAAAATATCCCAGGTCATCCACGATTCCGGCCAGTTAAGCAACAATTTCAAAAAAACATAATAAAAAATATCCCAGATTGCAAAAGCATACAAAAACCAGGCAAACCTGGTAGTAGCATTTCTACCGGCAAGCACTGCGGCTCCTAATAGCATAATCATGGTGGCTGCTTCACGCAAAATCTCTGTAACTGCCAATGTTGGAGGAATAGAAACAAAAGGGAAAGTAAAACCGTGCGGATACAACAATGCTCGTAGATACACTACTACGGAGGTTTCAAGAAATCCCATGGCGGTGGCAAAAATGGTAACCCACATCAAGGTTTTCCAGGGAAATATTTTGGACATCATGGTACAATGAATTAAAGCATAAAATTAATACTAATTCACATCCAAACTTTAAAAACCAATTCTTATTGGTAGTTCAAACGAAAAATATATATTTGCATAGTATAAAAAGTACACTAAGCCTTTATCAAATTTTAAAAACCTAATTTATAATGATTTACCACAAAATTTTACCGAACATTTCGGTTGATTGTGTAATTTTCGGATTTGATTTTGAAAGACTTAATGTACTGTTAGTTGAAAGGGAATTAATCGACGATACCGGAAAATCTCTTATCAAAGATCACACCTTAACCGGCTATCATATATTTGAAGACGAAGATCTTGATAATGCTACCGGAAGAATACTAAAAGACCTCACGGGACTCGATAATATCTACCTCGAACAATTTTACACTTTTGGGAATACCAACAGAGTTTCCGGTGAAAAAGAGCAAATTTGGCTTAAGCATATAAATCAAGGTTTTGCAGAAAGAATCATTACCGTAGGTTATTTTTCGTTGATTGACAATACCAAAGTCACCCTTACTTCAAAGGACAAAAAAATACAGTGGTTTCCTATCGATACGATCCCCGAAATGGAAATGGCATTCGACCACAAACAAATATTCTATAAAGCCCTGGAAGCCCTGCAAAATAAAGTAAAAACAGAACCTATAGCGTTTGAATTACTACCAGACAAGTTTACATTAACTCAAATGCAAAAGTTGTTCGAATCTTTGCTTGGTTTCCCTATGGATAAACGTAACTTCAGAAAAAAAGTAAACCAATTGCCTTATATAGTCCCTCTTAAGGAAAAACAAAAAGGAGTGTCGCACAAACCCGCACAGTTATTTTTGTTCAGCCGCGAGGTATACGAAAGAACCCGTAAAGAGAAAATCATATTTTTAATTTAACCATCTAAAAACTAAACCCCTTGGAAAAATTACGTTTGAAAGAAAAAATTGGGTATGCACTAGGCGATGG
>CAYZNC010000210.1:0-11303 GCA_964478555.1 uncultured Bacteroidales bacterium | reverse complement strand
GCAATATAGCTATTTTTTATTTCAATATTTTATGTTAAAAATAGATTGGGATATTCCCTTATATTTTTTTACCTTAGTGTGCATGTAAAATGGTGGATGAAAACGTTCAGAGCATAGTTTGTTTAAATTTTTATATAAGTCTTTAATCTATGTCATATTTAAAATTTGATAGCTCGCAATTAATTAACCTGGAGTACTCTCTTAACAGGGAAATTTTGCGAACTAACCGGGGAGGGTCATACTCCTGTTCAACTATTATCGGATGTAATACCAGAAAATATCATGGATTGCTAATTTGTCCCGTCGACAAATTTGAAAGGGAAAGGTTTGTATTCCTTTCAAGTTTTGATGAAACTGTGATTCAACATGAAAGCGAATTTAACCTGGGGATTCATAAATTCCAGGGTGATAAATATTATCCCAAAGGGCATAAATATGTTCAGGATTTTGAGGCAGATGTTATTCCTGTAGTGACTTATAGGGTTGGGGGCGTTGTGCTCAAAAAGGAAAGTCTTTTAATTGATCAGGAGGAACAAATTCTTATTAAATATACACTGGAAGAAGCTCATTCTCCCACAAAGATACGTTTTAGACCTTTTCTTGCATTTCGTAATATTCATACGTTAACGCATGCTAATATGGTAGCTAATACTAAAGTTACCAAAGTACCTAATGGCATTAAGTCAAAATTGTACCCGGGATTTCCTAGTTTATACATGCAGTTCTCCAAAGATGTTGAATTTGTGCAGGTACCTGATTGGTACTATAGCATTGAGTATATGAGAGAAATGGAACGTGGCTATGATTATAAGGAAGATTTGTTTGTGCCGGGTTATTTTGAAGCTCATATAAAGAAGGGTGAAAGCATTATATTTTCAGCTTCCCTGAAGGGCGATGAGCCAGCTTCATTTAAAAAGAAATTTAGTAATGAGTTTTCGAAAAGGACACCACGCGACAGTTATAAAAATTGTTTATTCAATGCTGCAGAACAGTTGATTGTTAGAAAAGGTGATAAAGCTGAGGTGATTGCCGGTTATCCGTGGTTTGGGACCTGGGGAAGAGATACGTTCATTGCCCTACCTGGTTTAACACTTGCCAAGGATGATGAAGAAACTTTCCTTGCAGTTGTAGATACTATGGTGAGCCGCATAAAAGGCGGATTATTTCCGAATATGGGGAACGAAACCAATCCTGCTTTTAACTCCGTAGATGCTCCCCTTTGGTTTTTTTGGACATTGCAGCAGTATGCCGAATTTTCAGGCAAATACGAGGAAATATGGAAGCAGTACGGTAAGTACATGAAGGATATTCTGAATGGATTTATCAGCGGGCTTTCCTTCAATATAAAAATGCAAGATAACAGCCTTATATTTGCCGGAGCACCGGGTAAGGCACTTACGTGGATGGATGCCGTAGTATATGGGGTACCTGTTACTCCACGTACCGGTTATCAGGTTGAAATTAATGCTTTGTGGTATAATGCTATCGTTTTTACGTTGGAACTAGCAAAAAAATCGGATGATAAAAAATTTATAAACGCATGGCAAGCGTTGCCAGAGAAAATAAGTAACTCATTCATAAATACCTTTTGGGATAATGACAAAGGATATTTGGCTGATTTTGTCTTTGAAGATAAAAAGAATTGGGATGTACGTCCCAATATGGTTATTGCAGCTTCCTTGGAATTCAGTCCTTTGAATACTGAGATGAAAAAAAAGATCATTGATCTTGTAACTGGTGAATTATTAACACCCAGAGGTTTACGAACGCTTTCCCCCAAAAATCCAATTTACCAGGGGATCTATGAAGGATCCCAGGAGAAAAGGGACAAAGCTTATCACCAGGGCACCGTATGGCCCTGGTTACTGGAACATTATTGTAGAGCATATTTGATGCTTCACAAACAATCGGGTGTTTCACATGTTAAAAAGTTATTAGCTGGGTTTGAGGAAGAAATGACAATATATGGAATAGGAACAATTGCCGAAATATATAACGGCGATCCACCACATCAGGCCAAAGGAGCAATTTCCCAGGCATGGAGTGTTTCCGCTCTTCTTCAAATGTTTAAAATGGTAGAATAAAATAACTTAAAATAAGGAAAATATGAAGGTATTAATGTTCGGATGGGAATTTCCCCCTCACATATCTGGGGGGTTAGGAACTGCTTGCTATGGACTCACTAAAGGATTATCCAAGATTCCGGATCTCGAGGTAACATTTGTAGTGCCTAAGGTATTTGGTGACGAAGAAAATTCTGTACGCTTAGTAGGTGCCAATCAGGTACCTATGGTGAAAAAAAATATCAGGGTGAAAGGATTTAAAAACCCGCTTAACATATTAGAGGTTGGGATAAATTTAATACCCTATTTATCGCCTGAGGAATATCAAAAAGCTTATGAGGTAAGTGTAGGAAAAACTAGCAGATACGTAAAAACCAATGATAAAGGACTTATTGAATTTTCAGGTGAATACGGTCCGAACCTTTTTCAGGAAATTGCTAATTATGCAGTTGTCGCTTCAGTATTGGGGAGTGAACTTGAATTCGATATTATTCATGCCCACGATTGGTTAACATACCCGGCAGGAATGGCTGCTAAAAGTATTTCTGGTAAACCTTTGGTAGTGCATGTGCATGCAACGGATTTTGATAGAAGTGGAGGCGTGGTTAATCCCGGTGTATACGAAATTGAAAGACAAGGAATGCAGGAGGCCGACAGGGTTATTACGGTGAGCAATTTTACCAGGAACATAGTGATAGAAAAATATGGCATTGATCCTTTAAAAGTATTTACTGTTTATAATGCTGTTGAACCTATTGCAGTGAAAGAGAACCTCGATGTGCGTAAGGGGTTTGATGAAAAAATTGTTACTTTCCTTGGACGTGTGACAATGCAAAAAGGCCCTGAATACTTTGTAGAAGTTGCTCATAAAGTCTTACAGCGAATGGACAACGTTCGTTTTGTTATGGCTGGTAACGGCGACATGCTCAATAAAATGATTGCCAGGGCAGCTCAGCTCAAAATTACGGATAAATTTCACTTTACCGGTTTTTTGAATGGCGACGATGTATTTAGAATGTATTACATGAGTGATGTGTATGTGATGCCTTCCGTATCAGAACCATTTGGCATTTCTCCTTTGGAAGCTATGCAATCGAACGTACCTGTGATTATTTCAAACCAATCGGGAGTTGCCGAGGTACTTAATCATGCCATAAAGGTCGATTTTTGGGATGTAGACGCCATGGCAGATGCGATTTATGGCATTTTAAACTATTCAGCACTCGATAAAATGTTTACTTCTCATGGAAAAAGTGAAGTAGAGGGCTTGAAATGGGAAAACTCTGCCTTAAAGGTAAAAGAGGTGTACGATTCGGTATTTGCTTAAGCAGGATTTGAGAATTTTTAGAAACAATTTAATAGAAGATGGATAGATCATGCAAATAGGCAATTATTTGCGGATGGCATGTTATTAATAATTAAAAAAGAAGCGGAACATGAGGACGATTTGTTTGTATTTTCAAATTCATCAGCCATTTAGGTTGAAACGTTACAGGTTTTTTGACATCGGTAAAGATCATTATTATTATGACGATTATTCAAACGAATCTATTCTGAGGCGGGTATCCGACCAGTCTTATCTGAGGGCTAACCATATATTGTTGGAGGCTATAAAACAACATAAGGGTAATTTTAAAGTAGCATTCTCCATTTCAGGTCCTGTTCTTGACCAGTTTGAATTGTATGCACCTGAAGTGCTTGAAAGCTTCAAAAAGCTGGCATCTACAGGTTCGGTTGAATTTTTGTGCGAAACAGATTCTCATTCACTGGTTTCGTTGGCAAATTATGATGAATTTGAAAAACAAGTAAATGCACATCGTGAAAAGATAAATAAGTTCTTCGGTCAGAATCCTACGGTTTTCCGGAATACCGAGTTAATCTATTCAGATCAGATTGGTGCCGATGTAGCTAACATGGGTTTTGAAGGGATGATAACCGAAGGAGCAAAACAAATTCTTGGTTGGAAAAGCCCGAATTATCTTTATTGTAATGCGCTTAACCCAAGGTTGAAACTACTGCTCAGGAATTTTAAACTAAGTGACGACCTGTCGTTTCGCTTTTCAAATCATCACTGGAACCAATATCCACTCACTACCGAAAAATTTGCAAACTGGCTTAATATCATCGATAAAAAAGAAGAAAACATTAATATTTTTATTGATTATGAAACTTTTGGAGGACGTCAGCCACGTGAATCCGGTATTTTCGATTTTCTGAGGCATCTGCCTACCACCGTTTTCAAAATGACGGATTATTCTTTTAGCACGCCTTCAGAAATTGTAAGAAATCAACAGCCGATAGCATCTGTAAGTGTGCCATCTCCTATTTCCTGGGCCGATGAAGAACGTGATATAACCGCATGGCTGGGAAATGATCTTCAAAAAGAAGCATTTAGTAAACTATATAAGCTTTGTGATGCAATTAAAGATTGCCAGGATCCTAAATTACTGATAGACTGGAAATATCTTCAATCTTCCGATCATTTTTATTATATGTCAACAAAGTTCTTTTCTGACCGTCCAACCTATTCCTACGTCAATCCTTTTGACTCACCCTACGATGCATTCATCAATTTCATGAATGTACTAAGCGACTTTACATTAAGAGTTCACAGAGCAGCGGAGAATAAAGCGAAAAATACACCTAATGTTGATGATCTGTTGCGTTTGCTGGACGAAAAAGATAATTTACTGGCCCAATATCAGGCTCAGTTAACCAAAGAAATAACCCCTAAAAATTTACCCCCCAAAAAAACAAAAACTTCAAAAAAAAATAGTTCATCTTCTAGCAGCGAAAAAAAAAAGATAACTAGTGATTTAGAAAAATAATCTGAAAGCAGATTAACCGAAGTTTACAAAATGTAATTAATTGCGCATTATGGATATGAATGTTGAGAATGTGGATTACTTGTTCGAAACAAGCTGGGAAGTATGTAATAAAGTTGGGGGAATTCATACCGTCATTTCAACCAAAGCTTTAACCTTAGTAGAGAAATTAAAAGGCAATTATATACTCATTGGACCCGATGTTTGGCGGGATACAAAGCAAAATCCCGAATTTCAGGAAGACAGTCAATTGTTTAAATCATGGCGTGGTTATGCCGCCGAAGAAGGGCTTGGCCTTAAAATTGGCCGGTGGAACATTGCCGGAAATCCAATTGTAATTATCGTCGATTTCATGAATTTCGTTCCTCAAAAAGACAATATCTTTAAAAAGTTTTGGGAATTATATAAACTCGACTCACTTGCCGGACAATGGGATTATATTGAGCCTGCTCTTTTTGGGTATGCGGCCGGAAAAGTAATTGAAAGTTTTACCCATTTTCATTTAAGTATACGCGATAAAGTGGTGGCCCAATTCCATGAATGGATGACTGGAACTGGTGTTCTCTATTTGAAACATTTTATGCCCCAGATAGCAACAGTCTTTACTACACATGCTACTGTTGTGGGACGTTCTATTGCAGGTAATCAATTACCTTTATACGGAAAACTCAATCAATATAGTGGCGATGTTATTGCTTCGGAATTCAATGTAGTTGCAAAGCAATCACTCGAAAAACTGTCCGCTAAAAATGCAGATAGTTTTACCACGGTTAGTGAAATCACTTCACGGGAGTGTGCACAATTCCTTGATCAAAATGTTGATATTATTACACCCAATGGTTTTGAAGATTCTTTTGTTCCAAAAGGTGATGAAGCTCTTAACTGGAGAACCATAGCGCGTAATAAACTTATTGAGACTGCAGGAGCCCTTACTAATCTTAAATTTGACGATAAGTCACTTATTGTTGGTATTGGTGGAAGATACGAATATAAGAATAAAGGCATCGACCTTTTTATAGATTCATTGGGGAAGGTAAACAAATCTTCGAAAATGAAGCATCCCATTCTCGCTTTTATTTGCATTCCTGCTAACCACTATGGGCCTCGTAAGGATTTACAAAATATCCTGAACAAGGTCGAAACTTCAAATACAGGAGAGAAGATACTTACTCATAATTTGCACGATGTTGACTTCGATCCTATTATAAAGAATATAAAAAATGTGGGTTTAACGAACGAACCTGGCCAGCATGTATTTATCTTTTTTGTGCCGTGCTACCTCAATGGATCGGATGGTATTTTTGACATCCCTTACTATCAGGTTCTTTCTGGTTTTGATCTTTCTGTTTTTCCATCCTATTACGAACCATGGGGATATACTCCGCTTGAAAGCGTTGCTTTTAGTGTTCCTACTATTACTACCTCTTTAGCTGGCTTTGGCCTGTGGGTACGTCACGAACCTGGCGTTGATAAAGATGCCATCACCATTATTGACAGAGATGACGACAATGATATCAGTGTGGTAGACCAAATTACAGAACGTATTCTCGAATTTTCGGGAATGAGTACCGAGCAAACCGAGAGCCTAAGGGCAAAGGCTTTCGAACTTTCAAAAATTGCCCTGTGGAAAAACTTTATTTCCTACTATGTGACCGCATATGATATGGCCATGCGGAAAGCAGGTGAGCGATCCGGACAACTCGTGGAAATTGAAGAAACCGAACAAATTCTTCACGTAGATAAATCCGCTCTTGTATCGCAGCCAAAATGGAAAAGGTTGTTAGTGCAAAAAAATATCCCTGAACGCCTTGTAGCACTTGAAGATATATCAAAAAATCTGTGGTGGTGCTGGAATTATGAGGCAGAAGAGCTATTTGAGTCAATTGATCCAACCATTTGGTCAGAAAGCGAAAAAAATCCAATTGTATTTCTTGAAATGATTTCATACAACCGCTTGCTTAAACTCGAGTCGGACAAACAATTTCTGGAAAAACTTAACAACGTTCATGCCCAATTTATATCTTATATGAATGAGAAGCAAAATCGGATTTCTCCCGTAATTGCTTATTTTAGCATGGAATATGGTTTGCATAGTTCACTTAAAATATATTCAGGTGGTTTGGGTGTGCTTGCAGGAGATTATCTGAAAGAAGCCTCCGACTCCAATGTACATTTGATAGGTATCGGGCTTTTATATAAATATGGCTATTTTAAACAGGTGATATCTGTAAACGGCGATCAAATGGCCGTATCCGAAACGCAACACTTTTCGAAAACGCCAGCTATACCGGTGCGTGATGCGGAAGGAAACTGGATCTCAATTTCTATTGTCTTACCCGGGAGAACATTATATGCTCGTGTCTGGCGAGTTGATGTCGGACGCATTGAATTATACCTGCTCGATACCGATTACGAGGACAATGCACAGCAGGATAGAAGCATTACCCACCATTTATATGGCGGCGACTGGGATAACAGGTTTAAGCAGGAATTGTTGCTCGGTGTAGGAGGAATCAGAGCCCTTTATGCAATGGGTATTGACGCTGATGTATTTCATTGTAATGAAGGCCATGCTGCATTTATTGGACTGGAACGCCTTCATAATTTTATTCAGTATAAAAAGCTCACATTCCCAGAAGCATTGGAAATTGTTAGAGCTTCAACCATATTTACAACACACACTCCGGTGCCTGCCGGACACGATGCATTTGAAGAAAATACGATGCGCATGTACATGTCGCATTATCCTGACCGTTTAAATATTTCATGGTCGCAATTTTTGGGCCTCGGGAAAATAAATGTCAATGATTCAGGAGAGCGTTTCTCAATGAGCGTCTTAGCTGCTAATCTTTCCCAGGAAGTAAACGGTGTAAGCCGGATTCACGGGCAGGTAAGTAAAGAAATTTTTAGTAAAATGTGGCCTGGGTATATTACCGAGGAGTTATATCTCGGATATGTCACTAATGGTGTACACTATCCAACATGGACTGCTAAAGAATGGCGACAATTGTACGAAACTTATTTTGGCCATGATTTTATTCACAACCAGCTGAAAAAAGAGTTATGGGCTAAAATTTATGAAATTGCCGATAAGGAAATTTGGAAGATAAGGAACAATCAACGGCGTAAATTAATAGATTATATTAAAGACCGTATGAGGGAATCGTCCATAAAAAGGTATGAAAACCCTAAACATATTGTTGAAATTGCTGATAAGCTTAATAAATATACACTTACCATCGGCTTTGCCCGGCGTTTTGCCACCTATAAACGTGCTCACCTGTTGTTTAAGGATCTTGGCAGGTTGGAGCGCATTGTAAATAATCCCGGAATGCCGGTTCAGTTCCTTTTTGCAGGAAAAGCTCACCCTGCTGATAAAGCTGGTCAGGATTTGATTAAAATGATTATTGAAGTGTCGCGCAGACCCGAATTTATTGGTAAGATACTTTTCCTCCAAAATTACGATATGGAACTTGCCCGGCAATTGGTACAAGGGGTTGACGTTTGGCTTAACACACCAACGCGGCCTTTGGAAGCTTCCGGTACCAGTGGCGAAAAGGCTGTAATGAACGGGGGGCTTCATTTTAGTGTACTCGATGGTTGGTGGGCTGAAGGTTATTATCACAACGCAGGTTGGGCATTACCCGAAGAAAGTACGTATGACAATAACGATTTCCAGGACGAGCTTGATGCTGAAATGATTTACAGCTTGCTTGAGAACGAAGTTGCTCCTTTGTTCTATTTCCGCGATGACGATGACATTCCTACCGGCTGGATACGGTATATTAAAAACTCGATTGCCAAAGTGGCCTCAAGTTTTACTACAAAGCGTATGCTTCGGGATTATCAGGAAAATTATTACGAAAGGCTGTTCGAACGTTCGAAAAGGATGAAAGAAAATGAATATCAGCTTGCAAAAGACCTTTCGTCATGGAAGAAAAAAGTTTACCGGGGTTGGGAAAGTATAGAAGTAATTTCAGTGAAATCTCCCGATGTATCCAAGGAGCCTATTATGCTTGGTAAGAATTATATAGGCGAAGTGGTATTGGATTTGAACGAACTTTCACCCAATGATATAGGCGTAGAAATTGTAATTGCAGAAATGGTAACCGCTGAAAACCAGATTAAGCTCATTCATACCCAGGAATTTAAATTAGTAGACCTGAAGGGTAAAATAGCTACCTATACCGTTAATATTGTGCCTACAAAAACAGGGGCTTTCGATTTTGGTATTCGTATTTATCCTAAAAACCCGGAGTTGCCCCATCGGCAGGATTTCAACTTTGTAAAGTGGATTTAAATTTTTGTAAATAAATCTTATTAACTCATAAAAAGCCACGAATACACGAATTCGTGGCTTTGTTTTTTAAGCTTCGATGGCATTTAAAAGGGCTGTTCAAAAAAGCCCTGAATCGACTCCAATGCCCTAAATGTTCAGGCTGTTAAGTTCTGATTTTGTGCAACCTCTACAAGGTAATTTGAACTTCGTAGAAGTTCCATAATTGTAGTAAAAATCTCAAAATCATTTTTTAAAACCTTGTAGAGGTTTCACCCCGGATTTTTCTAGAAATTAGCAGCCTGCTTTCTGCAACTTCTTAATGTCAATCGCGCAGCCTACGATTTTTTAGTCACAACAATCGCAACTCTTTCCTTTAGCTTTTTCAAAGGCTTCTTTGCCTTCGGAAACAGAAAAATATATTAACCCTGCAGTACCAATAGCATCGGCATAGATAAATCCGGTGAGCTGGTATATAAGGCTGGATATCAAAAGAACCACCGACATATAAATACAAATCATTGTGCAATTGGCATCCGACATAATAGGTTGGGAGTTTAACAGTTTTCCGGTTCTTTTTTTGGCCTTATAAAGCCAGTACATTACGGCAATAGATATTATAGAAATAATTACTCCCCAGAAAGTGGTTTCAGGTTTACGATGGTTCAGGAGGTTTATTGCGATGCCCACCAATAACCCCGCAGAAAGCAGGTAAAATGCTGTGCCGGTAATTTTCAAGGCGGTAATTTCAAATTTGCTTTTAGCGCTTTCATGGTTACGTTGAATGCGTAATATCATAATAGCAATTCCTATGCCTGACAATACTTCTATGAAGCTATCAGCTCCAAAGCCAAATAAAGTAAGGGTTTCGTCCTCGTAGCCTAAAATTATGGAAACCATGCCTTCCACTATGTTGTAGAAAATGGTGAAAAGACTTAGATAATAGGCTCTTTTGTAAAGGTTAGTTTCAGGTAAATTCATGGTTAATTTTTTAGCAAACATAAGCATCATAACAAAAAAAAGTGCTGTAGGTTTAAAAACAATTTTTATTCATTTGTTAATTATTATTTTATCGTTGTTTATTTTACTAATGTACTTTCTTGTGAATTGAGATAAAGATCATTGAAAAATAAATGTAATAAAACTAATACTATGAAATTGCCTTGGTTTAGACGAAATGGAGTATTTTTTATACCAACGTCGCTCATGGGTTGGATGTTGTTATTGATTGGATTTGTTTGTACCGTTTATATTTTTATACATATCGACGGCAAATCACATTCAGCGAGCGATACCCTTATCAACTTTGTATTTTATGTCCTTATCATTGGTGCATTGTATTCGTTAATTGCTTATCTGACAAGTAGGACGACTAATTCTTAAATTGCAGGCTCGGTTCTGGGAGTTATAGTCTCTCAAAACAAAAAACTGCCGGAGTTTTCATCTCGGGCAGTTTTTTGTTTTGTTTATCCTTTATGAAGGTTTAGTTTCTCCTTTTATCTTCTTCTTCTTTCTTTTTTTCATCAGCCTTGGCTTTCTGCTCTTTTCTTTCTGCTTGTTTTGCACTGCGTTGCTGTTGTTGTGGTTGAGCAGTACGAGTTTGCTGCTGTGGCTGTTGCTGTTGTTGCTGTGGTTGAGCAGTACGAGTTTGTTGTTGCTGCTGCTGTTGAGGTTGTTGCTTCTGCTGTTGTTGCTGCTGTGGCTGTGGTTGAGCAGTATGAGTTTGTTGTTGTTGTAGTTGCTGTTGTTGCTGCGGCTGAGCCGTATGTTCCCGCTTTTCAGGAGGATTGGTATTTTGCTGAGCAGGTTGTTGTTCCCTTCTGGTTTCTGGCTGACGCCTGTTGTCAGTGGGGGAGGTATTATTTTGTTGTACCGGCTGGTTCACATGATTATTATTTTGATCCGTACGTGTTTGCTGTTCCCTTTGATTGTTATTTTGCGAAGGATTTGCATTCTGCGAAGGTTGTGTTCTTACATTATTTTCAGCCGGATGCTGGTCTCTATGATTATTGTTATCGTAAGGCTGATTATTTTGTTGAATTTGTTGCGTGTTACCATGACGTTGATCGTCTGTGCGATTACCTCTGGTACGTTCATCAGGTCTTGACCTTCTTACGTCTTCTGATCTAACGGTTCTCG
>CAYZNC010000209.1:0-11304 GCA_964478555.1 uncultured Bacteroidales bacterium | reverse complement strand
ACCATTTTGGAAGAGAACTTCACGGAGTTACTGCCGGTTTTGCGAAGAACCTTTTCGGAATTTACCCAGGTCGAACGCCGGAAAATAGGGGAGAAGGCCAAGGGGATGACCACTGGAGCACATAAGATGGTGGCTACTCAGGAAAACTTTGATTATGAGAGGGCTGAGAGGATTGTGGGGGTCGTGGGGAGGATGTTGGGGTTGAAAAATACATGCACAACATAGGGCATAGAAAAGAAAGAAATGCACCACATAGGAACATAGGGAACATAGAAAAAAAAATAAAAGACCTAAGTAAGATAGGGAGTGAAAAACCTATGTGTCCTATGTTCCTATGTGTTCAAAAAAAAAGTTATGTGTTTAAAAAAAAACATAAATGATTACAAAAAAATATTTAGAAGACCTGACTTATAATGTAATTGGCGCAGCCATTGAGGTTCATAAATATATTGGTCCGGGTTTGCTTGAGAGTGTGTACCATAAATGTCTTTTAAAAGAATTGATGGAAAGGAAAATACAATTTCAAAGTGAATTGTGTGTGCCAATTGATTATAAAGGCTTGGAAGTTTCAGCTGAGTTACGATGTGATTTTCTGATTGAGAAGGCTCTGGTCATTGAAATAAAAGCTGTTGAAAGCATTATTCCAATTCATGAAGCCCAATTATTCACATATATGAAATTATTACATGTTTCCAAAGGTCTTTTACTAAATTTTAATTGTGTTAACTTGTTTAAATATGGTCAGAAAACATTTGTGAATGATTTGTTTAGAAATTTACCGGATGAATAAATGCATGCACCACATAGGAACATAGGGAACCTAGAAAAAAAATAAAAGACTTAGGGAACAAGGGTATGAAAAGCCTATGTGTCCTATGTTCCTATGTGTTTCAAAAAAAAGTTATGTGTTTCAAAACAAAAACTATGGATGACAGTACCTTACGGAAATGGCGGTTAATTTTAGGTGGGCATCAGAATGATGGTACCAACTATCCGCTTGCAGATTTGGATTTGAAGATGGATTCTGCTTTAGAAGCGCTTTACGACAGCGAGAGAAAGGCGGGGTTGGGTAGTTCTGCTCCCAATGTTAACCGATGGCTGGGCGATATTCGTGAGTTCTTTCCCAGTACAGTAGTTAAGGTAATGCAACAGGACGCTATCAAAAGGCTGAATCTGAATTCGTTGCTTCTGGAAAAGGAGATGCTCGAATCCGTTGAGCCTGATATTCACCTGGTGGCTACGTTAATGACCTTAAGTCACGCGATACCTGAAAAGACAAAAGATACTGCCCGGCAGGTAGTGAAAAGGGTCGTGGACGATCTTTTGCAAAAGCTAGCGGCTCCCATGCACCAGGCAGTGACGGGCGCACTCAATCGCTCCACCAAAAACCGCAGGCCCAAACACAACGAAATTGACTGGCGGTCGACCATTGAAAAGAACCTGAAATATTACCAGCCCGAATATAAAACCATCATTCCTGAAATAAGGATTGGCTATGGCAGAAAGCGAAAGGCCATGAAGGATGTTGTTTTGTGCATCGATCAGAGCGGTTCGATGGGAACGTCGGTTATTTATTCAGGTATTTTTGGCTCTGTGATGGCGTCTATTCCAGCTATTCAAACAAAGATGGTTGTGTTTGATACGGCTGTAGCCGATTTAACAGACGATTTGAAAGATCCGGTTGACTTGCTTTTTGGGGTTCAACTGGGAGGTGGCACAGATATAGAACAGGCTTTAACTTATTGTCAGCAAATCATCACCAAGCCTGCCGATACTGTTGTGGTGCTCATCACTGATTTATACGAAGGGGGTGATGAGAAGGAGATGCGAAAAAGGGCAGCCTCAATTGTGCAAAGCGGGGCTCAGTTAATTGTGCTGCTGGCTTTAAATGATGGTGGAGCTCCGTGTTATGATCATAGCAATGCTCAGTTCCTATCCAATCTGGGAATTCCGGTGTTTGCCTGCACGCCTGATAAATTCCCCGATCTGATGGCTGCGGCACTGACCAAACAGGATGTCGCTTTATGGGTGGCAGCCAATGATATCGGGTTGAAGAAGGGGTAAGATATAATTTTTCTTTTTTTTGAAACAGTAGAGTAGAGTGGGAAAGTTCAAAACTTTCCCACTCTACTCTATTGGTGCCTTTTTCTTTCAATGTTCCTAAGTGGTGCCTTTTTTTCATTTTTCCCTAATCCATACCCCTGATAGCCCGTTTCTTCTTCCATCACAATGATCATCGACAGGTGTAAAACTCAGTTGATTATTAATGATACTATAGTTGTAGACACCTGGTGGTGTATTACATGCAGTACCACCGATATCTGAAAATGTAATTTGTTTATCTTTCAGTTGATAATATCCCCACACATCAATTTCATCATCGCCAAAAAAATCACTTTGTACTTTATTATCCGGCATAAACGTTCTTGTTACCATTTGGCTTCCGATCTGTTTCTGCCAAACGCCATGAATAGTGGTGTCAGATTTACAAATATGCTTGATACTATCATTTTTGTTTGTTCCCCAACCTTTTGCTAATGCCGTTTCGAGAAAAGGAGCATCGGGGGTGTTCCTTGTTTCTGATATGTATGCTTGTTTCGATAATGCATAACACATTTTATCTATATTTTTCGCTTCAGGGTGATCACAGGATACATTTGACAAAATAATGACGGCACATTTTGTATTTAAATCCATAAATACGGATGAGCTATATCCATCCATTCCTCCATCATGAGTATACCAATTACAGTTTCCTCCAAACTTGGTTATATGCCATCCTAAAGCCAAATCCATATTCTCACTGATATAGGTTGGCCGTCGTTGCAATGATAGAATGGTATCGTTTGAAAAATTTGCCATTACATATTTTGATAAATCTGCTGTGTTGGATAAAATACCCGCAGAAGCTTTTAAAATATTCGGGATCCAGTTTGGAATAATATTGCCGGATGAATCGCGACCCAATACAACCTTTTTTTTCACTTTATTGATTTCAGATGAAGTAGAGTTCAAGTGATATTTTAAAAAGATCTTTTCATTCAGCAATTCTTCATATGATTTGTGGGTTTTTAGTTCCAGTAAATAACCAAGTAACCCGCCTCCCAAATTTGAATACAGATAATTTTTACCGGGTACGGAATTTAAATTTAAGTTATTTTGCAAATAGTCCCGCAATGAAGCTGTATCGTATGCTACTTTGTAGTTATCCGGCATTCTGGGGAGCCCTGAGGTGTGATTTGCCAATGTTTTCAAAGTAATTAAGCCACCATTTTTTCCCGATTGTTTTAACGAATAGGGTAATGTGGAAGTGATGGCATCATCTAAATTGACGATATGATGACAAACCAAGTCCGAAAGAATATCGGATGTAAATAATTTGGTAAGGGAACCTATCTCGAAAACAGAATCTTTATTGTCGCTGTAAACGATTGAATTTTGAGTCTTTATCAGTCCCGCAAAAGATACGTTGTGATCATGCAGAAACGCAATTGATATTTGGGTATGGTCAGGGAATGCTGAAACATACGGTGTAATCAGATCAATGCTGGATTGTGGCAAATATTTGTTCAGAGAAACGTTACTTTGCGATCGTAAACAATTATTAACAACTCCACAAAAAACAATGCAGAGTAAAATTGATATTTTTTTCTTTTTCATAAGATCGATTGGTTACATTAGAATCCACTATTTCTATGGGGCTAATTTAAATCAGAATGAAAAAAACGGTATTTTCCTATCATTATTATACTGTACCAGTTCTATATTTGCATACATTTTAGCATTTTATCATGTCGTTTATTTTTAATGCGTTCCGGGTGTATCACTGAATTACTACTGTAATTAATTTAACGACTGAAGATTTTTTAATGCCTCCGGCACATATTGATGCAAATTTTTAATGATGGGGCAGCTTTCCAAATCCTTGCAATCGGCGCACGTTTGAAAATTTTTCGAAGTTGCACAATTTCTTATTTCACACTGAGCACAATGCGAGAATTTAACACCTGCTTCCCGGCATCCGGTGCAATTGATCATTTCGGGTGTAAGGTTCGCTGCATTATGTTGCACTTTCCATTTTTCTGCTGTTTTAGCACGTAGTGCATTATCGTTTGCAATGGTTGCTATTCTTGCATCGCAAGAAGCACAGTTTAGCCCGCAACAGGCAATTATTTTTTCCATATTGATTGGTTATTGGTTATAAAATTATTGATTCGATGGTGAAACTTAATAATGAGAGAAATCGTTTTCACATTCATTTAGTAATTTATAAAGCTTTAAAAGTTTTTCCAGCCGAATGTCCGTGGTTATTCTATTGACCTCTATTATTTGGGATTCTGTATCAGCTTTGGAAGTAGTATTTTGCGACCAACAGTGAATGGGAAATAATATCATGGCAAATGCACAAATAGCGACAGGTAGTAACTTTATCATCGTGATGTGGTGAGTTTTGTTCGTGCGTTGGCCCCCACCCACAGGGTTTTCAAAACCCTGTGGGTTTAAAAGCCAAAACATTATAACTTTTTATCTTTCAGCAAGATATGAATAAGTTCGAAATCGGGCTGAAGTGATTTTGTATTCTTTGAATCGAAAAAGTAAATTCCGAAATCGCCTTTGTATTCCCAATTACACCAGGCAATATTATTTTCATCGAAAGCAGCAATCTGATCGGTATAAAATTGAAGCCGGTCTTTTCTTTCTATGGTTGGTAAGCAGCCAAATTCTCCGCAGTAAAGCTGAAGGTTCTTAGACTTTGCAAACTCAAGTCCCCCTTTGAAGACCTCAATCAAACGTTGTTTATTGAATATTTCTCTTGCATCGGACGCTTGGAAAACGATAGCGGCATTGGTTACATCAATATATTTTGCATAATCTTCATTTGTAATAATCTGTCCCGGATAATGAACAGGTCCTTTATAGTCTTTCATTGGCAACCAGTTAGCCATATGGTGGGTTAAAGCCAATGGAGAGTAAGTGTGGAAACTCAGTATGATATTCTTATCTCCTTCGGGAAGTTTTAAGTATTGGAGATTCGGAGCTATTTGCCACATATTTGCCCCAACAACAATTACACGATTGGGCTCTAGCTTACGAATAGCGGCAAAAGCTTTATTCATCAGTTTATTCCAATCATCATGATCTGGAGCTACGGCCTCATTTAAAATTTCGTACGCCACCATGGATTCGGGGTAACTGTGAAGTTTGTCCGATAGCTGTATCCAAAGATTGATAAAGTTCTTCTGTGCTGCGGAATCCACCCATAAAGTGTTTACGGCTCCTTCATTTGCAGCATTAAAATAATGAGCCTTAACGATGTGCAGATCAACAATTGCCCTGAGGTTGTATTTTGCGCACCAATCAAGGCAATTGGTAAGACACTCGAAAGCTTTAACAACAGGCTTACCATTATCATCCCACAACTCCTTTTCGTCAATCGGAATTCTTACATGGTCGTAACCAATGCTTTCGATAAATTTGATGTCACTTTTGTTAATGTATGAGTATTTGGGCTCCCAGTTAAAATCTTGTGACAACCAATGGCTTAAGTTAACGCCACGTTTGATTAAAAAACCTGATGGATTCATAGCTTTCTCGTGTGAAGTTTGTTTACATGAAACTAAATTTAATAAGGCAATACCGATGATCAAAATCTTCAATTTTCCAAATGTTTTAAGTATTTCCATAGTTTTGTTTTTTTAGGTTTTCATTTGAATTTTATAAAAAGTGTCCGCTTTTACTTGTTCCTGTTGATAATATCCATCACCATAATATTATCGGCGTAAACCTGCCACTGCTTTATTTTACCGTCCTTTATAATTGCTTTCCATGCGGCAGGAATCTTCCAGTAATTGCTATTTTGTTTGTTATGCAGATTTTTATAAGTTCCACTGGCATATCCAAACATGCAAATTAAAGCATCCTTTTCGAAAAACTCGTTAATTTCAATTTTATAATCCGGAAATAAAGCAAAATATCCTGTCCATGCTTCTCTTAAGGTATTTTTGCCTGTCATTTTATGGTCCTGAGAATCAATAAATACATGGTCATCCGTTAACACCTTTAGTAATTCGTCTACATTAGCGCTGTTAATAGCATCTACCAGGGTTAGAACAATGTTTTTCATATTAAAATTATTTTAGAGAACTATATGCTTTATAGAAGGCTTATTATAAATTATTTTAAATACTGGTGTTGCAATAAATTTTCATTGAAACAATCCGAACAATATTAGTCCCCAACATACGCCTCCAATGATCAAAAGAAAAATCTGTCGTCCATTAAAGGATTGTTGTTCAGTCGCGGTAAAGCCTTCACAATGATCCATTGCAAAATTCAATGCCTTCATGGGAGGAATTATAAATAAAAATGAAAAAAGGGTGAGTAAGTAAAATGGTTTTGGCAGGTATGAGAGAAGACTAACAACCAAATATCCAATGAATAATGCCGTTGAGGCATATGAGTGTTCGTACCCATGTTTTTGGGCGAGTTTGTTTATTTTATCGAATAGTGGAATTATAAAGAAAATTCCGAATATTGTTCTCATTGCCGGCATTATATCTGATTTTTCCAAATCCTGAAAGAAACGCCATGATTTATAAATCCACCAAATATCATAGAACCCTAATGTTACGATCGATAAAATAATAAATTTATTGATACTTAATTTAAAGATTTTCTTAGCGTCAGTTACATCGATTCCATTATTATCGATGTCCATAACATTTGCGTCCAGTGTGTCCATAATTTTTTTAGTTTAGTTTGGATTTAAAAATAAAATATCAAATTTAATCTAATAAATAATAATTTTGTATTACAATTCCTCATTAGGTTCCAATGGGGTCGTTAATAGCAATTCGTAAAAATCGAGATCTAACCAGTTTGCAAATTTATAGCCTGCATGTTTTATTCTTCCGCAAAATTCAAATTTCAACGCTTTGTGCAGTTTGATGCTCACTTCATTGGTCGAATCAATTCCTGCGATTAAGCAATGATAATCCTGTTTAGTTGCATTTTTAATTATTTCCGCAAGTATTATTTTACCCAGTCCTTTTCCTCTATGGTTTTTGTTGACATACAACGAATGTTCAACGGTGTACTTATAGGCCGGCCACCCTCTAAACGTTCCATAACTGCCAAATCCAAGCAAATTGTTCTGGTCATCAACCAGGCCAATCACCGGGAACTTATTTTTTTCTTTCAAATCAAACCAACTTGCCATATTATCCATGGTTCGTGGTTTGTAGTCATATAAAGCGGTTGAGTTCAAAATAGCATCATTGAAAATCTCTAATATTTGGTTTGCATAAGTTCTGTTGCAGGATATTATTTTCATGGTTTGTTATTAATATTAGATTTCTGAAACCTAAAGATTAGAAATATTGTTCAAAATTCAAAAATTACTAAATTAAGGTCTCACAGGCAGGTGCCTTCGAAGCCAACCTGCCAGAGTCCTTTTTGACCTGGCAGATTTAAAAACAACAATCATACTTATTCGACTCTGTCAGGTTCCGCCGAAAGTCGGACGAGCTCTTCAGAACTCTGACAGGTCTCGGTTTCTTTCAAATTATAGATTTAGCAAATAAATATACAAAATATTATTACAATGTTCAGAACCGGTTTATAATATTCTTCATAGCCAAATCTTTTGCTTGGTTAAATCGTTGTTCCCAGTCGCCTGTGATAATTTCCAGGTGTATATCTTTCGATTTCAGATGTTGATAATGTAAATGGTGCATCTCATTCCTTTTGTTTTCAGGCAGGCGTGTTCCATCCTGCACATAGGGTACATCACCGGAAAGTAACAGGTATAAATCAAATTGGTTGGCTTCTTCTATCCAATACTCGAATTGCGGGGTCGCGCCAAAGAAGTAAGATCCGTAAACTTTCGTTGCATCCAGTCCTGTATCGCAAAAAATAATTTTATGGGCCGCTTCAACTTTACGGTTTATTTCCTGTGCCTGCAGTCTGGCTACTTCATAAAGGTCTTCAACGGTAAAGTCTTCGGATTTCTTTGGGATTTCTCTTGCCATTTCCGGAACAAAGCAGGTATTAAAAGAGGTCGCCAATTTTTCGGTTAATATCGATTTACCTGTTGATTCCGTACCACAGATGCAAATTTTTTTGACAAAGAAAGGCTTTACGGCCTGAGGAATAAAATTCCAGTAAGTTAATGGCTTTTCTCTGATCTGAGTAGCGGAAACCGGTATTATCATGCGGGCTTCATCAAATATTTGGTGTCTGATTCCCAAATATTCTGCTACATAATTTCCATATTTTTCGGAGGAAATGAAGACGGATAAATCGGGAAATTTGCTTTTAATAAATGTGGCCCACAGTTTTGATATATGCCTTGAAGAATATGAGGTATAGGGTATTTTCTCCGCTGTATAACATATCTCGATGTTGGGATGTTGGCCGAAAGTTTGTTGTACCCACTGCAGCCGCAATAGTCCCGGTATTGGTTCAATACTATCATTGGCACAAACCAGGATATAAAGTTTTTCACATTGTTTAAGGGCAAAATCAATAAGTGCCAAATGTCCGTTATGTAGCGGCATAAACTTGCCCAGAACCAAGCCGTTTTGCATTGTTATAAAGTCTTATCCAATTGTATAGCCCGAAAAAGCCCATCATTAAAAAAACAATATATTCACATGTAACAAACATCACACCTTTTAGTGAATAAACGTAGATGCTTGTAATATCAACAATAATCCACAGAAACCAGGCATCAACCTTTTTGCGGGCCATTAGTAATACAGCGGAAACGCTAAAAACTGTTATGAATGCATCGGTAAATGGATAAGCCGGGGGTTTGGTAAAAACCTGCGGAAAATAGCGGGGGAGGTGGATCGAAACAATTCCCAAAACGACAATAGCTACAAGCATGGAGAATAATAAAATGAGCCTGCCTTTATTTTTTATATAACCGATGATATGTTCCGGAGTCTTTTTCTTGCTTCGCCAAAATATCCATCCATAGATGCAAACATAGGTAAAATAAACCTGCAGGAACATATCGGCATAAAGCTGTACCTGGTAAAACAACAGGAAAAATGCAGCCTGATTCACGATCCCGGTGGGCCATGTATATATGTTGGCTTTTGTAGCTAACCAAACGGATATGAGTCCAAATATAGTGCCTGTAAATTCTATATAGCTTATATTATAGCCAAATACCTTGAAAAAGGTGACGCTGACATTAAAAAAGTCTAGAAAGTGCATGTTATTCCTCCGAAATAGTTTATGGGTGCTTGTACAAAGTAAACAGGTCTGTTGTTAATATCCAAATTGCCATTCGCAAAATATTGCCTGTTCGTTAAATTGTTGATGGCTGCGTATATCATTAGCCATTTGTAAGTATAGTTTATGTGATAGCCCATGATGAAAAATGCAGGTATGGTATAAGCGTTACCATAATCGATATAGGCTTTACCCTGATAGCGGCAAGACAGACCAACCATTATATTTTTAAAATGATAACCTATTTCAGGATTAATGATGACTGCTGGAGAAAGAATAGGCTTCAGATTACTTCCCGAATCTTTGATTCGATTGTTGGAGAATGAGGCATTTGTGGATATAGATAATCCGTTATCCAATTTATATTTGAAATCAATTTCCAACCCACTTCGGTAACTTCTGGCCGAATTGCTATGTAAGGGTAATCCGGTAGGGCCTATTTCCCCGTTCAGTGCAATCTCATTTTTAAATGAAATATAATAAAAATTGATACCAGCCAGCATTTTGTTTGTTGTAAACCTCATGCCAACCTCATGATCTAAAGCCTTCTCTGGTTTGATTAACGCATACAAAGAATTTCCCAGGCTATCGGTTATCAAATTATCATTTCCCATGAAAATATCATTGCGAGTGGGCTCGCGGTTGGTTTTCCCAAAGGAGTAGTAAAAATTTAATTTTTCTGTTACCTGGTAATTAATGCCTGTGGTATAATTTATAAAGTTCCAGTTAAGGGAGGGTAACTGGTGATCGCCGTGATATTCAAAATCAGCGTGGCGATATTGAATATCTCCATAGAGGTTAAGCTTTCCAAATTTGTGAGAAGCTCGCAGAAAACCGGATAATTCATTTTTATAACCGGTATTTGTGTATAGCCATCCAAGTGTGCGTTCTGTTCCAATATGTTCTCTCGTATATTGATTGAGATGAATTCCTGCAGAAAGCGTAAGATTATTTATTGTTTTTGTGTAATTTGAGAACCAACCTAAGAAATTAGACTTCAGGGCATAATTGTACATTTCGTTGTTGCGGGGTAAATCCAGGAAATTATTTAAATCAAAGTCATAATTACCTTTTAAATAATTATAATATACACAGGTATTAAATTGGGACCCTTGGGATGCATATTGATAATGCAGTTGCAGATGTGCCTGTGTGAAATTATCGTTTTCGTCTGAGCTCTGATTAAAGCGGGGATTTTTCTTTATCGTATCCATTGGCACTCCGAGCCATGCGAGCTGATTACGCTGATTACCGGCAAATGCAATCAATTTTAATAAGTGCGATTTTTTATGAAACGTGGAATTGAGAAAAAAAGAACAGGCAGTATTTCCTGAGTGAACTTTATAACCATAGGAGGACCCTATCGATTCGCGCACCATAGCTGACAATCCGTTATGGTTACCGGTTTGATATGCTCCGGTGATTCTTTTCGAACCAAATGAACCAACCCCCACTTTCACAGAGCCTCCGGATTTTTCTTCCGGAGCTTCAGATTCAAAAATCATACTACCTGCAAAGCTGGATGTTCCATTTTTACTCATGCCAGTACCTCGCTGAATCTGAATATTTCGCAAGGTCTGGAAAAAATCGGGATAATTTGAAAAATAAACGCCCTGATCTTCGGGCTCATTTAAAGGCACACCGTTCAATGTCATGTTGATGCGCGTTTGATCAATTCCTCTTAACCTGATGTATGAATATCCCCAATAACTGCCAGCATCCGAATGCATAGTAATAGAAGGTGTTTGTGCTAGTATAAAAGAAGGTTCCTGTCCGAAATTGTGTTGCTTAATTTCAAAGGCGGGAATATTATAATAGCTTATAGGAGCTGTCTTATCAGCAGTATTCCCTTTGATCACTATCTCGTTTAATTCAACGGTTTTAATCTTAATCGTATCTTCGGATTGAGCAAATGCATTAAATGAAAAGACTGTTAATAGTGAGGCGGTGTAGAATTTTAACATAGTTGAAAGATAGTTGCTGATTAATGAATTGCCTCACCCCAACCCCTCTCCTAAAGAGGCTGTGTAAAAATGAATAAAAAAAGTCTTTGAAAAATTT
>CAYZNC010000208.1:2887-11304 GCA_964478555.1 uncultured Bacteroidales bacterium | reverse complement strand
GACATGTTTTGAATCAAATTACCACGAGAAAACGTATATTTATATTTTAAAGTAATTCAACAAATCCGTCCATAATTAATGAATATGAAAAGAATGAATTTTACGCTGGTAGCCACTGCAATTGCAATTATGTCACTATTATTTGCGTGCAGAAAGGACAAACAAGACTCTCCTGTTGTCTTTAAACCTTATAACCCCACAGTGAATTTCAGATTAAAAAGTGCAACGGCAAAAAGTAACGGGGCTATTGTAGGAAAGAACAATTACATATACAATAATGAACGGATTGATTCCATAATCTCAGATGATGGCTTCGGTCAGTATGCATACAAAATTAATTATTCATCAGGTGAGATAAGTTTGACCAACGTATACGGATATAACGAATATTTGACATTGGACAATGCCGGTCATATCACTAATTATGTCGAAGCATACTTGCAAACCTCATTTATCTACGAAGGAGATCAAATAAAAACAGTAGGCGAATATTTGGGTAGTACTTTAATGCATAAGGTATCAATCAATTATACCAACAATCAACCCATGCTTATGGAGGGATATGAATATGCCAATACCGATTCTTTTTACGAAAAAAGAGAGCTAATTTATGAAAACGGTTTAATCCAGGACATGGCGATAAGTTATAAAATACAAGGTTATCTAATTCGTGGTTTTGTTTGGAATTATTACTATTCGAATGGATTATTAAACCAGGTGATATCTAAAACTTATGATGAAATATCCGAAAAGGAACTATTTGAATACGATTCACATGGATTATTAAACAAATATGTGGTTGTTGATTATTCTACAAGTGCTTTAGGCGATACAACAACTAATATTAATTATGAATACGAAGCGGGGCAAGGCAATATGCGGGAACTCATAAATCCCTACAATACATTAAGAGGATACCCATACCCAATTTAAACCATAAGTAATTTCAAAGTTTATTGGTTAACTAATTATTGGTATGTTGATTAATCAGATAAAAATACTTTCGTTCAACTTATGTTGTTAATTCGTATCTCCTCGGTATATCTTGCACGTTATTAAATAGATACACTATAATCAGCATGCCAAATTAACGCTTAATTTGCCATCTGCATGGCCACCATTTTCGCGTAAACACCATTTTTTTCGATTAAATCAGCGTGGTTTCCGGTTTCAACTATCCGCCCTTTCTTTAGAACTACAATCCTGTCCGCTTTTCGGATGGTCGAAAGCCGGTGAGCTACGATAAAAGTTGTGCGACCTTTGATCAGTTCAACCATGGAATCCTGTATGTACTTTTCTGATTCTACATCAAGTGCGGAAGTGGCTTCATCAAAGATGATTACTTTGGGATCACGGATTAATGCCCGAGCGATGGCTATCCTTTGCTTTTGTCCGCCCGAAAGCTTGTCGCCGCGTTCGCCTATCAGCGTCTCCAATCCATCCGGTAATTGCGCTATTAATTCGTCGAGCTTAGCCATTCTTACAATTTCCAGAAGTTTTTCCTCAGGAATATCAGCGCTTTCAATGCCATATAAAATATTTTGCCTCACAGAACCTGAGAAAAGGACAATATTTTGAGGCACTACGGCCAAAAATCTGCGATAAGTACGAAAATCAATTTCCCGGGTGTTGTTACCATCCAGCCATATAGTCCCAGAGGTTGGCCTTCTGTATCCTATGATCAGATTCATTAATGTTGATTTGCCTGAACCCGATTCGCCTATCACGGCTATGCTTTCGCCCGGTTTTACCTCCAGTGAAAAATCGATAAGGGCGTGCGATTCCTCATTATACCCAAAACTCAAAGCCTCGAAATGAAAATGACCATGCACCGTCTCCAGTTTTTTTCTTCCTTCATTTAGTTCAATATCGGGGCACTCCAGAATCTCTCCCAGGGAATGAATAGAGTCTAACCCTCTGTTCACTTCAGGCAAAATAGTGATGATTGTATTCACGGAATTGATAATCATTGAGAAAAAGCCTTGAAACATCACCACATAACCTACGGCAATACGACCCTTATACGCCATATAAGCGGTAACCAGCAAACAAACAAACTGAAATGTTTGGAAGCTCACCCAGGAAGAAGCTCCGAATACGGCATTAAGCACATCCAGTTTCATCCCTTTTTCTTTAACCTTTTGCAGTTGCTTACCCATCTGTTTTATTTCGGCATCTTCAACGCTGTGAGCCCTAGCAATTGGGATCATTAGTACCATTTCGTTAACGCGTGCCGACATGGTTTCTAATTGTATCCTGTATTCCTGGTTGGTTGCTGCCATTCGTTTTTGGAAAAACTTTGTAATTATTATAGCCATGGGAATGGTGAGCAGAAAAAACATGGCTACAAGCCAGTCGTAAAGCACAGTGGCTACAATTGCAAATAGCACATTAAGTATTCCAATGAAGACTCCGTTGGCAAGCTGCCGGGAAAGAATTTCGATAGATTCGGCATCACGC
Organism: uncultured Bacteroidales bacterium; assembly: GCA_964478555.1. Taxonomy (GTDB): domain Bacteria; phylum Bacteroidota; class Bacteroidia; order Bacteroidales; family JAAUTT01; genus JAAUTT01. Next base: position 8,844 of record CAYZNC010000208.1, on the reverse strand, counting down.
AGAACTTTTGTTTGCAGTCTGCCCGATTCGAAATTGTCGTGAAACGAAATGGATAGTTCCTGCATCCGCTTAATCAGGGCATATCTCAGGTTGTGTTCAACTGAGCGGTTGGCCTTGCTCAGATATTTAACAAATAAGGTATGTGTAAAAATATTTTGCACCAGCAATACCATGATAAAAATGGAATTCAGCAAGATGTTGTGGAAGGTATTAGGGCCATGCGCAATTACGGCATTGATAACATTTCCAATGATAACAGGCAGAAATAGGGCAGGAGAGTGTTTAATGGTTAAAACTACAAGGGCAGCAATAACATTTTTCTGCTCCGGTTTAAATATTCGAAGCAGCGTTCGGAATGGTCGCGACCTCCGAAAGTTTAAATCTAATAAATCAAATGGATTACCCTTTGCCATGTATGTTCCTTTTGGATCTGCAAAGGTATAAATTTCAAAGATACTTACGACTTATGACTATTGACTTACGACTGTATTTATAAATTGGTAATTGTATTTATATTTTTTAACTTTAAGATGACCTAAATCGATGAGCAATGAATTTTAAAGCCAATTATTCCGGAAAACGATTTCTTGTTTTTGTGTTGTCATGTCTATTTTTTGTGCAAGGGTACGCGCAAACTGCCTTAAAGCTATCCATTACCACCGTTGATTTCGGACGAATTGCCTTTATTATTTACCCAGCCAAAACAATAGAATTTACCAATACCAGTGACCAACGACTAGCTATTTTGCTGGTAGAGAAGGGCCCTAATGTAAAGGTGAATTTTGAGCGAAAGTTCTTTCAGCCCGGAGAAAAAGGAATTATCTCCATTTATTATGAAGCAAGAGATATAGGAGAATTTAATGAGGAGATGCGCATTTTTACCAATGTTGATACGGATCCGCAGGTTGTTAAACTCAAAGGTACCTGTATTTCGATACAGGAATGTTTCCCAAACATTAATAATCTTAATTTAAGGAATATTATGGTCATAAACAAGCTTACTCAGGCTCCTGTTCCTTTGGCTGTAATGACTTTTATTCGTAATAAGAATGCTAACAACCCGGTTAGTCTTAAAATGGATAAGACCGGTAAGGCTTTGGAAGAATTGCCCATTGGTCTTTACAATGTGAATGGTAAAGTAAACGGTTTTGAACCATACGATGGTGAGTTTTTTCTTCCCAAAACACAGCCTAATGTTGTTATTGAGCTGACACCAAAACAAGTAATAAGAGAAAACCTTCCCGTTACTGCTGCAAGTGCAGTTGATCCGAAAAATCCATCTGTTACATCATCCGAATTGCCGGAAGATAAATATGCCGCCAATAATATTGTGTTGTTGCTCGATGTTTCCAGTTCTATGAAAAGTCAGAGTAAATTTACACTCTTGCAACAATCTATCAATAACTTGATTATGATTCTCAGACCGATAGATTATGTGACCATTATTACCTACGCCAGTGAAGCAAAAGTTGTATTGCCAGGGCTTCCAGGCAATGAAAAAGAGAAAATAACGGCTATAGTGCAGGAACTTATACCGAGAGGATCAACTCAGGGCGTTAAGGGTTTGAATATGGCATATGACTTGGCTAACAAGCGATTCATCAAAAGTGGGAATAACCAGATCATACTAGCTACAGATGGTGAATTTTCAGAGAAAGGTCTTACCGACGAATATTATCAAAAATACATTTCGGAAAACGCTCAAAAAGGTATCAAGCTTTCTATCCTTGGGTTTGGAGTTAACCAGGTAGCCATCGAAAGAATGAAAAAGATGGCTGGTTCCGGTGCTGGTACTTTTATCCTCATAAATTCGGAAAAATATGTAAAAAGTGCTTTGATAGATGAGATCAAGACTATGTCGTTCATGAAAAACTAAAGCGTAATACTTTTAAATAGTTCAACTTAAATTAAATAAAATGGCCACGAATGCACGAATAAAAAATATTAGTGTATTCGTGGCTATTTTTTGGTTTCGGGTACGGGAGCTGTGTAACAATGTTGCATAATCCTTTTGCATATACTATCTTATTTATAGCTTTGTACGAAATGATTTTATTGAAATATGTGATCACCAAAAAAAACATGTAATTTAAAACATGAAGCTATCCTTAAAATTTTTTATTCATTCGATATTCTGGTTTGTATTTATATTGTTCACGGCAATGTTGAGTCTGGTGCCGAGAGGAGGTGGCTTGCCGTCATTACCAGACCTGATACCACATTTAGCAATTAATTTAATTTGTGCAGCATCCGTTTTTTATCTTTTTTATTTTTATTTCATCAGGTTTGTTGAAAAACGACAGTTCATAAAATATCTGCTATCCTCACTTTTAGTCAGTATCTTATTAACATTAATGTTTATACCATTGCATAAATTAGTTAATGCAAAATTTAACATTTTTAATTTGAAAATAATTCTTCCTCCCGTAGCTGAGTCATTTATTTTAGCTCAATGTGGATGCTTGGTGCGGGGATTTGAAAATTGGTTTACGCATATTCAATTAAGGGTAGAATTGGAAAACCGAAATCTCAAAAATGAGTTGGAATTACTAAAATCGCAAATTAATCCCCACTTTCTTTTTAATTCACTCAATAACATCGATTTACTTATCCATACGATGCCGGACAACGCCTCCGATTCATTAATTACCTTGTCCGATATTCTGCGCTACATGATTTATGAAACCAAAACGGATGTTGTATCCTTGCAAAATGAAATTGTTTATATAAAAAATTATATTGATTTACAGCAGTTGCGGTTTCAAAATCCTGATTATATAAGGGTGTCATTTCCTGATCGATGTGAGGACATTAGAATTGCACCTTTGTTGTTAATTCCTTTTATAGAAAATGCCTTTAAATATTCGTTTAACGCAGGGATCTATCCGGTTGTAGATATTCAATTACAATGTAAGAACAGTGTATTACATTTTTATTGTCATAATTATTTTCAGTATGTCGAAAGTCAGCATGATCGTCCTGGAGGAGTGGGGTTGGAGAACGTAAAAAGACGACTCGAATTGTTGTATCCGGGTAAATATAAAATTAAAATATCCGATGACAAGCAGATTTTTAAAGTAGAATTGATAATTCAATGGATATGAAAACTTAAGTGCATAATCGTTGAGATAAGCTATTGGCAACTAAAGCTGTAAGTATTTATCCAAAGAGTGCCGTTTTTGGAAATGGTTGCAAGTTTTGAGAACGCTAATTACCAGATGAAATCGTAATTGTTAAACTCAGTACTTGGCTTGAATTCTTTCTTCGTACCAAAATAAATTTCATCTTCGTGATAAAACAGTATAGCCCACTGGAGACTTTGTTCAAAAACAGTGAGATCGCAGGATCCGAAGTGATCAAAATACTTTATGAGCAGTTTCCAAGGCATCATCATAGCATCAGTGGGTTGCCAGGAAAGGATGACCTCCCTCTCAAACGGAATACCCCGGTGATAAAGCCATTTTTTTATATCATGCATGTTATCGTCGAGCACTTTTGCTTTATCTATGGTTTGGAAAAAATCTTTTTTGAAAGGTATATCGTAGTGAAGATTGGTGATACTCAGATAGTCCCATATAAATCGGGAAGCTTCCACATCAAGTGGTTTTAATTGTTGAATGTGTTCATCAGAAATTGGACCATATAAATCATCGATTAAACGCCATTTATCCTGAAACCGGTCAATGGGAATCACATGATCACCGAGGTTGGTAAAGTCTGCTTTCATTAGGTCTGATTTGGAATTTTCATTATAAATATAGACAATTACTTTCTATTTTGCTATATACATTTCAGAAACTATCGTATGACCTTCATTTGTAGTATAAAAATTGTTTAACATTTTATACAACTGCTTCTATAACCCTTGTACGAAGTAAGTTTAAGAAGGTTTTGTGTTCGTAGCAATAATTCATCCAAATCCATATTTTATTTTAAAGGGTAAACGAGTTTTAGGTGCTCTCCCGTGGGGAGGCGATCATTCGTATGCCATTATCTTCTATGGCAACTATTCTCGCTTTATAAAGAGCACCAACCGCTTTTTTGTAAGTTTTTTTACTTACGCCAAACAACTGATAAATCAATTCTGCCGGACTTTTATCGGTGATTGCTATGAACCCGCCTTTTTCCTTTAGTTTGTCGATAATTACCTGCGATAAATCATCAACCTTTTCATAACCTTGTTTTTGAAGGGTAAGATCGATTTTTTCGTCTTCCCTGATCTTTTTTATATAGCCTTTTATTTTTTGACCTTTGCTCAGGTCTTGAAAAACTTCGTTTTTATAAAGCATTCCCCAATGCATATTTTCAATAATGGCTTTGTAACCCATATCGGTTGATCCACATATAAGCAAGTCAACTTCCTGTCCATCCTGATACTCCGGAGGGAGGTTATCTAAAAATTTATCCAGTTTAGCTGAAGCAACCATACGCTTGCTATCCGGATCGACATAAACATATACAATGTACGATTTTCCTTCCTCCATTTTTTGCTTTTGTTCGCTATAAGGCACCAGTAAATCTTTAGGTAATCCCCAGTTCAGGAAGGCACCAATAGTATTTACTGAAACTACCTCAAGCAATGCAAATTCGCCAGCTGATGCATAAGGCTTTTCTGTGGTAGCAATAACTCTATCGTCAGAATCGCAATAGATAAAAGCAGCTATCATATCCTCCGGTTTGCAATTTTCAGGAACGTACCTGCGAGGCATCAATATTTCTCCAAGCTCCTGACCATCCAAATAAATCCCAAATTCAAGCTCCTTAACAACCCGCAATTTGTTCAGTTTTCCTATTTCTGCCACATTATATGTTTTGATTGCTGACAAAGGTAGGTGTTTTTAATGAATAACTTTTAACGTATCTGTTCAACTACAGGATTGCATTATTACCAATTTGTCCACTATTTGTGACAAATAATCCACCAGTTGTATTTGCTAAGGACATATTTTTGACGATCGAAAAAAGAAAAAGATTGTATCATTTATCATTTTTCTTAAATTCGCTACTTTATAAAAACACAAGTCTAAATTGTACAAATTCCGGATGTAAGATGCAAGCTGAATTTATATAAGGAATTACTATGAATCTTTTAGGATTCCTGACTGGAGTTGGAGTGATAACATGTAGGGCAAGTAAATCAATTATAATAATAATAAAACAATCTATAATGAAAGTATTCAATAACCTAGAAGTTTGGTTTGTTACGGGAAGCCAGCATTTGTATGGAGCTGAAACCTTAAAGCAAGTAGCTCAACACTCCCAAGTCATTGCAAAGTCGCTTAACGATTTCGCAGAAATACCTGTGCAAATTGTATTCAAACCTGTTTTAATTACGCCTGAGGCTATTAAAAGTCTTTGTATTGAAGCGAATTCTGCTGCGCAATGTATAGGCCTTATAACCTGGATGCACACCTTTTCTCCCGCCAAAATGTGGATTGCAGGTTTGAAATGTCTTCAGAAGCCTATTTTACATTTGCATACTCAGTTTAACCGTGATTTACCATGGGACACCATTGATATGGATTTTATGAATCTCAATCAGGCTGCACATGGCGATCGTGAATATGGCTTTATTATGTCGCGGTTGCGCATTAACCGTAAAGTGGTTGTGGGTCACTGGGAGGACAATGAAGTTCAGAAAAAAATTGCGATTTGGATCCGTGCAGCTGCAGCATGGAACGACTCTCAAAACTTAAAGGTAGCAAGGTTTGGTGATAATATGCGTGAGGTGGCCGTTACCGAAGGTGACAAGGTAGCTGCGCAAATAACTTTAGGCTATTCCGTAAGCGGATTTGGGGTTGGGGACCTGGTAGCATGGGTTAACAAAGTAAGTGATGCCGACATTAAAAAGCTTGTAGAAGAATATGAAAGCAAATATACCGTTGCTGATGCTCTCCGTAAAGGCGGAGCCAAACATAATGCGTTACTTGAAGCAGCCCGTATTGAAATAGGAATGA
>CAYZNC010000208.1:0-2877 GCA_964478555.1 uncultured Bacteroidales bacterium | reverse complement strand
ATTCAATCGATTTAGTTTAAAATTGACCAATAGGTAATTTTAAAGCATTTACTACCACTTTCGAAGATTTACACGGTCTTGCTCAGTTACCAGGATTGGCAGTACAACGTCTTATGGCTGCCGGGTACGGTTTTGGTGCTGAAGGTGACTGGAAAACTTCTGCATTGGTACGTGCGTTGAAAGTTATGGCCGAGGGATTGAAAGGTGGAACTTCTTTTATGGAAGATTATACTTATCACTTTAATCCATCCGGAATGGCCGTGCTTGGAGCTCACATGCTTGAAGTTTGTGAAAGTATTGCAGGTGGAAAACCTTCTCTCGAAACACATCCTTTAGGTATAGGAGGAAAAGAAGATCCTGCAAGACTTTTGTTCAATGTACCTGCAGGTTTTGGACTCAATGCTTCTATAGTTGATATGGGTAATAGATTAAGACTTATTGTCAATGAAGTCGATGTTATCATGCCTGATCAGAAATTACCTAAACTTCCTGTAGCCCGTGCTATCTGGAAACCATTACCCAACCTTCCAACGGCTGCGGCCGCATGGATTTATGCGGGTGGGGCACACCATACAGCATTTAGTCAGGCAATTACCAGTGAATATATTTATGATTTTGCTGAAATGGCAGGATTAGAATTGCTTATGATCGATAAAGACACATGCATTCCTCAATTTAAGAAAGAATTGCGGTGGAACGATATGTATTATATGCAAAATAATGCACTTAAATTCATGTAACCATTCATTTTACATATTTCCGGGATTGATTACTTTTCTCATCAATCCCGGAAAATGAACTCAATAATAATTTCTGTATATGTTTGAAAACTTAAAACTTCAGGTATTTCAGGCTAATCTCGAATTGGTAAAGCAAAAACTTGTTATCTACACATGGGGCAATGTAAGCGGTATCGACCGGAAAAATAATTATGTGGTCATTAAACCGAGTGGTGTATCCTATGATATGATGAAAGTGGAAGATATGGTGGTTGTTGACTTTGACAACAAAATTGTGGAAGGGAGACTGAAACCATCCTCAGATACTTTAACACATATCGAATTGTACAAAGCATTTCCCGATATCGGAGGTATTGTTCATACCCATTCCACCTATGCAGTAGCCTGGGCACAAGCTTGCCGGCCTATACCAGCTTACGGTACAACTCATGCCGATCATTTTTACGGAAACGTTCCCTGTACACGAGTTCTTACCAAGGAGGAAGTGGACCGGGGTTATGAAAAAGAAACAGGAACAGTAATTTTGGAAACCTTCAAAAATATTAACCCTGTTCATATGCCGGCTGTTCTTGTCGGCAATCATGGGCCTTTTACTTGGGGGGCAACGCCTGATAAAGCTGTTTACAATGCTGTTGTGTTGGAAGAAGTTGCTAAAATGGCGATATTAACCTTACAACTGGATGTGCAAGGGCCAATCAGTCAATATTTACTGGATAAACATTTTAACCGTAAACACGGTAAGGATGCTTATTACGGACAAAAGTGACCATAAGAAGTATTTCTTTCGCTTTAATCACTTATTACTAATTAAATTCAAAAAAAATAAACAATGGCAAAATACACATTAGGAGTTGATTACGGTTCAGATTCAGTACGGGTAGTAATTGCAGATGTTAGCAACGGTAAGATAGTTGGCACTGCAGTTTCGGAATATAAACGCTGGAAAGCAGGAAAGTATTGTAATCCCTCCAAGAACCAGTTTCGTCAGCATCCGTTGGATTACATCGAGAGTTTGGAAGAATCGATAAAGGAAGCTATATCAAAAGCACCTACAGGAACAGCTGCTCAAATTACAGCTTTATCAGTTGATACAACTGGTTCAACGCCTGTTGCTGTGGATAAATCAGGCACTCCGCTCTCAATGTTACCCCAGTTCAGTGAAAATCCTAATGCTATGTTTGTATTATGGAAGGATCACACCGCTGTTAAAGAAGCGGATGAGATTAACCTGTTATCAAAAAAGTGGGCCATTGATTATACCAAATTTGAAGGAGGAGTTTATTCTTCCGAATGGTTTTGGGCCAAGATATTGCATGTATTGCGTGAGGATGAAAAAGTAAGACAGGAAGCGTATTCCTGGGTTGAACATTGCGACTGGCTACCAGCTTTGCTGGCAGGTAAAACCCAGCCCGGTCAATTACTACGTAGTCGGTGTGCAGCTGGTCATAAAGCAATGTGGGCTGATGCATTTGGCGGTCTTCCTGAAGAAAGTTATTTGGTAGCCTTAGATCCGATTTTAAAAGGATTGCGCGACCGGCTTTTTCAAAAAACGTATACTGCAGATGTAAAAATCGGCAACCTTACGGAAGAATGGGCTAAGCGATTGGGTTTAACCACTAATGTTGCGGTGGGCGTGGGTGCTTTTGATGCTCACCTCGGAGCTGTGGGAGCTCAAATAGAACCATATTATCTTTGTAAGGTTATGGGCACTTCTACCTGCGATATTCTTATTGCGCCGGCCGACAAAGTAAAGGATAAATTGGTGCAGGGAATTTGCGGACAGGTTGACGGTTCTGTAATACCTGGTATGATTGGTCTGGAAGCCGGACAATCTGGTTTTGGCGATATTTACGCCTGGTTTAAAAAGCTAATCATTACGCCTTTTATTGATTTGGTTAATTCCTCTTCCCTGATAGATTCAAAGACTAAATCGGCACTTTTGGATAATATAGATAACCAATTAATACCCTATTTATCCGAAAGAGCCACCGGTGTTGATCCAACGGAATCGTCCGTATTGGCGCTCGATTGGATGAATGGACGGCGCACCCCCGATGCCAACCAAATGCTAAAAGGTGTAATTGCAGGCATATCTTTAGGTTCTGATGCTGGAATGGTATTTCGGGCTTTGGTTGAA